>CAXBNA010000021.1:0-40898 GCA_963976915.1 uncultured Verrucomicrobiales bacterium
CGGGCAGGCAGCCTCCTCCTCGAGGTCAATGCGGGCGCATTCACCCCCGTGGTGGGCGAGAACGTGATCGAGCTCACGCGCAGCGGAGGTACGACGGACTCGTGGATTCAGTTCGACTCGTTGACGTTTGAGATTCACCCAGAGGCCCTGGCGGATGGGGATGGGGACAACCTGCCACGCTGGTGGGAGGAAGATCAGGGACTGAGTGATGCCGATGGTTCGGATGCAACGATGGACGGCGACCAGGACAACCTGACCAATTTGGGTGAGTTCGCGGCGATGACCTCCGCCACGAACCCGGATACGGACGGTGACGGTCTGTTGGATGGAGATGAAACCACGACGAGCCCGACCGATCCGGACAGCGATGACGACACCCTGAGCGACGGATTTGAGCTGGCCCAAGTGCCGCCATTGAATCCGACCCTGTGGGACTCCGACAGCGATCTGTCTCCCGACGCGTGGGAATTGCGGACGGGATTTGATCCCACATCCTCGGCGAGCACGCCTCCCGCCTTCGCCTCGGCGATTGGGGTGAATTTTGTCAGCCGCTTGCGGCCTGAGAGTGCGCTTCTGCCGCGCGGAGTGGCGGGATTTGTTCCGCAGATGCACTGGAACAACTCATGGGCAATGACGGGGTGGAATGCCGCCGATGGATCGGTGGACGAGATTGCATCGCCGACTTCAGGCAGCTTGGTGGACAGCAGCGGGGCTGTTTCCGGGATGACCCTCCTCTGGGATTCGCCCGGGCAAGCCTGGGCGAGCAGCAATGGCGGCACGCCGACGGGCGATCTGCTGAGCGGCTTTCTCTCGGTGGACGGGAGCAATCCTGCGTGGGTCTCGTTCTCGAACATCCCCTACGCCACGTACGACCTCGTGCTCTACGTTGGCGCTGCCTACGACGGCGCGCGTGGCTTCACGGAACTCGGAGCGGTGCCGAACACGATTCGCTACTTCCGCACCGCGAGCTCAAGGCCGCAGGAACGCCTGTTTGAACCCATCGCCAATGACCCGACGAGTCCGCGAGCCGGCAACGTGATTCGCTATCGTGGACTGACGGGCAGCTCGGTGAGGGTGTGGCTCAATGCCCTCGACGATCACGATGTGGGGTTGCACGGCATCCAGATCGTAGACGCGGCTGCAGACATGGACTCGGACAACCTTCCGGACTGGTGGGAACTGGCGCATCGCCTGAACCCGAATCTGGCTGCGGATGCGGCGCTGGATCCCGATGACGATTTGCTGTCGCACCTGCAGGAGTTCCAGAAGAACACCGATCCGTTCAATCCTGACAGCGACGGCGATGGACTTCGCGACGGTGTGGAAACGGGCACCACGGTGTGGGTGAGCGCACTCGACACGGGCAGTGATCCCCTCGTGGCCGACAGCGACGGCGAGGGCATCAGGGACGGGGAAGAGGTGAATCGCCTGCCGCTGCCCACAAACCCGAACCTTGCGGACACAGACTCGGACGGGCGCACGGATCTGGAGGAGCGCGATCAGGGGACCAATCCGCGGGTGATGGACGCGCCCAATGAAGACCTGCCGGTCATCACAACCTCGCCGCGCACGTTTGACTGGACGATTGAGAACGTGCAGTTGGTCTGGGACCATCCCCGAGCCAACGTGGGAGAACACAGTTGGGGCGATGACAACCTGCTCCGCTTCATCATCCGGCATGACCAGCAGGCGGGTGGAGACGCGATGATCATGGGGCTGCGAACGGTGATGGGCCACGTCACCCACTTCTTCTACTCCGGTGCGAACGCCGTCTTCAGCTACCCGAACGATCCTGGAAATGACATTTGGGAAAGCGACTGGAATCGGCCGCCGGTGGATCTGCGAGCGGCCTTGGGCTTCAGCGGGCACGGCCCGTGCGATGTGTCGGACCGGCTTCGCTTTCAAGTGTCAGGGAGCAGCACCGGTGCTCAGGATGCCTGGACGTTTACCTTCTCCATCGTGAATCAGGATGCCAACGGCGGAAGCGGGGTCGTGGTGGTGAGTGAGAGCTTCTCCAACTGCACGATGATGACGGAGGCGCACAACAACAACGTGACTTGGGAAGACAGCGAGGACCCGGCGAATCCGAATCGGTTCACCACGTGGCTGCACGATGCGATTCAGGTGCACGTGGACGCCGTCCGGTTGGAGGATCAGCCTGCTTTTGCCGACTGCAAGGACAGCGATGATGACGGGATGACCGACGCTTTCGAGGACGCGAATGGCTTGGACAAATACGATCCCGCCGACGCCCTCCTCGATGGCGACAGCGACGGGCTGACCAACCTCCGCGAGGCCCAGCTTGGGACCCTGCCTGGAGATGCCGACAGTGACGAAGATGGCGCCAACGACGGCGTGGAAGTGGCTGCGGGAACGAATCCACGTCTTGGCACGCAAAAGCCTCCCTATTATCGGGGAGCTCCGGCTGGTGTGAACGGGGGCGACTTCAATGGCAATGGCATCCCGGATGCCTGGGAGCTGTGGGCGGGCAGTTTCGCCCTCACGGCGCTGGGAGACAGCGACGGCGATGGCACGACGGACGGGGATGAAGCGATGGCGGGGACGAATCCGTTTGATCCCAATGATCGGCTTTGGAGTGACGTTCTGAGTTCCGGGGACGACTTGACCGTGTGCTGGCCACTGCTGGCTTACAAAGTGCACCAACTCTGGTCGGACGAAGACATGCAGGGCGAGTGGACGATGGTTCCGGGTCTCCCTGCAACGGTGGGGAATGAGTTGCGGCTGACCGTGCCGAACGCGTTGGACGGCACGGAAGACGGAATGTTTTATCGCGTCAGCATCGCGGATCTCGACACGGACAACGACGGCGTCACTGATTGGGCGGAGCATCTCGTGCTGGGCTCGGATGCGAACGTCGCGAACAGCCTCGCATCTGCCGTGCCCGTGGATCTGGATGGCAACGGAGTGGTGGACTCGAGCCTGAGCGGAGACTACGCGGCGTTGCTGGCCCGACTCGAAGGCGGTTCTCCGGCGGGCGGCTTTTCCAATGGCAGCACCGGTGAGGGAACGGGCATTTCACGCGAGCAGGCCTCGCGCTTTCTGATGCAGGCGAGCTTTGGGCCGACGCTCGCGGAGATCGAACGGGTGCGTGAACTGGGGTTTGAAGGCTGGATTGCGGCGCAACAGGCAGCCGAGCCAACCTGGCACTCGGACTACCTTCGCTACATCCACGACGACCACTACGGACCTCGGGCGGACCGAAGTTACAACTTCAGCGAGCTCGATGATTTCCTTTTTGGCAACAACATCACCACTGCCTTCGCACGCGCCGCGATTCAGGGAGAGGATCAACTCCGCCAGCGGGTCGCTTTTGCCCTCAGTCAGATTTTGGTCACGTCACGCCGGGATGCCAACCTGACGGAGAAAGCGATGGGGATGGCCGACTACTACGACCTCTTCGTGGAGCATGCCTTTGGGAACTATCACGACGTGCTGATGGACGTGGCGCTTCACCCAATGATGGGCCGCTATCTGAGTCATGTCGGCAACCAAAAAGCCATTCCCGAGATCAATCAATATCCCGATGAAAACTTCGCCCGCGAGGTGATGCAGCTTTTCAGTGTCGGCCTGTGGGAACTCAATCCGGACGGCACCAGGCAGCTCGACGGGATGGGCAATCCGATCCCGACCTATTCAAACCAGGAGATCACTGAGATGGCTCGCGTGATGACGGGGCTCTGGTTCGGCGGCCAGCGCTGGGGACTGGGCGGATGGGTGGATGTGGACAACACGGTCCCCATGGAGATGCATGCGGACCGTCATGACTTTGGGAGAAAGGTGCTTCTGCGCGGCTTTGTGGTTCCGGCTCGGGCAGCAACCCGGAAGAATGGCATGCGCGATGTTCGCGATGCCATCCGGCACCTGTTTGAACATCCCAACATCGGACCATTCATCGGGCGCCAGTTGATCCAGTTTCTCGTGACCGACAATCCATCACCCGCATTCGTGCAACGTGTCGCGGCCGCTTTCGCCGACAACGGCAGCGGCGTCCGTGGGGATTTGGGGGCGGTGGTCAAAGCCATTCTGCTGGACGAGGAAGCCCGTGATCCGCGGTTCTCGGAGCGCGATTCGTCCTTCGGTCGATTGAAGGAACCTGTCATTCGCATGATGGCCATGGGCCGGGTTCTCGGAATGCAGACGCAGCCGAATCTCCGCTGGTGGGATTGGGGTGACTTCTACGCGGAGGCCCGGCAAGAGCCGACCTACTCGCCCAGCGTTTTCAATTTTTATCGTCCCGAGTACCATGCGCCCGGTCTGCCAACGCAGTTTCAGCTCGACACACCCGTGTTCCAAATCACGGACAGCTACTCGTCGATTGCCTTTCCCAATCGAATCTGGCGGACGCTGGAAGAAGGATTCACCTTCTACGATGCCTACCGGCAGCCGCTTCGCCTCGGGCCGTGGCGTGACCTTGCGGCGGCCGATGTGGCGCGGCTTGTGGACCGCATGAACCTTCTGTTTTGCGCGGGCCGCATGACGCTGGGGACGCGGACGACGATCCTCAATGCCGTGAATCAACTCTCCCCTGAGCAAACGGCGGAACGCGTGCGGGTGGCGGCCTACCTGGCGCTGGTCAGCCCCGAAGGCGCGGTGATGAAATGATGCGATGAAAAACGATTCCTCCAGCCTCCGATCCCGTCGCCGCTTCCTCGGTGAAGCGTCGTGCTCCATGGTGAGCAGCGTTTCGGTGCTCAACACGCTGCTGAACCTGAAGATGGCCAATCAAGCCGCAGCGGCTGGAACACCCACGGATCGGAAGTCGCTGGTCTGTCTCTTCCTCAATGGGGGCAACGATTCCTTCAACATGCTGGTGCCGAGGGATGCGGCGCGCCACGCGACCTACACGACCACGCGCGGCAATCTGGCGATTCCCCAGGGCGATCTTCTTCCGCTGAATCAAGACGCTGGTGGCGATGGACAACTCTACGGGATCCATCCGAGCTGCACCGGCTTGCAGGAACTCTTCAATGGGCTCGGAGGAGACACGAACAAGCGGCGACTTGGCATCATGGCGAACGTGGGGACGCTGATCCAACCCACGACAAAGGCGGACTTTCTCAGTGAGAGCCTGCCGCTGCCGAGGGCGCTTTTTTCCCACTCGGACCAGATCGATCAGTGGCAAACGTCGGTGCCGCAGGGGTTGACCGAACTCAGTGGTTGGGGTGGGCGTGCGGCAGATGTCCTGCACGGCGTCGCCAACACGGGCCAGACTTCCATGAGCATCTCACTCGCGGGAAACAGTCTGTTCCAGGTGGGTCAGAGTACGCAGCAATTTGTGATCACACAGGATGGAGCGCTGACATTCACCGCACCCAATTCGAGCAACGCGACGAATCCTCTGAAGCTCAAGAACGACGCGCATCGGAGCATCATCGAGCAGCAGTACTCGAATCTCGTCCATGAGAGTTTTGCCCGGCTCACAAAGAGCAGCATCGACACTCAGGAGTTCTTTTTGAGCCAGTTCAACGGCTACGACGGATCATCGCTCGAATCGCATTTTGGACCGAATCTGTCGTGGATGGACCGGCAGTTCCTGGCAGCAGCGAAGACGATTGCGCTGCGCGAATTGCTCGGACTGAGGCGACAGACGCTGTTCATTGCCTTTGGGGGTTGGGATCATCACGGCGAGCTTTTGGAGACGCAGGCGGGGATGCTGTCGACCCTCGACAATGCTCTCACGGGTTTTCAGAAGGCGCTGGAGGCACTCGGGCTTCAGGACGATGTCATCACCTTCACCGCCTCCGACTTTGGTCGGACCCTCCGCAGCAACGGGCGCGGGACCGACCATGCCTGGGGTGGCAACTCTCTGGTCATGGGCGGTCCGATCCAAGGTGGGCGGATCTTCGGCGCTTTCCCGGATTTGACCCTCGACGGCGGTAACGACGTCGGGCTGGGCGGCCGCTTGGTGCCGAGTACCTCAGCGGACCAGTATTTCGCGGAAATGCTGGAGTGGTTTGGGGTTTCGCCCGCCGACATGGATTACGTCCTGCCAAACATTGGGAATTTCTCCGCAGAGCCTTCGCTCGGGCTCGTGAAGCCAGCGGTATAGATTCCCGGTCCGATTCCAGACCCAGACCGGCCAACCTCGCATCATGACCCAAACGGATCCCCAACGACGCTTCAAGACGGCGCGACTCGTCGTGTTGGTTGTGGTCACGCTTCTGGCTCTTTGGGTCGGCAAGGAGGTTCCATGGTCCAAGACGGTCGAATCGAAGGCGGCACCCGCCGAAGTCCCAGCGGCGGCGAAGCGCAGGTCGGCGGAACCCCTTCCCGGGGAGGTCATCCTGAAGACCTATGGTACGCCGTCCTCGACGGTGGAGCGCGATCTGGAGGCGGTGGGGCATGCGTTTGAGAACCTGATCCTGCTCATCAAGGGCGGGGAGCCCTTTCGGATGGGAGCCAACGAGGAGTTTGCGGCGGCCCTGCGGGGGGCAAATCGCGCCCAACTCCGTTTTCTGCCAGACGATCATTCGGCCTTCAACGCAGCGGGACAGATCGTGGATCGCTGGGGCGCTCCGCTGTTCTTTCACGTGGAGGCGGCAGACCGGATCGACATTCGCAGCGCGGGCCCAGATGGCGCAATGTGGACCGCCGATGACGTGCAGCGCCTGCATTCGGGGCGATTTCACCGCGGCGGGGCTCTTCCTGAGGAGGACGATTCGCAAACGCAGAGATGAAGTGAAGTCGCCCCTTGCATCTGGGCGTCTGCTTTCTAATGCTTTGGCAGCTGAATGAGTGAGCCTGTGAATCGAATTCTCTTGGACGAAGCCGGTGTGGCGGAAGGGATTCGGAATTTGGCCAAGACGATCTGCGAGAAAAACGTCAATGTCGAACGTCTGGCGCTGGTCGGTATCTACAACCGGGGGGTGCCCTTGGCCCAGCGGCTCGCCGCAGAAATCCAGGCTCTGGGTTCTCATGAGGTGGATGTTGGCAGCATCGACATCACCCAGTACCGGGATGACCTGAATCGGTTTGCGGTGGCACCGAGGTTGTATGGCTCGGACATCCCATTCTCGATCGATGACGCCCACGTCATCCTTTGCGACGAGGTCATCTATACTGGACGAAGCGTGCGTGCGGCCCTGGACGAACTCCTGGATCACGGGCGGCCGAGTGCGGTGCAGCTGGCGGCTTTGGTGGATCGCGCCGGGCGCGAGTTCCCGATTCAACCTGATTTTGTGGCCCTGCACGTCGTTGTCGAACCCCATGAGCGTGTGTCGGTGCGCTTCACCGAAGTGGATGACCAAGACATTGTGATGGTCGAATCTTCCCCCGAAATTCTGAAATGAGTCCCCGCAAAGACCTGCTCGACATCGCCTCCCTCACCGATGAGGAGATTGACTTCATCCTCAGCAACGCGGTGCCCTTCAAGGATCTCTTCAAGCGCAGCGTCAAGAAGGTGCCCACGCTGAAGGGACAGACGGTGCTCACGCTTTTCTACGAGCCCAGCACACGAACCCGGTCCTCCTTTGAGGTCGCCGCGAATCGTCTGTCGGCTGACGTCACTCACTTTGACATCGAGTCCTCCAGCGTCGTCAAAGGCGAGTCCATCCTGGACACCGTGGAGACGCTGGAATCCATGCGTGTGGACTACATCATCGTTCGGCACAAGCAATCCGGGACACCCAGCCTCATTGCGAAGAATACCCGCGCTTCGGTGATCAATGCCGGAGACGGTTGGCATGCGCATCCCACACAGGCCCTGCTGGACGCCTTCACCGCCAAGGAGCATATGGGCGAACTGACGGGCAAGCGTGTGGTCATCGTTGGGGATATTCAGCATTCGCGGGTGGCGCGCAGCACAAGCCTCATTTTCCGCCGACTCGGCATGCAGGTGGCCTACCTCGCCCCCGGATCGCTCATGCCCCGGGAGGTGCCTGGTGAGATCCAGCAGTTTGGGAATTGGGACGACACCTTCGACTGGAAGCCAGACCTGGTTTACCTCCTGCGCGTGCAGAGTGAGCGCTTGGACGAGCCCTTTTTCCCCAGCGCCGCTGAGTATCACAAGAACTACGGCCTCACCGATTCGCGCGTTGGAGTCCTTCGCCAGCGCGATCTCTTCCTCATGCACCCAGGGCCCGTGAATCGCGGCGTCGAAATCACGGATGCCGGGATGAATTACGAGAAATGTCTGATCAACCAGCAGGTCGAAAACGGGATCGCGGTCCGAATGAGCGTCCTCTACTGGCTGAAGCCGGGAGCCCAGACGGATGGTTGAACCCCTTGATGTCCATCGCACGCATGAAACGCCTCTACCGCAACGCCCAGATCGCCAGTGAAGACAGTCCGACGCTTCTGGAGGCGGACGTGTTGGTTGAGGGAGATCGCATCATCGGTGTGTCGGCGGGGATGACCGGCGTGCAGGATGCGGAGGAGATCGATTGCACCGGGCGGATCCTCCTGCCATCGCTCTTCGACATCCATGTGCACGCGCGGGAACCGGGCCAGGAATCCAAGGAAAACATCGCCGCCTGTTCGGAAGCTGCGATCAATGGCGGGGTGACGGGTTTTGTGATGATGCCGAACACGTCACCGGCCATCGACAACGCCGGGGTCGTGCAGACGGTTCTCGAGAGCGCAAGCCGCGCCCGGATCGGAGCATCGATCTTCGTCACAGGCGCCATCACCAAGGGGCGAAAAGGTGAAGAGTTGGCCGGCATTGCCGCGATGAAGAAAGCGGGCATCGTCATGCTGACCGATGATGGCGCACCGGTCGACAATCCGCAGGTGCTGCGCCGCGCCATGGAGTATGCGCGGGACTACGACATCCCCCTGGCGAGTCATTGTGAGGTGAAGGAGCTCTCGGGCAAGGGGTGCATGCATGAAGGCAGTGTTAGCTATGCGCTCGGGCTGCCGGGCATCCCCTCGATCAGTGAAGAAATCTGCATCGCTCGCGACATCCGGCTCGCCGAATTCACCGGCGTCCACCTGAACATCCAGCACGTCACGACCGCGCGCGGGATGCAGACGATCAAGCGCGCGAAGGATCGTGGCATCCGCGTCACCTGCGAGATCGCGCCGCACCACCTCATGTTCAATCACGAGGACATTGGCGACTACGACACGAACTACAAGATGAACCCGCCGCTGCGGACGAAGGAGGACAATGCACTGCTCTTGCAGGGGCTCATCGACGGCCTCTTCGATGTCATCGCCACCGACCACGCACCGCACACGCCGTTCGAGAAGAATCAGGACTTTGCCAGTGCTCCCTTCGGGATCACCGGACTGGAGACCGCCTTGCCGACCTTGTTTGACCGCTTCATTTCAAAGGGAGTCTTTGGCTGGAACGTGATCGTGAAGCACTACTCCGCCGAGCCGCGGCGCGTCATGAAACAGGCACCTGTGCCCATCAAAGAAGGCGGCCTCGCCGAATTCATCCTCTTCAATCCCGCCCGCAGCACGACCTTCACCCGCGAGTTCATGAAGTCCCGCAGCATGAACACCCCCTTCTACAACCAGACTGTCCAAGGCATGGTTGAGCGCGTGGTGCACCGGGGTGAGGAACTGTTGGTGAGGTAGGTGGGGAGGTGAGTTGAGGATCGGCAACGTCGGGCACGGCACGGCAAACTCGGCGCGTTTGCGGCGTCTTGGGGACAATGGATCGTGGTAGCTCGACAGAAAATGAAGAACCCTCTTGGCAAGATATAACCAGCGTCTTCAGGTTTTGTGAATCTCCCATATCGTTGCCCTATTCCTTGCCTTTGATCCGAGGGGAGTAGGGCAAGGATTGAGGCAAGAATTAGGGCAGCATGATTTCACAGAACATGATGACGCGAGGTATACCCTCCCTTGGAAGCCTCCAGGCCAGTTCCGCTGTGTTTCCTTTCTGAGCGTGGAACCACCGGGGCGAAGAGAGCGTTGGCGAGGTTTGGTCCGGGATTGGTCGACGTTTCCGGGTCTGTGTGAGGAGTTGGGACGTAATTTTGCGTCTTGAGATCTTTGGCGGGAATCGCACGAGTGGATTCGTGCTGGAAAGCCATCGCAACCCCTTCACTATGCAGCCTTCATGATGTTTGAGATTTTCGCAGCCACAGATACCTGGACGATGGTCAAAGATGCGGTGCCGGTGGTGATCGGGCTGATTGTGATCGAAGGCCTGCTCTCCGTGGACAACGCGCTCGCGATTGCCGCGATGGCATCCCATCTCGAACCCAAGCAGCAGAAGATGGCGATGAACATCGGCTACGCAGGTGCCTATGGGTTCCGAATCGTGGCGCTGTTCATGACGGGCTTCATCATGGCGAATGCCTGGCTGATGTTGATCGGCAGCGCCTACCTGATCTGGCTGATGTGCGCGCATTTCGCGGAGCAGGAGGAGGCGGCTCCCGAAGAGGGCGAGGTCGTCAATGTGAGTCACCACAGTTTTGGGGCGACGGTGGCGATGATCTCGCTGATGGACTTGAGTTTGAGCTTTGACAACGTGGTGGCGGCCGTCGCCTTTGCCCGTGATCAGATTTGGCTGGTCTACCTCGGTGTGACGCTGGGGATCATCACGCTGCGGCTCGTGGCCGGGTACTGCATCAAGCTTCTCAAGAAGGAGCCGTGGCTGGAACACACGGCGTTCTTGTTGGTGGGTTTTGTCGGAATGCTGCTCCTCCTCGAGATTTGGACGGACAATCACTTCCCGAAAGCGGTGAAATTTTCGGGGCTGTTCCTGATCATCGCCCTCCACTTCGCCTACGAGAAGACCGGGGTGATGAAGATCGTGCTCCGTCCCGTTCTGCGTGTCCTCCTCCTTCCTGCGGAGATCATCGCTGGATTGATGGGCGCGGTGTTTCTGGCGGTCAGTTGGCCTTTCCGAAAGGCATGGCAGCTCTGCTCCCCGAAAAAACAGGCGTAACCGCCTTTAAACACTCCGGGGAGCCTCAGCGGCTCACCGCGGTGACCTTGGGTGCCACAGGATTTGCTGAGAGCACGGACTGCAGCGGTTTTGGGTAGACGCCGAGCAGAATCACGACTGCCGCAAGTGCGATGGCTCCGATTTTCGTGCCCATGCAGAGTGTCATTGGCTCGGCGCGAGGGCTTTCCGAATCGTCGGCTGCTCCGACGCTGTACATCACCAGGATGGTCTTGAAGTAGTAGTAGAAGCCAACCGCTGCCGCGATGATCCCGCATCCAAGAGCGCCCCAGTAAGCGTGATCCACAAGCGTCACGAAGACGAGCATCTTGCCGAGGAACCCGGCAGTCAAAGGCAGGCCCGCCAAGGAGGCCAGGGCGATGGTCATGAGGAGGGCGAGCAGCGGGGAGCGTTTCGCAAGTCCCCGAAAGTCCTCGATCTCCTCACCCAGACCCTGAGCCCGCATGATGCCGAGGCCAAGGAAGGCGAGCATCGTCATGGGGAGGTAGGTGGCGAGGTAGAAGGCGACGATTTGTCCACCCGAGATCCCAAAACGAGCGGACTGCACGCAGGCCAGTGCGAGGATGAGGTAACCGGCATGGGAGATGCTGGAGTAGGCGAGCAGGCGTTTGAGGCTGGATTGGAACATCGCCGGAAGAGCACCGAGAAGAACGGTGATCGCCCCGGCAACCAGCAGCAAGGCTTGAACTTCGATGGCAATTCGGGAGCCCGATACGAGAAGCGCATCCACGAAGCGGGTGAGAACGATGAAGCCAGCCGCCTTGGAGCCAACCGAGAGGAAAGCGGTGACAGGTGTCGGCGCACCTTGATACACATCCGGAACCCACATGTGGAATGGCGCGGCGGCGACCTTGAAACCGAGGCCCGCGAGAATGAAGGCCGAGCCCATGAGGAGCACTTGGGGATGGACCTCGGTCGTACGAACGGCTTTCGAGATCCCTTCGAAGGTCAGGGACCCTGTGGCCCCGTACACCCAGGCGATGCCGAAGACGAGGATGCCCGTGGAAAGCGCCCCGAGAATGAGGTATTTCACGCCTGCCTCGATCGAGAAGGTGCTCTTGCGGGCAAAGGCGACGAGGACGTAGAACGAAACCGTGACGAGTTCGAGAGAGACGAAGACCGTGACGAGATCCTTGGCCGAGGCCATCCACATCATGCCCACGCAAACGATCAAGGGCAGGCTGAGGAGTTCGGAAACCTTCCCCTCCAGGGTGAATTTGGACAAGTAGCCCGCGCATTCGAGAACCAGCCACAGAACGATGAAGGTGGTGACCAGGGCAAAGCCCTTGTAGAACATCGCCAGCGAATCGAGTTCGTGGCAGGAGGCGATGAAACTGGGGAGCGATTCCTGCGAGGTCGGGGCCCCCAATAGGAGAAGAAAGGCGAGAGCGACGCCGCCCATGCCGATCAATCCGAGCGTCCGACGCGAGATGGTGGGGACAAAGGCCTCAAGTAGCAGCAATGCCAAGCCCAAAAGGGCGACGCCAACTTCGATGGAGAAAACGGACATGAGAGAATCGAAAGGTCAGGTCAGAGGGCTGCGATCTCGGCGGCGGCAAGCGACGACTTGAGCAGGTTCAAAAGCAGCCAGGGGCAGCAGCCAGCGATGAGCAGGGCGGCAGCCAGAAGGACGAGCGGCCAACGCTGAGAAATGGATGGGTCGGTCATGAACAGACCGGATTGAGCGCTGCCTTGGAAAACGGAACGATAGGCGCGAAGCATGTAGACGGCGGACATGACCACGCCCCAGAGGGCACCAACGACGGTCCACTGAAGTTGGCCGAGTTCTTTGAGTCCGTGACCGGTGAAACAGCCCGCAAAGACCATGACCTCACCCGCGAAATTGGCGAGCCCTGGAAGTCCGATGGAAGCGAAGGCACCAATCGCGAAGAGGACCGTGAACGCGGGGGCATGGGAGGCAAGACCACCCAGCTTGGACAGCTCCAGTGTGCCGAGCTGGTTCCGCATGCGACCACTGAGCGCAAAAAGGAGGGCGATGGAGATGCCATGAGCAAACATGAGCAAGACGGCACCCTTCAGGGCAATGTCCGTCCCTGCGGCGATACCGAGGAAAATGTAGCCCATGTGCATGACGCTGGAGTTGGCCAGCATCGAGTCGAGCTTCGTCTGGTGGATCGTCACGAGGCCCATGATGAGGATGTTGCCCAGCAGCATCCAGAGCATCGCCTGCTGAACCCATTCCACCTGAGCGCCTTCGGGAAGTAGGGGGATGGCAATGCGAATCAGACCATAGAGACCAAATTTCTTCAACACACCCGCGTGCAGCATGGCGACGGGGGTTGGGGCCGTCGCGTAGGCTGGAGCCGCCCAGCTATGGAAAGGGAAAAGGCTGACCAAGGTGCCGAAGCCGATTAGGAGGACAAAGAAGATGACGCCTTGTTTGGCCGCAGGAAGCGGGGAGGCGGCGGCTTGGCTGCGTAGGGCTTCCAAGTCGAAGGTCATCTGCTGTGCCGGACTGTATTCGAGCACGGCCCAGACCAAACCCGCAAGAAGGACGAGGCTTCCTGCTCCGAGATAGATGGTGGTTTTCCATGCCACAGCACGGCGGTGTGCCGGTTCTCCCTGACCGTGGAGACCAATCATGAGGAACGTCGGGATCAAGGCCAGTTCGTGGAAGGCGTAGAGGAAAAACAGGTCCGTGGAGGCGAAGGCTCCCAGCGCGCCGCCTGAGATCAGCAGCGAAGCGGTGTAGTAGATGCGGGGTTTGTCGTCCTGAATCTGCCAGATGGCAGCGAGAGTCACGAGGCCCGTCAGCAGGGTGAGGATCAAGGCCACTCCATCGACGCCAACGGCGAAATGGATCTCGGGATTCTGGAGCACTTCGCGGGAGCTGGTGAAGGCGAGGGAACCGGACTCGGAGGCGCTTGCCGGAAACTGCCAGGCCATTCCCAAGAGGAGGATCAGGTTCAGGGCGGCGGCGGCCACGGCGGTGGCTCGCGCAGGTGCGCCAATCCAGATCGCCAGCGCGGCGAGGATGGGAACCAGGATGATGATTTCAAGCACGCTCATTCAAAAAACAAAGACTCCATCAAGAGTGCGCCACACGGGGCAGAACAAAGACCAAAAAGTAGATCACCAGCAGGACACCGGTGCCCATGAGGAAGGTGTACCCTTGAAGGTGTCCACCCTGCAGGATGCGGACGGCGGAACCGACACGCGAAAGCAATGCCGAAGGTAGCTTGGTGATGAGACCGTCCACAAACACACGCTCAAGTCCGGTGACGATCCAGGCGAGGCGGTCTTGGAAAATTCGGATCAAAACGGCATACACCTCATCCACATAGAACTTGTTGGCGAAGAGCTTGATGTTCAGTGGGTCGCTGTCCTTGCCGCGATAGAGATAAAAGCCGCCTCCAATGCCGATGATGAGCGAACCAATCGAGGCGGCGAGAACGGTGATGTGAGGATCGGCGTGATCGGGCTTCATCGCCTGGAAGGTGTCCGCGATGGGTTTCCAAGCAGAGAAGATCGCGAACACGGAGAGGATGATCAGGGGCAGAACCATGATAATCGGCGCTTCCGAGGCGTGACGGGAGTGATCCGTGCGGGCCTTGCCCATGAACGTGACGACGAAAAGCCGCGTCATGTAGAAAGCGGTCAGCATCGCCGTGATGGCAGCCACCCAGAAAAGGCCGCGGTTGGTCTCGAAGGCGACACCAAGGATGGTCTCTTTACTCCAAAAGCCGCTGAAGGGGAACATCCCCGCCAACGCGAGTGTGCCGATGAGGAAGGTGATGGCCGTGATTGGCATGTGCTTGCCCAGGCCGCCCATTTTCCAGATGTCCTGTTCGTGGTGGCAGGAATAGATGATCGCGCCAGATCCAAGGAAGAGCATCGCCTTGAAGAAGGCGTGCGTGTAGAGGTGAAACATGGCCGGATGACCGGGAACGACCTCATGAGCGTGAAGCTGGATGGCGGCGAGGCCAACGGCCATGACCATGTAGCCGAGCTGGGAGAGGGTCGAGTAGGCGAGAACACGCTTGATGTCGTTCTGCTGAGTCGCCATCAACGCGGCGAACAGTGCGGTGACTCCGCCGATGATGGCGATGGTCATCGCCGCAGTGTGTGAGGCTTCAATCAGGAAGCTGACACGGACGAGCATGTAAACCCCGGCTGCAACCATGGTGGCGGCGTGGATGAGGGCCGACACGGGCGTGGGGCCTTCCATCGCATCGGGAAGCCAGACGTGGAGAGGGACTTGAGCGGACTTGCCCATGGCACCGAGGAAGATGCAGATGGCTGCAGCGGTGATCATCCCCGGATTGGCTCCGGCGGCGTGATGAAGCGGACCGCCTGCAAATGACCCCTTGAGGCCTTCGAAGCTCACGTCCCCGTGATTCGCGGCGAAGAGCAGGAGAATGCCGATCATGAATCCGAAGTCCCCGATCCGATTGGTGAGGAACGCTTTCTTCGAGGCCTCGGCGGCGCTGGGCTTCTCATACCAATGCCCAATCAGGAGGAACGAGCTCAGGCCCACCAGCTCCCAGAAGATGAACATCATGATGAAGTTCCCTGCCAGGACGATGCCGGTCATGGAGAACATGAACAGGGACAGCGCGCCGAAGTAGCGGGCCTTGCCTGCGTCAGTCTTCATGTAACCGAGCGAGAACAAGTGAACGAGAAGCCCAATGAAGGTGACGACGAAGAGCATGCCGCGGCTTTGGCGGTCGATCACCGCATCAATCGCGATGTCGAATCCTTCCACATGGATGAAGGGCAGGAGCGTCGAGAAATTTTCACCCGTCGTGCCGAGCAGGATGATGCTAAACACGCAGCAAAGCGCGGCGGAACCCACCGAAAGCAGCGGTGCCACCCCCTTGAGTGGCTTGTGGAAAAAGAGATTCACTGCCGCCACAAAAAGTGGCAGCAGAAGCACGAGGGATGGAAGCAGGGCAGGTTGCTCGTTCATGGGTCTTGCTTCAGATCAATCCATCAGCCCTGAAGCCTGGTCACGGATTCGACTTCGACACTTTGTTTCGCCCGGAAGAGGGCCACGATGATGGCGAGACCGACAGCCACTTCAGCGGCGGCCACGGTGATGGTAAAGAATACCAGTGATTGAGCGGTGTAGTCCGGAAGGCCGTCGGTGATGTTGAATCGGGAAAAGCCGATCAGCGCCAGATTGGCAGCGCTCAGCATCATTTCGAGGCACATGAACACGATGATGATGTTTCGACGCGCAACGACCCCGGCGAGGCCGAGGGCGAACAGCATGCCGCTGACGATGAGGTAGTGATTGAGCGTGATCATCCGGCTTTCGTGGTCGGGGTATCGTCGCGCTTGCTCAGGACCACCACGCCAACCGTTCCAACGAGGAGGAGCAGGCCCATGGCTTGGAGGTGAAAGATGTAATCGCGGAATAAAACGACGCCCATCAGCTTGGCGTCTGGGAGCCGGCCTTCCTCAAGGTCGCCCCGGATCGTGGGAAGGACGTCCTTGCCCATGGCTTCGAGCGCTGTCTGAGTCGCAATGGGAGCGTCATCGATGGCGGTCTTGCCTCCCTCGAACAATCCGGCCACACCTGCGATCTGAAGGGCCAGCATGGCCGCGAGGGCAATCCCGCCGATGATGGGCACGAGATTGAGTTGCTTTCCCTCTTCAGCCTTGATGTCGAGAAGCATGATGATGAACAGAAAGAGCACCATCACCGCCCCGGCGTAGACGAGGATTTGGAGAATCCCGAGGAAGTAGGCGTCCAATCCGATGAACAGCGCTGCCAGACCCACGAAGCTCATCGCCAGCGAAAGCGCACTCGTCACCGGGTTGCGCGCGGTCACGACCAAGAGCCCAAAGCCCAGGGTAATGGCGGCGAAAAGATAGAAAAGGAGGGACGGCATTCTCGGCTACTTGAGTTCGTTCCACTTGTTGACGAGTCCAACGCGTTTCCCGCCGATCTCGTAGAGCTTCGCTTTGTCGTGGACCATCTCGGCACGGCTTTCGCCCGTGATGGCGTAATCTTTGCGGAGGTAAATGGCCTGCTCGGGGCAGACTTCCTCACACATGCCGCAGTAAATGCAGCGGATCATATCGATCTCGAATTCTTTCGGACGCTTCTCAACCTTGGCCCATGGATCATCGCTTGGGATCTCGCCGGGGATGATCTTGATGGCCTTTGGCGGGCAAATGAACTCGCAGAGCTGGCAGGACACGCAGCGCTCGCGGTCCTGTTCGTCGGTCACCAGGGCGGGAGCACCGCGGTAGTATTCGGGCAACTGGTCATCCCATTTTTGCTCGGGATACTGCATGGTCACCTTGGTCTTGCTGCCGCGAAGTTGCTTCAGCGTGCGGACGGCGTGTCCCATGGTGACTTTCAATCCTTTGTAGAGGGTGGAGAGAAACCATTTCTCGTGCCAGGCGAGTTTGGGGCGTTGAACAACAATGGTGGCCATTTTTTCCTGAGTGTGTCGGGGGTTACTTCAGCGGGAACCAGCAGAGGAGCGCTGCAGTCAGGAATACGTTTGCCAGCGCGAGTTCGAAGAACACAAGCCAGCCTAATTTCATCAATTGGTCGAAGCGGAAGCGCGGAAGCGACCAGCGGATGAGGATGAAGAAGAGGATGAAGGCGACGACCTTGGCGATGAAGGCTCCGATATGCATGAGGCCGAGCCAGACGGGTGTGTTGCCGGCTTCGTAGTCCAGGCCCAAAAGCGGTGCGAAGGGGATGCTCCAGCCACCGAGGAACATCGTCACTGCAAGCCCCGAGCCCACGATCATCGCTGCGTATTCGCCCATGAAGAAGAGCGCAAACTTCATCGAGCTGTATTCGGTGTGGTAGCCTGCGACCAGTTCCGTTTCGCATTCGGGAAGGTCAAACGGGAGCCGGTTGGTCTCAGCGAACATGGAGACGACAAAGATCACGAAGGAAATGACGATTGGAATGAAGAGCACCCAGCGGCTGAGGGTGAGACCCTCGCCCCAGAGGGGAAGGAGGAGCCAGCCGTTGGCATCCTGATACTCAGCCATCTTCGAGAGGTTCAACTCACCAAAGATCATGAGGACGGGAATGATCGACAGTCCGAGCGAGATCTCATACGAGATCATTTGAGAGGTGGAGCGCACGCCCCCGAGGAAGGGATACTTCGAATTCGAGGCCCAACCGGCGAGGACAATGCCGTAAACACCGAGGGAGGCGATGGCAAAAATGAACAGCGGACCCACGCTCAAGTCGGCGATGACGACTTTGACGGGTTCTGCGAGACCGAGGAAGCCGAGATCCAATTCACTCCCAAAGGGAATCACGGCACAGGTGACAAGGGCCGGAATGATCACCAGGCACGGGGCCAGCCAGTAGTAGAAGGTGTTGACGTTCTTCGGTGTGAAATCCTCTTTGAGGAAGAATTTCAAGCCGTCCGCCAAGGGTTGGATCAGACCCCCGATTCCGAGGATTTGGATGTCCTTCTTGAATCCGAAGAGGGTCAGAGGGATTCCGACCCGGTTGGGGCCCACACGATCCTGAATGATCGCGGAGAAGCGGCGTTCGGCATAAACCGAGTAGGCCACCATCGGCAACACCAACATGAAGGTCAGCCCGATGATTTTCGCCAGGGAGACGGCGATAACGGTGAGATCGAGACTGGCGAGCAAAATCGACATGTGAGAAAGGGGGGCCAGAGGGCGGACCGCCTGCGACTCGAGGCCATGCGGCCCGAGCCAAAGCCGGTGAAACGACTATCCGAAAGTCTCTTCAAGCGGCAACCGCTATTTGTGAAATTTTTCACAAAGTCCGTTTCACGGGGGATTGAGAGGCAAAAGCGCATGCCTTCGGTTGGAGATTTTGGGCGATTGCATCTCACTTGAATGGGAATCTTACGAGGCCTCCTCCCTTCACAAAGAGGCGTTGCCCTGACGAGCCCGGCGCACGTAGTTTAGGCTTGTGAGCGCATTGTCAGACTATGATCAGGCCGCTTCGCGCTTGTGCACGGCATGCGGGATGTGCTGCAACGGGGTGCTTTTTCACATCGTGAAGTTGGGTCCTGACGACTCGGCCAAGGAACTGGAGGCGTTGGGGATGAAGCTGGCGCGAAAGAAGACCGAGCCCTATTTCAAGCAGCCCTGCCGGTTTTTGAGCGACTGCCGCTGTCAGATCTATGAGGCCAGACCGTCTCGGTGCCGGCAGTTCGAGTGCCGACAGTTGCATCTGCTGGCGGCTCGTGAGGTGGCTGAGGAAGAAGTGATGCAACTCATTGATGAGGTGAAGACGCGGGTGGCGAAGGTGGAGAGATTGCTGAGGGCTGAGGGCAATGAGGCGGTGGAATTGCCGTTGGCGGAGCGCTGCGCTCAGGTTTTGGAGGAGCGCTCTGGGAGCGATACCCGCGAACTGGCCGCGGCGATGACGGGACTGAGCGGCATGCTGAGCCGGAATTTTCGGGTTCAGCGTCCGTCGGGCCTCGCATCGGCTCACGAGGCATGAGGCTTTGACGGGATTGCCTTGGGCCGCGGTCTCGGCAGAATGTGAATGATGTCCTCCACCAAACCTCGGCCAAAAACCTCGCATCTCGCACTTTTGGTGGGGCTGTTACTGGCGCTGGTGATCGGACCGTTTTTGGTTTGGGGGGAAGCTTTTGAGTCGGCGCTGAGCTTGGAAGGGGCGCGGGCATGGATGGAGCGTTTCGGTCCTTGGGCGGGCTTGGGTGGCGTTTTGTTGCTGGTGGGAGACATCGCCCTGCCGGTGCCGGGCACGGTGGTGATGTCCGCGCTTGGATGGATGTACGGCTGGTGGTGGGGTGGCCTGTTGAGCTCGGTGGGATCGATTTTGTCGGGCATAGTCGCTTACGGGCTGTGCCGATGGCTTGGGAGGCCTGCCGCACTGTGGATCGCCGGAGAGGCGGGCCTCGAGAAAGGACATGCCTTTTTTGAGGCGCGCAGTGGCGGATGGTTGGTGGCTTTGTCGAGGTGGATGCCGGTCCTGCCTGAAGCCGTGGCCTGTCTGGCAGGGTTGGTGCGGATGCCTTGGCGACCTTTTCTCTGGGCGGTGGTCTGTGGATCGGTCCCTCTGGGATTTGCCTTTGCGGCGGTGGGGCATCTCGGCCAGAAAAGCCCGGCGGCCGCGCTCGCCTTCAGTGCGGTGCTGCCGGTGCTGCTTTGGTTGGTGGCGGGGCAGGTGCTAAAACGCAGGCGGAAGAACGATTGAGCTTGAAGGGGCGACCTCCATTTCAAACTCGGTTGACCCCGCTGGCGTCCTGCGCCTCCGTTCATTCGTTCTCTGTTGCCGTCGTTTTGAGGCGGCGCATTGATTCCGAACTTCGACTTACTCAATCCACCCTACCCACTATGGCACTCGCAACTGGAACCACCGCCCCCGATTTCACCCTCTGCACCCTCGGTGCTGAAGGCCCTGAACTCTTCAAGCTCTCCGACAATGTCGGGACGAACAATCTCCTCCTTCTCTTTGTACCCATGGCCTTCACGGGCGTTTGCACGCAGGAGTTCTGTGAGATCTCCAAAGGCATCAACGAGTTCAACGAACTCAGCGCGACCGTCGTCGGCATCAGCGGCGACAACCCATTCGCCCAAAAAGCCTGGGCCGAGAAAGAGGGCATCACGCTGAAACTCCTCAGCGACTACGACCACCATGTCGCCAAGGCCTATGACGTCGCCTACGACGCCTTCCTGCCTGAGAAAAACCTCATCATGGGTGGTGTGCCCAAGCGCTCCGCCTTCATCGTCGATAAGAGCGGCGTGATCCAATATGCCGAGTCGCATGACAGCCCGGGCCAACTTCCTGACTTCGAGGCCATCAAGGCCAAGCTGAAGGAACTTGCCTGAGTTGACTTCGCGTCGCGGATCGGATCGATCCACTTTGAGCCGGAGACCTTGCGGGGTCTCCGGCTTTTTCGTTGGGCAAGGTTTTACCGCGTTCACTCACGAAGTGCGAAATTGGCAACTCCGGTCGATGCGCAAGAGTCAGAAAGGGCGAGAAGAGTTGATGCCGCGTGGCGGCAACATTGGACCGTCGGAACCGTTGTCTTCTCCACGATCATGAACCGTTTCGTCCTCACCCTGCTCCTTTCGTCATTTTCAGCGCAGCCCTCCGTTGCCAAGGCTACGGAGGACGCCCCGAACGTCCTCTTCCTGATCTCGGACGATGTGAACTGCCGGCTCGGATGCTATGGCGATCCGATTGTGAAGACGCCGAATCTGGACCGGCTCGCGACGATGGGCGTGCGGTTTGATCGCGCCTACTGCCAGCAGCCGCTGTGCAACTGCACGCGCAGCTCGGTGCTCTCCGGGAAGTATCCGACGACCACGGGCGTGCTGGACAACAACACCTGGCTGGTGATGAAGGCCGGCGAGAAAATCCTGCCGCGCTACTTTGAGGAGCAGGGCTATGCGGCGGCGGAGTTTGGCAAGATCTGGCACGGGCCGAATGACGGATCACCGAAACTCGCCGAGCAACCGGCTGCGAAAGCCAATGCCGGGGGCAAGGTCGCGGCCACTTGGTTCACGGCGGAGCAACGCGCCGAACAGCAGCGCACGCAGCCGGACTACTGGAAGACGGTGCATTCGCCCTATCGTAACAACCCGACGGATCCGGCACGCTACGCGTGGGCGAATGAGTTCGGCCCGTGGACCGGGGACAAGCCGGAGAAAGACACGGTCATTGCCGACGAGGCGGTGGAGCAGTTGAAGACGTACGCCGAGGCCGGAAAGCCCTTCTTTCTCAGCGTCGGCTTTCACAAGCCGCATGTGCCGTTGAAATGCCCGAAGGAGTTCTTCGATCTCTATGATGCCGCATCGCTGCCTCTGCCGCCGGACTTTGCCAACGAGCCCACCGGCCCAAACGACACGCCGCCGGATGAACTGCGCATGAACATCGATCTCTTCGCCGGACGTCGCTTCAGCGAGGACGGAGCACGCGCCGCGTTGCAGGCCTACTATGCCTGTGTGAGCTACATGGACGCGCAGGTGGGTCGCGTGCTCGATGCACTGGAGAAAAACGGCCTGAGCGACAACACGATCATCGTCTTCTGGGGCGATCACGGCTGGCATCTCAGCGACAAAGGCATGTGGGCGAAAGGGACGCTCTTTGAAACCTCCGCCCGCGGCCCGCTCATCATCGCCGATCCGCGTCAATCGACCGCCGGGCAGGTGAGCAAGCGCACCGTCGAGTACGTGAGCCTGTTTCCCACGCTCGTCGAGCTCTGCGATCTCCCGAAGCCCGCGTGGGTCGAAGGCGAGAGCCTCGTGCCGCTGCTGAAGAATCCGCAGGCCGAGTGGAATCATCCCGCCTTCACTGTGCAGCCGCGCCATTGGTTCATCGGCCGCAGCCTGCGCAACGAACGCTGGCGCTACACCGAATGGGACGAAGGTCGTCGTGGCAACGAGCTCTTCGATCACGACAACGACCCGCACGAAATGCACAACCTCGCCAAAGACCCCGCGCAAAAGAAACTCGTCGCCCAACTCCAGCAGCAGCTTCGTGAAAGCACCATGGGCCGTGCGATGCGGCGTGAGTAGCTTCATTTCAAGCCCTGATCAGTCTCCTCGCTTGGAGATCGATTGAATCAGCGTCTCATTAGTGATGTGGGGTAGCGGGAGACGGCAGACTCAATAGCGACCCAATTCGTCAAATCGGAAAGGGGGTCAGAGACCTCCATCTTTGGCTGATTGGACGGACAATGGCAAGCTACAGACTGTCGTCCGCCCATGGGGACAGTCTGCGAGACTTCGTTGAAGAACGTTGAGTTCTCACGGTACCCTGTGCAAGGTTTCGCCCATGGCTCAAACGTATGAGGTGATCATTCATGGTTCTGGATTCCACGTCCAGACGGACGAAGGAGCGGTGCTGAGTGGCTTCTACGCCACCCGGCGGGTGCGGGCGGATGATCCGTTCGAAGCGAATGCCCACGCGATTGCGATGGTTCAGAAGGAATTGACGGCCGAAGAGCAGTTTGGCCGTCCGGAGGCACAACCAGAGGGCGCGTCACTGTTGGTGGAGGAGTGCTATCGGGTGGGGTGGTTCATGCGACTTCTCACCAAGGCTCCCCAGGGCTTTGAGTTCTGCTGAGGCTAAAGCCAGCCGCCGAGGGCCGCCGTCAGTGCTTCTTGGCTCCGAAGCGGCGACCCAGAAGGGAGAGGAACTCGCCCGCCTCTTCCACTCGAAGCGCTTTGGTGAGGCCGAAGTAAGCGGCGGCGCTGACGGTGATGGTGGCAAGCAGAGTCCCCAATCGCATGATGAGGCCCATGTCGGACCAACCCGCCAGAAGGCTGAGTTTGGCTCCAATGCAGAGGCCTGCCATGACGGCAATCGCGATCGAGAGGCGTCCGAGTGACCCGAGAAGGGAGGTGGTCTCAAGTCCTGAGGCGTATTTTCGCATCAGGATGTAGAGGGTGGAGAAATTCAGAACCAAGCCGATGGCGGTCGCCCAAGCCAGCGCCGTGTGATCCCATCCAAGGACGAAGACGGTGGTGTAGTTCATCACCGCCGTAAAGACGATGATGCCGAGGCTGATCGTCATTGGGATGAACCGTTTTCCAATGGTGTAGAAAGACGGCTGCAGGACTTTGATCGCCGAGTAGAAGACAAGGCCGAGGGCATAGGCTTGCAGTGGACCTGCGGTCATGATGGCATCCCGCTCGGTGAAGCGACCGTGCTCGAAGAGAACGGAGATGATTTCCTTGGCCAGCAGGGAAAGTCCGACGGCACAGGGGAGGGTGAGGAAGAGCACGAGACGCAGCCCTTTTGCCAAGGCGGACCTGAAGGCGGGCGTCATGCCTTCCGTGGCCAACCGGGAGAGCATCGGCAACGTGACGGTGGCAACGGCGACGCCAAACAAGCCGAGCGGCAACTGCTGCAGGCGCTGGGCATTGGCCAGCCACGCAAGCGAGCGCTCGCCCCCTTCCGTGAAGGAGGCAAAGATGGAATTGAGAAGCACGTTGATCTGGGTGCCGCTGGCAGCGATCAAAGATGGCCACATGAGTTGAAGGACCTCGCGAACGCGTGAATCCTTCCAACCAAAATCGAGGCCAAAACGAAAGCCGGCGCGATAGAGGGATGGCAGTTGGACCAACAACTGGAGGGCTCCGCCGATGAGGGTTCCAATGGCAAACCCAGTGAGGCTGCGCTCCGTGATTTCGCCTTCTCTAAATCCAGGGTCGATGATCCAGGCCAGAACGACGCCTCCGACGATGCATCCCAGATTGAAAAAGGCCGAGGCGACGGCAGGAATGAAGAAGATCTTCTTCGAGTTCAGCATCCCCATCACCAGCGCCGTGACGGACACGATGGCGATGAAGGGATACATGATCTGGGCCAGCCAAGTGCCGAGGACTTTGGCCTCCTCGGAAAGTCCGGGCGTCAGCAACCTGAATATCCAAGGGGCCAAAACCACACCTGCAATGGCCACCATGCTCATGAAGCAGATCGAAAGCGTGATCATCTTGCGACCCAGCTTCCAAGCTTCGTCATCGCCATGGGTCTTCATCGTCTTTGAAAACGTTGTGACGAAAGCGGTGGAGAGGGCCCCCTCTGCAAAGAGGTCCCGCAGCATGTTGGGGGTACGGAAAGCTGCGGTAAAGATTCCGGCAAAGGCAGTGCCGAAAAGCCCATTGAGGAGTTGGTCCCGAACCAGACCCAGGACCCGGCTGCACAGGATGGCGACCGAGACAATGCCCGTGGAGCGGGCTTGAGATGAGGGAGGTGAAACCGACTCGCTGGGCGCTTCTGGCCGCGGCGCCCCCAGTTCAGCTTTGGCAGTGTTGGTGGCGTCGATGGCAGCCTCTTTGGCTGCAGGAGACGGCTGGTCCGGATGAGATTCGGAATCTGGCTTCATCGATCAGAAAAGTTGAGCCACCATCGCATCGTTTCCCTAGCTCTGTCCTGAGGAAACGGCTCCCTTCATGGCCGCACGCCGCAATCGATCCATCATGGCGATGCCCATGCCATGTTCGTGGAGTGGCTCGGCAATGATCTCGTCCGCGCCAGATTCGTCAAGGAAGCGGAGGGCGTAGAAGAAGCGAACGGCCGCTTCAGGGAGTTTCCCTTTTCCAGGACTGAGGATCTGCATGGAGGCCCAGTCAGTGAGGTCGGTGTAACCGTCCTTGGGTTCGCCCCGGTAGCTGAGGAGGGCATACGTTTTGCCGGGCTCGGGAGTGAAGTCGGAGGGCTTGGAGAGCAGACGCAATGGCGTCCGAGGTGCGTAGTGGGAGGCGAGTTGACCCGGGGCTTCGGAGGCCTCGTCGGTCAAATTCCGCTCGAGCCGCTTGACCCGGCCGTAGACCTTGAGGTCGTCGGGTGTGATCGGGCCGGGTCGCAGAATGGTGATGATGGGCTTCGGCGTTGCGGCCTCGATTTTGATGATGGTGGACTCCAGGCCGAAGTGCGAGGCCCCACCATCGAGAATGAGCGGGATGCGGCCTTCCAACTCGCTCATGACGGCGGCAGCGGATGTCGGACTGATCGCGCCAAAGCGATTCGCGCTGGGTGCGGCGATGGGACATCCGGCAGCGGCCGCGACTTTCTTGAACACGCCGTTGGAGCTGACGCGGACGGCCACGGTGGGAAGGCCGGCTGTGACGATGTCTGGAACGCAGGGCTGCTTGGGCAGCACGAGGGTAAGCGCGCCCGGCCAGAAGCGGTCGGTGAGTTTGGTGACCAGCAGCGCGATGTCGTCTGGAACTGCTGCCACGGTCGCGAGCTCCTTTTTGTGGGGGAGATGGACAATCAACGGATCGAAGGTTGGCCGCTCCTTGGCCTCAAAGACTTTCGCCACGGCAGCGGGATTCAGGGCGTCAGCCGCGAGCCCGTAAACGGTTTCAGTGGGGAGTGCGACGATCTCGCCTGCGTTGAGAAGCCGCGCGGCCTCATCGACGGCCTGCTTGACGAGGGAGTCTTGGTCGGTGGGGAGGATGCGAGTTTCCATCAGAAGCAACGGCGAAGGGGGCCTGTGCTAGTCGCCCTTGGGTGCCTTTTCAATCATGGCCCAAGCATTGTGATTGTGGATCGACTCGTAGTTTTCGGCTTCGACACGATACCAGCGGATGTCCCGATGCTTCTCCGCTCGTTGTGCGATGTTGCGCACAAGGTCCTCGACAAAAACGGGATTGTCATAGGCGACCTCGGTGACGTGCTTTTCGTCGGGGCGCTTCAAGATGCTGAAGAGCTCGCTGCTGGCGCTGACTTCGACGAGTTCGATGAGATCCTCGATCCAGATCGGTTTGCGGAAACGAACAGAGAGGGTGACGGTACCGCGTTGATTGTGCGCTCCTCGGGCGCTGATCGCCTTGGAGCAGGGGCAAAGGGTGGTCACGGGCACTTCGACGGTGACGACGAAGTCGACGTCGTCACCCTCGGCATCGACTTGAAAAACCACGCCGTAGTCGACGAGGCCTTCCGCCTTGGAAACTGGGGCCTGTTTGGCGCGAAAATACGGGAATCGCATTTCTACGTGAGCTTTTCGTGCGTCGAGGCGGTCCAGAAGTTCCTTGGGCATGGCGGCGATGCTGCCCACGGTAAGCTCGCGCCCGTGCGCATGCAGCACCTCGACGAAGCGACTCATGTGAGTGCCCTTGTAGTGGTGGGGGAGATCAACGGCGAGCGAGACCGTGGCGATGGTGTGCTGGTGCGACTGGTCGCGATCTCGAATGCGCAGTGGGAACTTGAGGGCGCGTACGCCGACTCGATCAATGGCGATCCGGCGATCATCGGGTTCGTTTTGCGTGTCTTTCAGCTTGGGCATGGTTGCGGGCGGGCTGGAAAAAAAAGTCCCACTGCCGCCAGTGGCAACAGTGGGACAGAAGAAAGATCAGTCGAAGGCCGGGAAACCGGACATCACATTGGATCAGGGAAGCAGGTTGACCGCGCGAGAACGCTTGATGGCGTTGGTGATTTTGCGGTGGAGCTTGGCTGAAACGCCGGTGATGCGGCGTGGGATGATCTTGCCAGTCTCGGAGGTGAAACGGCTGAGAAGCTCGGGATTGGAATACACCAGTTGGTCAACCGGGATGTCCATACGACGGCGTGGCATCTTGCGATTGGCACGGCGGAGATTGGAGAGGCGTTCGCGGGTCTTGGGCTGCATGACAGTAAGAGGTAAATGGGACTAGCGGATCTCGCGGTGGAGGGTGCGCTTCTTCATGTGGGGATTGAACTTCACCTTCTCAAGGCGGCCTGGCGTGCGAACACTCTTCTTGTTACGTGTGGACACGTAACGTGAGGGGGGCACTCCGGCCTCCCGGGCTTCGGTACATTCGAGGATGATGATATCGCGCGGCATGGCTTTTTAAAAGGGGTGGGGATTCTAGGCGCTTACTTGCCGGAGTCAAGCGAATCGCTATCATCATCCGCATCGCTCGAAGTTTGGCCTGCATCGTCGAGGCCAAAGAGGGAGCGAACGGGCTGATTCCAGCGTCCGCCCATGTTCTGGCGCTCGATTTTTTCCTGACACTGCACCGTGAAACGGGCGAAAGGGAGGGCTTCGAGGCGGATTTCCGGGATTTGCTCTCCAGACATCTCACAAATGCCGTAGGTGCCGCTGTCGAGGCGGTCGATGGCTTCGTTGATCTCATAAAGGGCGTCCTGTTCCTTGCCGAGGAGGCTGAGGGCGAAGTCGCGGTCATAGGCATCACTGCCTGCGTCGGCTTGGTGCATCCCGAAGGCTGAAGCGGAGCCGGAGTCACCAGCGTTGCGGATGGTTTCGTTGGAAACGCCCTCAATCGTGTTGAGATAGGCGTCCCGCAGATCGATCAGGCGCTGGCGCTGGGCTTTGAGGAAGGGGGTCATCTTGACCTTGCCTTTCTTCTTCTCGATCGTCATGCCTTCGTCCTCTTCCGTGTGGCGACGACCGGTGCCGCGGCGCACGCCCGGACTGGCGGAGGTGGGGAGGGCAGCTTTGGCGGCGGCGGCTGCTTTGGCCTTCTTGGTCTTGGGGGCCTTGGGTTCAGGAGCCTTTTTGGCCTCGATGGCCTTCTTTGGGGCTGCTTTCTTGGCCGCTGGGGCTTTCTCTACGGGAGCGGCTTTCTTGGCTGGAGTTTTCTTGGCGGCGGGGTTGGAAACTTTCTTCGTAGCAGGTTTGTCAGCTTTTTTCACAGGGGATTGTTTTGGGGGAGATTTTTTGGCAGCGGTTTTTTTCGCGGCCTTGGGTTTGGAAACGGGTTTGGTGGCCTTGGCCGGTGATTTTTTGGCAGCCTTTGGGGCGGCCTTCTTTGCAGGTGCCTTTTTGGGAGCGGGTTTGGAAGCTTTTTTCGCGGCGGGCTTTGCAGCCTTCTTTGACGCAGGTGCCTTCTTCTTCGAAGGAGTGGCTTTCTTGGCCGCAGCTGCCTTTTTCTTGGGTGAAGCAGTCTTCGAAGCGGCAGGCTTTTTACCAGCCGCCTTCTTTGTCGGTGGGGCAGCCTTTTTTGCAGCGGTTTTGACCGTCTTCTTTTTAACAGGGGATTTCTTGACGGCGGAGGTGCGTTTGGCAGCCATGGCGGTAAGTGAATTGAGATGCTTCGATCGAGCCTGATTTCAGGATCGGAAAAGAGAGCGCGGAGTTTGGCTTCGTTCGTGGAATTTGGCAACCACAATCGACCGAGCCTCCATTTCGCGAAATAATGTCCGATCCCGCGTTGGGATTTGGTTGGCGGGTGAGCAGGTCTTTTTTCAATGCCTTGCAGCGTGATGGAGTGCGGCGATGCTGGATGGTGGCGATTCCCCGTGACCAACTCCAGCGCTATGCCCTGCTCTCCATTGCAGCGGCAGTGGTGGTGGTGTCGCTGAAGGGCGTGGCCTTTTGGCTGACGGGCTCCGTCGGCTTGCTGTCGGATGCATTGGAGTCGCTGGTGAATGTGGCGGCGGCGGTGGCGACCTGGCTGGCCGTCTCGTTGGCGGCGCGCCCCCCCGATGAGGATCATGCCTTTGGGCACGACAAGATCGAGTTCTTCGCGAGCGGGTTTGAGGGAGCGCTGATCTTGACGGCGGCCTTGGGAATCTTTTGGGCGGCGGTGCCGAGACTGCTGGCACCGTTGCCGATGGAGGCGGCCGGTCTGGGGCTTGCCGTTTCAGCGGTGGCTTCGTTCATCAATCTTTGGGTGGCGATGACCTTGTTGAGGGCGGGCAAGAAGCATCACTCGATGGCGCTTTCTGCCGATGGGAGGCACCTTTTGACGGACGTTTGGACGTCGGTGGGGGTGCTCACCGGACTCGTACTGACGGCAGTGACCGGATGGAATGTGCTGGATCCGATGATCGCTTTGCTGGTGGGATGCTACGTGGTGTGGATTGGAGGGCGGTTGATCTGGGAGGCGGTGCACGCGCTTTTGGACAAAGCGCTGCCAACCGACCAGATGGACGCGGTGAACGAGGTGTTGGCGCGCTATGCGTCTGAGCAGGTTCAGTTTCATGCATTGCGGACGCGGTGGGCGGGGGCACGCCAGTTTGTGTCGTTCCACGTGCTGGTGCCGGATGCGTGGACCGTGCGGCGTGGACACGATCTGCTGGAGGAGATCGAGGCGGACCTTCGGGCGGTTCTGCCGTCCGGGATCATTTTCACCCATTTGGAACCGATTGATGATCCGGCGTCGTGGGACGATGAGCACCTGGACCGGTTGGAAGGCTGAGTGAACCGCGTCTTGCCGGGCGACGTGAAGCGTTTCATTCTTCTGCTGTGTCTGCTGCCCGTGAAAAACCCGACCTTGTTGCGAAGCTGCGCGATGTGCCGCACAAGCCGGGCGTTTACCTGATGCGGGACCGGCTGAACTCGGTGATCTATGTGGGGAAGGCGCGGGATTTGCGGAAGCGGCTCTCGAATTACTTCACCCCGGCGCGGTCGAAGCTGGCGGATCGAAAGACACGGGCGCTGATTCAGAGCATTTGGGATTTCGATCTTGAAGTGGTGCGGAGTGAGCCCGAGGCGCTGCTGCTCGAAGGAAAGTTGATCAAGGAATTTCGTCCCAAGTACAATGTCAGCTTCCGGGACGACAAACGCTTCCTTCTGGTGCGAGTGCGAATGCAGGACGATTTTCCGCGTTTCAGCCTGACCCGATTGAAGAAGGACGACGGGGCGCGTTACTTCGGGCCCTTTGCGCACAGCGGAGCGCTGCGAACCACGATCAACTGGCTGAACAAGAAGTATGGACTGCGAGTGTGCCGACCCTTGAAACCGGGCGAGAAGGATTATCAGCATTGTTCCAACGACATCATCAAGAACTGCTGCGCCCCGTGCATCGGGCGGGTGACGCGAGATGAGTATCACCGGCGTGTCGACGAGGCCTGCTCGTTGTTGGAAGGAAAAGGCATGCGGGATCTGGTGACGGTGCTGGAGGTGGAGATGCAGGCAGCGGCGACGAAGCTGGATTTTGAGCGCGCGGCGGAGTTGCGGGACATGGTGGAGGATTTGAAGAAGACGCTGAAACCGACGCGGACCTTTGAGCGCGGCGCGCGTGCGCGGGTGATGTCCACGATCAATCCGATGGAGGATGTGAAGGAGCTTCAGGAGATCCTGGGTTTGGACCGACCGCCGTTGGTGATGGAGTGCTTTGACATTGCGAACATCGGCACTGCGCACTGCGTGGCGAGCATGGTGCGTTTCAAAGATGGGGTGCCGGACAATGGGAACTACCGCCGCTATCGGATTCGGTCGGTGACAGGGCAGAACGATTTTGTGAGCATGGCGGAAGTCATCCGGCGTCGGTTCTCACGCATTTTGTTGGAAGGGCGTGAGGCGATGGGACCGGCTGAGGCAGATGAGACGCAGGAGAGTCCGTTGGAGGCGATGCGGCGGCTGGAAAAGGAGGGAATCGTCGGGACGCAGCGGTTTGTGCGTTTGCCCGACTTGGTGATCGTGGATGGAGGCAAGGGGCAGCTGGGGATGGCGATGAAGGAGCTTCAACGTTTGGGTCTTCACGACCTGCCGATCATCGGGTTGGCCAAGCAGGAGGAGGAAATTTTCCGACCCAATGAATCGGAGCCGGTGATCATTCCGCATGATCGCGGAGCATTGAAACTGCTGCAGCGGATTCGAGATGAAGCGCACCGCTGGGCGAATGGCTATCACCAGATGCTGCTGAAGCGGCGGGTGAACGAGAGCCTTTTGGATGACTGTCCGGGGATCAGCAGCAATCGGAAGGCGGCGTTGCTGAAAGCGTTTGGCTCGGTGGCCCGGTTGCGAAAAGCGAGCCTGGAGAAGATCGCGGAGGTGCCCGGGATCAGCAAGAACCTGGCGATGGGTGTGAAGGAGTTTTTGGAGAGGGAGGGGTGAGCTGAGACAATCAGACAATCAGATGGTCAGATGGTCAGATGGTCAGATGTGGAGGCGGCGGGGGGAGACGATCAGCGCTTGGCGAAAAGGCCGTACTTCGGGCTGAAGATGTAGGCGAGGACGAAGAGTGTGCCGAGGACGAGGATGATGGTGGCGCTGACGGACCAGTTGAGGGGATAGGAAAGGAAGAGGGCGGAGACGGAGCCGAGGGCACCGATGAGGCCACCGCCCCAGAAGAGGATGCGGGCGTCGTTGGTGAAGAGGTAGACAGTGGCGGCGGGGGCGACGAGGAGACCGACGCTGAGGATGCAGCCGACCGCCTGCAATGAAGAGACCAGCACCAGGATGACCACGGCAAAGGTGGCATAGTTGAGCAGGCGCACGGGCACGCCGAGGCTGGCGGCGATGTTGGGCTCGAAGAGGTAAATGAGGAGCGGGCGCTGCAGTGCGGTGAGGGTGAGCACGGCGATGAGGCTGATGCCAAAGGCGATCCAGAGGTCGGAGTCGGCCATGCCGACGATGCTGCCGAAGAGCCACTCGTCCAGCTTTTGGCGGACATTGGCTCGTGTGAGGATGATGTAGCCTCCCGCGAAGGCGGCGGTGTAGAGAATGCCGAGGGCGGTGTCTTGATCGATCCGCGAGGTGCGCGAAACAAAGAGGGATCCAAGGCCGACCATGAGGGCGGCAAAGACGGCACCGCCGAGGGCGCTCCATTGCGAGAGTCCGAAGATGAGAACGGAGAGGGCGATTCCAGGCAGAAGGGCGTGGGAGAGAGTGCCGATCTTGAGCGCGGAACGACGCAGGACGACGAAGGCGCTGACGAAACCGTTGGCAAAGCCAATCATGAGGCAGGCGATGAGCGCACGCTTGGCGATCGGCTCCGCAAGGAAGTCGCTCAGGGTAGGGATGGCGCTGGTGACGTCAGGCGGCATGGGCTTGGGTGGAATCGTAGGCGGACTCGATGTTGGCGTCGGTGAAGTGAGACTTCATGGGGCCGAAGGTGACCTGGTGGCGGTTCAGGAGGAGGAGGTCGTCGAAGATCTGCGGGGCGGTCTTGAGGTCGTGATGGCTGGCGATGAGGAGGCGGCCTTCGCGGGTGAGTTCGGCAAAGAGGCGATGCAGGTTTTCCTGAGCGGGGCGGTCGAGACCCGTGAAGGGCTCGTCGAGCAAGAGCACGTGCGCTTCCTGAGCGAGGGCGCGGGCAATGAAGACGCGCTGCTGCTGGCCGCCGGAGAGGGCGCTGATCTGGCGCTCCTGAAGGTCGAGGAGTTCCATCGCGGTGAGGGCGCGCTCGACGATGGTTTGATCGTGATCGGAGTACTTTCTGAACCAACCAAGGTTGGGAAAACGCCCCATCTCGACGAGGCCGCGGACAGTGACGGGAAAGTTCCAGTCGATCTCGCCGCGCTGGGGCAGGTAGGCGATTTCGTGGCTGCTGCGGACGAGGGGTTTGCCACGCCAGAGGATCTGACCGGAATCGGGGCGGATCAATCCGGCAAGGGCTTTGAGGAGGGTGCTTTTTCCGGCGCCGTTGGGTCCGATCAGGGCAAGGCTTCGGCCGCACTCGGTCTGGAACCCGATGTTCTCGAGCGCCTTGGTCTCACGATACGCGATGCTGAGATTGCTGACGATGAGCTGGTGGTGATGCGAGTGCGCTTCTCCGCTGCCCCAGCAGATGTGATCGCCGTGGGAGTGTGAATGGCTGTGATCGTGAGGGTGCTCGGTCATGAGGGTTACCATTCAAAAAGCATGAGTTCGTCGAGTTCGGCCTCGTCAGTCCAGACGGTTTGGGCGCGGGCGTCGAATCCGTTGGGTTCGATCTCGATGGTGAGGGCGGTGTCGGGCGTCCCTTGGGGCCACTCGGCGGCGATGAACATTTCGTTCCCCTCATGAGCGACTTCGATCTGGGCTTCCACCTCGACGGGGGATTGGGTCCAATCGAGATCTGGGGCGAGGAGTTCGGCATCCTCCTGCTGGAGCGAGACCCGCGTCGGTGGATGGGCGAAGTGGATGAGGATGTGGGCCGGGACTTTGACGTGGACGTGCTCGCCTTCGGGGTGCGAGTCGGCTCCCTCGACGACCTGACGTTCGCCGTCGTCCTCATGATGACCGTGGTCGGGTTCCGCTTCGTGCTGTGCGTGCGCATAGCCTCCTTTGCCGGTGTATTCGGCCACCTTGAAGGCGATGAGCCCAAAAGCCGCTGCAAAGAGGAGGAGGTGGAGGATGGGGGAACCGCGCATGCTTGGGAGACAATGACGCTTTCAGGCAGGGAGACAATCAGATTGGAGAGAGCCGCCTTTGGCCGGTGAAGAGTGGTTGCGGACTGGAAGTCGACGCTCCCAGGTGAGCTACTCTGAAGCGAGGGCAGCCACAATGGCTCTGACATTGTGGGCCAGCATGGTCTCGAAGGTGTGTGCGTCTTTGGAGGTACCGTCGGCAATGAGGGGCTGTCCGAGTTGAACACCGGTGCTACGGACAATCTCTGCAAGGACCTTGGGATTGGCTTGGTCCTCGGGAAAGACGGCGCGGATCTTGTTGTCGCGGATGAACTGGATCGTTTGGGCGAGGTGCTGGGGCGAGGAATCATCACCACGGGCAAGTCCGAGGACGGGGAGGGATTTGAAGCCGAATTCCTTGCAGAAGTAGCCGAAGGCAGCGTGGGCGGTGACGAGTTTGCGATCACTGCGGGAGATCTTGGAGATTTCCTTTTTGGCCCAGCGATCGATGTCCTTGATGCGGTCGCGCACGGCGTCCGCGTTGTCCTCATAGGCATCTTCGTTGGCAGGGTCGGCTTCGGCCAAAACCTCGCCGATGTCGCGGGCAGCGCGGCGCATGTTGTCGGTGCTGTGCCACCAGTGGGGATCGATGTGACCGTGGGCGTGGTGCTCGCAGCAGACGAAGATTTCCTGGCTGGCGTCGAGTTTGATGGAGGGAATGTTGCGCCCAACTTCGAAGAGTTGGACGCCTGCGCCGAGGCTGTCGCGGAGTTTGTCGAGATAGGATTCGAGACCTTTGCCCGAGGCGAAAATGATCTTGGAGCCGCGCATCTCGGCGATGTCACGGGCGGTGGGTTCGAAGTGATGGACATCGCCACCGGGCTTCATGATCTCGACGACTTGGACGTGGTCGCCGCCGACTTGGCGGACAAGATCCGCGATGAGGGGGTGGAGCGTGGCGACTTTCAGGGCGGCGTGAGAGGGAAATGCTCCCAGCGCGGTGAATGAGAGTAGCAGGAGAAGAAAGCGTGTCATGGTGAGGAGGTTCATACACGCAGAATGAGGGTTTTGCAAATTACTTGCGTTTGATTGGATTGAAGGGCTGGGATTGGTTCAGGGAATGCAATCCACAGAGGATGAGGCTTCGGGGAATCAAGTGGGTGGCTCGCAAGCGGTCGATTGGACCTACGATTCAGCGATTGAAGGCTTCGCGGAGGAGGCTTGTGCTGGCGTTTCCGCCGGAGAGGATGCAGGCCACTTTTTGGCCCTTCCAGGAGGCGCGGTGTTTTTTCAGTGCAGCGTGGGCGAGGGCACCTGACCCTTCGGCGATGTTGTGAGTGGCCTGGATGATCTCGCGCATGGCATCGAGGGCTTCGTCATCGGAGACGGTGACCACGTCATGGGCGTGTCGGAGGATGTGGGCGAGGGCGTCCGGGTGGGGAGTCTTGCAGGCCACGCCCTCAGCAACGCGCGTCGTGCTGGATTGCTCGGTGAACTGACCGGACTTGAACGACAGGGCGTAGGCGGGTGCGTGCGCGGAAACGACGCCGATGATCTTCGTCTTCAATCCGAGAGCCTCGCGGGCGGCGGCCACACCGCAGAATCCGGAGCCGAGTCCGATGGGCACAAAGACGGCGGCGAGATCGTTGACGAAGCGAAACAGCTCCAGCGCGTAGGTGGCGACTCCGCGCACGAGCCAGGGGTGGAAGGACGGCACGGCGTGGAGGCCTTCGCGTCCGGCGAGTTCGCGCGAGTGTTCCAACGCTTCCTGAAACTCCCGGCCGTGCTCGACGAGTTCGGCGCCGAGGGAGCGCATGGCGGCGTTCTTTTCCGGATTGTTGCCGTGGGGAACGACGATGACGGCGCGAAGGTCGTTTCGTTTGGCCGCGAAGGCGATGGACTGGCCGTGGTTGCCTGTCGTGGCGGCGATGACACCGCGGACGGACGGGTCAAGCTTCCGGAGTTCGTCCATGTAAACCAGTCCGCCGCGAATCTTGAAAGCGCCCACCGGCGTGTGGTTTTCGTGCTTCAACCAGAGTTCGCACCCGAGGTCCCTTTCGAGGAGGGGCCAGCGGTAGGTCGGGGTTTCGCGGATCAGGGGGCGGATGAGCGCCTTGGCGGACTCGATCTCAGCCAGTGTGGGGAGCGGCTCCATGGTGCTGCACTGTCAATGGCAACCGCATCCAGTGCCGCAGGAACCTCCGCTGGAGGTGGTGTTGTCCTGTGCCATGAAATTGATGTTGGCATTGAGCACGCGCCGGACGGGATCGCCAGTTTCGGGGTCGTGCGTCAGTGCGGCTTCGGTCATGCCTTGCTTCAGCTCGAAACGGCGCGCGGGCTGGCTGGCATCGGTGGGGATGGTTTCGTAAACGTAGGTGGGCATGGCGGGAATGCTGGCACAGGGGGCGCGATTTTCACGCGCAAATGCGGCCCCGTGCCACCCGGCTGCGCGGGCGTCAGGGGCGCGTCGGAACCAGGGCGCGGACGAGTTCGTGCCAGTCCTCGCCCTCGGTGTAGCCGGCGAGTTCGAGTTCGTACATCAGCGGGCGAATGATCTGCTCGTTCACGTCGAGAGGCTTGTGGTAGAGCACCGGCCAAAGGTCCTCAAGGTTGCGGCGAAAGTCGGTGACGGCACCGCTCATCTGAAGATGCCAGGCATGCGGGCACAGGAGGATGTCCTTGAGAAGCTCCTCCTCGGTCGGGTGCCCGCCGGTCAGCTCACGCACCCGAACGAAGGCGCGCAGGTCTTTGGGCTCGATGCCGTCAATTTCAGGTTTCCTTCGGCGGTGGAGTTTCCCCACCAGCGCATCTCTGAGCTGTGGAATCATGATCTTGAGACCATGCCTGGTCTCGGTGTGCGCACGCCCGAACCAACTCTCGGTCGAGCGAAAGGCGCTGGGCGGCGTGATGTCGAGGTAAAAGTGCCCGTCGCCCTTGCCGCTCTTGCCCAGGCCGATCTCCTCCGTGAGGGCCTTGAAGGGAAGGATGGCTTCTGTGGACACCCGGAGGTCGGCGTCGGCGCTGTTAAAGGCGGGGTCGAGCCGCAGGTGGATCGTCGCCGACCCAAAGACCACGATGGTGTCCTTGTAGTCGGGAAAGCGCTCGGAGACGGCCCGCAGGAAGCGGTCGATCTTTTCGCCAATCGGCGTTTCCCAGTTGGGAGGTGATTCGCTCCAGTCCATGCGCGATTCCTTGTCACTGCCAGCGCAGCCTCACGCCGGATTTTTTTTGCAGCCGGATGAGCTTCAAGGCCTGATCAATCAGGCGATTGCTGACACCGGGGTCCTGAATCAACTCCTGGGCAAAACGGGTCCAGCGGGCGCGGGTGCGGAGGCGCTCGCTGCTGAGGATGCGGGCGACGAGGTAGGCCTTGTGGTAGTCGTAGTTGGCCGGGCGTGCCAGCAGCAGTTGGCGGATGCGCTCACCGCGTTCCTTCGTCGGCGCGGCGATCTGCTCACGCGTGAGGCGCGGGAGTTCGGCGAGCTCGGCGGCGGTGATCTCAGGCATCAGCCAGAATGTGCCCGAAGATGAAGAAAAGTCGAGTCTGGACTCCTCCGTCAACGAACCTCTGGCCCGCCCCAGGCGAGGCTGATCTGGCCCCAGACGCCGTGATCGGTGCCGAACGTCGAACTTTGGTCGTAGTTGTATTGCAGGCGGAGGCGCAGGCTTCGGGCTTGGTTCGCATACCAAGTGATACCGGGGCTGCAGCGGAAGCGGGCGTCCTGCTCCGTCTCGGTATCGCCGGAGGCATACTCGGTCCGAAAGCCGAGTTCGCAGTTGCAGGGCAGGCCGTAGAGAAAGCTGGCGTACCAGCCAAAATCGCGAGTGGCGACGCCGGGGTCCCCCGTGATCTCATCTTCGACCTGGAAGCGCCGGAACATGGCTTCGGTGCGGAAACGGAAGTACTGTCCGCCCGGCTCCAAGCCGTTCTCGCGCCATTGGTACTCGAAGTGAGTGCCATAGATGGCGGTATAGAACGCGGACTCATTCTCCCCCCACGCGCCCGAGACGCCGCCGCGAAGTTGATGGAAGTCGTTGAGGTTGTAGACGTTGGTCCAGTTGGCGACGGTGACGAATTTTTCCGCGCCGAACGCGGCTTCCTCCGGGTTGTAGAGCCCGGTGAACCCCGCGCCATGGCCCTCATGATCGCCCGGAGCTCCCCCGAGGGCGACATCAAACTGGGCGTGCCACCACGGGACCGGGGCGACCCAGGTGATCTCGGCACCGACAGTCGTGAGGGAATCGTCGCCCAGGAGCCGGGCATTGACGAGGTACTGATCCACCCAATCGAACCCGTGCGGGTGATAGGTGTTCTGGATGCCGAAGCGGTTGTAAACGCGGCCGAGGCGCAGTTCGAAACCGCCTGGGATGTTTTTGAATTTCCAGAAGGCTTCCTCCCAGATGCCATTGACTTGATCGTCCTCACCCGCATTGCCCGCCCAAGTGACGAAGAACTCGTTGTGCTCATCGAGGCGACCGGACAGGGAAAACTCGATGTTCTGGAAAGTGAACCCGTCGCGGCGGATGGGATCGTGATGCCCGGCAGCCAATTGATCCTGAGGGCGACTCGCTGTTCCGAAGGCGGTGTCGAGGTGCATGTGCGGGAAAAGCTTGTCCCCAATGGAGACATCGAGCCCCGTAAGCCAATCGGCCTCGGACACCTTGCCATCCATTGGCAAGACGACCGGCGACGCCATGGCCGTGTACATTGAGTAGCGGTATTGGCCTGCCTGCTGGGCGCGGAATTGGTCCTCGGAATGGAGGGCAGCGGGCGCAAGGACGGACAATAGGACCGGAAGTGTGAGTCGAGGTAGGTGTCGGTGGTTCATGGGGAAAAGGAACGAGTGGATTTAAATGCAAATGATTTGCGTTAAATCAAGCCATTAATGCAAAAAGTTTGCGTTAGATGAGTAGCGTGGGGATTGACCTAGGATTATATTTTTTTCATAAACCCAAGCATTTAATCATCTGGAAATTATAATAATATCTTGTTGTTTCACTCCAAGAGTCCTATTTTTACCACCCTCCCTCCCTCGAAATGAATCCTTGGTCTGCTCCGCCACCCAAGTCCGCACCGATCGCGTCGCGAGCGGCGGGTGGCGCTGGTCTTGGTGGCAGCGGCGCTTGGAATCAGAAGCTGGAGGAACGCCGCATTTGGCGGTTCGGCCAGCGCGTCTCCCCTCACGGTTGGGTCTTGATCTCTTTGTTGGGTGATTTGATCCTCGTCGTCTTGGCTGGATTCCTCGCCTATTGGCTCCGATTTCACTCGTTCATTCGGGACTACGGGGTCATGGACACGATGGCCATGCGCCAATACCTCGGACACATTGCCCTCGGCAGTGTGTCGTTGATTGCGGTGCTGGGTTGGGAAGGCGTATATCAGAGGTCTGCGCTTCTGCGGAACCGATGGGTTCTCTCCCGCGTGCTCAAGTCCTGCCTGCTATGGACGGCAGGCTTTCTGGCGGTGACTCTGGCACTGAAGTTTCAGCCGGCGATTTCCCGAGTGTACATGGCGCTCTATGGGTGCAGCGCGGCCCTGCTGCTTCTTGGCTGGCGCTCTGAATTTCATCGTTTCCTGCGTGCCCCCTCGCGAGTCGCCGCGTTTCAGCAGCGAACTTTGTTCGTTGGGTGGAATGGGGAGACGGAGAGGCTTTGGAAGGCGCTGAAGAATGATCGCGTGGCGGCCTTTGATCTCGTCGGCTGGGTGGACACGGACTCGAGTGAGTCCGAGCAGCCTGATCGCAAAGTGGGTGTCCCTTGCGTGGGGCACTTGGAAGACATCGAGCGGATCATTGCACGTCTGGGGGTAGACATGATCATTTCGGCGGATTTACACGGGCCCGCAGAGAGAATGGTCTCCCTGGCGAATCTTTGTGAGCGCGAGATGATCCAATTCAAGGTGATGCCTTCGTGCTTCCGGATTTTTGTGTCGGGGCTTTCGCTGGAAACCGTTTCAGGAACTCCGGTCCTCGGTGTGAATCGACTTCCATTGGACAGCACGGCCAACGTTCTTCTCAAGCGAGGGCTGGACATCGTTGGAGCGTTTGTCGGGCTCGCGGTCTCGGTGCCGGTCGTCGCCCTTTTTGGTGTCCTGGTGTATTTGGAGTCTCCCGGTGCGATTTTTTACCGGCAGCGCCGGTGGGGGATCAATGGCGTCCCATTCGACATCATCAAGATCCGCTCAATGAAACTGAATGCCGAAGCGGAAAAGGGGGCGCAGTGGTGTGTGGAAGACGACCCGCGCCGACTGAAGGTCGGCACCTTCATGCGGAAGTGGAATATCGACGAGCTTCCACAGTTTTGGAATGTGCTGAAAGGGCAGATGAGCCTTGTGGGTCCACGCCCCGAGCGTCCAGAGTTGATTGCTCAGTTCAAGCACGTCATCCCGCACTACAACGCTCGCCACCACTCGAAACCGGGCATGACCGGCTGGGCGCAGGTGAAGGGGTTGCGTGGCGACACGGACTTGGAGGAGCGGATCAAGTGTGACCTCTGGTATCTGGAAAACTGGAGCCTCCTGTTGGATCTGCAGATCATGACACTGACATTTTTCAACAGAGACAATGCCTACTGATGCTCGGATGAACGCGCCTTTGTTCAGCGTTTTTACCCCGACGTTCAATCGGGCGCACACGCTTTCGCGTGTGTACGAGAGTCTCTGCTCCCAGACGCTCAGGGACTTTGAGTGGTTGGTGGTCGATGATGGCTCGACGGATGGCACGGCGAGTTTGATGGAGCAGTGGCAGGCCACGTCGGACTTTCCAATTCGGTATCTGCCCAGGCCTCATCGTGGTGCGCATGTGGTCCACAATGAGGCCGTGCGGGAGGCAAAGGGGCGGTTTCTAACCAAGCTGGATTCCGATGATGGCTGTGTGCCGGACGCGTTGGAGCGGTTGAAGTGCGCTTGGGAATCGATTCCCAGCGAGGCCCGGTCGCAGTTCTCGGGCGTCACGGCGCTTTGTCGAGATCAGGATGGAAACTCCGTTGGCACCCCATTTCCGAGTGACCCGCTCGACTGTACCTCGGTGGAGTTGGAGTACCGGTACAAAGTGAAGGGTGAGAAGTGGGGCTTTCTCCGGACGGAGGTGCTTCAACAGTATTCATTCCCGGAAGACATCCGCGGGAACTTTGTTCCAGAGTCCTACATTTGGAGTCAAGTGTCCCGGAGATACAAGACGCGCCACGTCAATGAAGAACTCCGGATCTACTGGATGGATGCCCCTTCGCTGGTACGCGGAACATCGAATCCGGCGACCAACGCGGATGGGCATCGGTTGATGTTTCAGTCCGTGCTGCAGAACGAATCCAAATGGTTCTGGATGTCTCCGCTGCGGTTGGTTCGCGCGGCCGTGCAGTATGCGCGATTTTCTTGGCTGTCGGGCCGGGACATTCGAGATCAGTGGGAGGGAGTGACGGCATTCGGAGGTCGATGCCTGTTGCTGCTGGGTCTACCGGCGGGCACCATGATGTTCAGGCGGGATCAGCGCCGGTGGAGCTAGATTTGCTCAGCCCACTGGAAGCATGCCCGGTTGTTGGCTTCTTCGGCGGTCAGGATCTGAGGGGTGCTTAAACCCGAGAGGGTGGGCGGTGGCTGCTTGGGTGGGT
>CAXBNA010000022.1:0-39351 GCA_963976915.1 uncultured Verrucomicrobiales bacterium
GAGCAGGACCGCGCCCGCCTCTCCGAGGCCCTTCAGGAACTGCTCGCCCATGGCTCCATCATCGGTCTCGAGTCCGGTCAACTCCCGCTCTACAACTGGTGCCGCCAAAACTTCGCCTGGCTGCGCGAGTCCGCCGCCCTGCTAAATCTCGACGTCGCGCTCCTCCACGAGGAGCGCATGGTTCAGGCCATCCCGCGCAGCGCCTCCATGACGCTGAACCTCAAGCAGGACGCCACCCTCGTCTGGCTCGCCCTCTGGTATGCCGGCGACGTCCGCTGGCGTGACGAAGGCGAGACCCAAGCCTTCCTCACCATCGCCGAGCTCAACGCCCTCATGAAGGACCAGCTCCTCCCCGACGTCATCGGCCAGATCTCCCGCGGTCGCCTGCGCGAGATCCTCCGCCAGGCCTCCCGCTTCAACCTCGTCCGCGTCCAATGGGCCGAGCCCCTCGAAGACACCGGCATCGAAGTCCTCCCCGCCATCCGCCGCGTCGTCCCCTTCGGCCCCCTCGAACGCTGGACCGAAGCCGCCACCGCCTTCCAAAAAGCCGACGACGAAAAAGACCCCGACCTCCTCACTGAATCCACCCCCGAAGACTAGCCCCATCTTCAATCTGCCATCTCCTGTCTCCCCCTCCTCGTTCTTACTTCCATGCGCTGGCTCCTTCTCTTTCTCACCGCCATCTGCTCCATTTCCGCCCAAGAATGGAGCGCCGGAAATTATCAAACAAACCCCAACCCGGTCGAATCAATCATCGCCGCGCTCAAGGCGTCGAACGACGATGCCCTCACACCTCACCTTTCTGAGCAGGATGGCAAAAAGTTCTCCTACCACCTCGCATCTGCCCGCTACTTGGGTTCGATCTCCCGCAAGGAAGAGTCCTTCCAAGTCGCCGCCGTTCTCTTCATTCGTTCCTCTCCTGAAGGACAAGAGCACCCGCCCGCCCGCAGCCACGGCTTCCTAATTCTCATCAACACAAAAGGAGAACTCGCCTCCATCTGCGGTGTCTATTTTCCTGACCAAGTCGAACTTATCGACAGCCAACTCAAACGCGGTTCTGAAATCATCGGCGACCTTTCCAGCGCCGACATCCCCACCCGCAGTCGAGGCTTCCTCATCGATGGCGGAGACTTCCTCCCCTACCCCTTCGCCGACCGCATTGCCGAAAAAGCGGAATCCACCGATCAGGCGAAATAAATCCGCATTCCACCCTCGAAGACTAGCCCCTCTCCCCCTCTGATTGTCTCCCTGTCTGACGGTCTCTTCCTCCCCCATGAGCCGCGCCATCCGCCTCACCCGCATCCACGCCATCAACTGGTACGGCTACCAGGACACACTGCCCGTGCAGGGAAATCTCGTCCTCGCTGGCGTCACCGGCTCCGGCAAGTCCATCCTCATGGACCTCGTCATGCTCGTCCTCGTCGGGCCCGAGAAAGCCCGCCACCACTTCAACCGCAGCGCCACCGGCTCCCAGAGTGATCGCACGCTGAAGGGCTACTGCCTGCTCGATACCAAGCGCGAGGAAAACGGCCAACCCACCTACTACCACGACAAGGGCGTCACCACCTACACCGCGCTCGAGTTCACTTGGCCTGATGGCAAACGCGTCGAGACCTGGGGCCTGCGCATGGAGTTCCGCTCCACCGGCGAGAACGACGGCCAGATCACCCCCTTCTTCTGCCAGGGCAGTCTGGAAAAAGACGACTTCATCGGTGTCTCCCCCGAGGACGGCAAACGCCGCACCCTCGACCTCGCCAGCTTCCGCAGCCTCATTGAATCCAAGCAGCGCAAGGGCCGCCTCTTCACCTCCTCCCGCGACTACCTGCGGGACATGCACAACGCCACCCACCTCAACTACAATCCCGACGTCCTCCATCGCCTCCTCCCCAGCGCGATGTCCTTCACCAACCTCAAGTCCTTCGACGACTTTTGCCGCCGCTTCGTCCTCCCCGGCGAGTCCGTGCCCGTCGAGGATGTCGTCGCCAGCTACCGCGACTTCGAGTCCTACGAAAACGAACTCCGCGAGCTCCGCAGCCAGCTCACCCGACTGCAAACCATCAAGGACCTCTCCACCCAGCGCACCACCGCCATCGCCGACCACGAAGTCGCCCGCTACCTCGCCGCCGACCTCCACCGCGAGCACGCCCGCGGCCTCGTCGAGTCGATGGAGAAAAAACTCACCGACCTGCGCGACAGCTTCGCCGGAGACGAGGCCCGCCTCAAGGAGTTGACTGAACTCGTCGCCTCCCGCACCGCCGAACGCGAGCGTGTGCTCAGTCTCATGAACGAGTCCTCCGAGGGCCGTCTCTACCGCCAGCTCACTGAGCAGTGCCGCAAGCTCGAAGTCGAGATCATGCAGCTCCGTGAGCTCTGCGAAAAAATCGACTCCGGCCTCCGCCGCCGCGTCAAGGATGCGCAATCCTGGCTCAAAGAAGTCGCCCGTGCACCGCTGCCGACGCCCGTTGATACTCGTGCCATGGAGGACGCCATCGAGCTCCTCAACTCCTGCGAAGTTGACGCCACCGCCAACGCACTCTCCCACCTCCGCGACGCCGCCAACCAGATCTGCTCCGGCATCCGCCGCGCCTTCTCCAGCGAGCAACAGGAACTCCAGCGCCTCCGCACCGAAAAAGCCGATCTCGAATCCCAGGTCGCCGCTCTCAGCGCCGGTCTCCCCCCTGTTTCCCAGCCCCTCCTCACCCGACTGAACGACCAGCTCCTCCACATGAAGGGCGAGGCCCCCGCCCGCGCCCTGCGCGAGGTCTGCGAGGTCACCGATGAAGACTGGCGCGAGGCCATCGAAGTTGCCTTCACTCAAAAGTTCGCCGTCCTCGTCGGTGACGACCACTACGACGAAGCACTCCGCCTTTACCACGAGCTCGATCCCGCCAGCCAGTCCTCCACCCGTTCCGCCGTCGAAAGCCTCATTCATCCGAAGGAGGCCGTCGCTACCAAATCCAAAGTCGCCAAAGGCAGCCTCGCCGAGAAGATCGAGACCAGCCACCCCATCGCCCGCGCCCTCATCGACCAATGGTTCGGTCAGGTCCGTTGCTGCACCACACTCGCCGATTTCCAAAAGCACAGCCACGCAGTGCTCCCCGACGGCCTCATGATTCGCGACGCCGTCGTCCAGCGCGTGCGCCCCTACGACGGTGTCCCCTTCGTCGGCAAGCGCGGTTTGCAGCGCCAGCTCGAAATCAAGGCCAGCCAACTCCGCGAGGTCGAAGCCCACCTCCGCCGCCTCGAACCCCTCGAGACCGAAGTCCAGCGCCTCATCAGCGATTGCGAAAAGAAGGTCCCCGACCACGCTCTCCTCTCCCAGGACTTCGTCCGCATCGAGATCCTCCCCAAGCGCGAGGCTGAACAAGAAGCCCTCATGAGCCAGCTCAAAGCGCTCGACACCGGCTCCCTCGCCGACCTCGAACGTCAGGCGCACGACATCGGCCAGCAGCTCGAATCCTTCCGCCGCGAAGAACTCGAGATCGCCCGCAAAGGCATCCAGCGCGAGATCGAGCAGCTCGAAAAACTCCTCGAAAACCGCCGCTCCGAATCCTCCAAGCGCGACGACGAATTCCTTCGCCTCCAGCGCGAGATCGACATCTCCAAGCACCTCGACCGCAGCCAAACCTGGCGCGCCGATTGGCTGGAAAAATTCCTCGCCCCCGACGTCGCTGCACGCGAATTCGAGAAGGCCGCCAATACCGCTCAACTGCTCGCCACCGAGGCCGAAGGTCAGCTTAAGGCCGCCATGGTCGAGTTCAAGATGACCTACTCGCCCAAGTTCGACGACCTCCCCGAGGACGGCCGCACCACCCGCGAGTACGAAGCCATGCTCACCCGCATCGACGGCCAAAACATCCCCGAGTTTGAGAAGAAGGCCGCCGCCGAACGAAAGCGCTGGGAGACCCTCTTCCGCACCCAGGTCCTCAGCCGCATGCAGCAGGCTTTGAAGCGTGTCGAAGACATCATCTTTCTCCTCAACAAGCAGCTCAAGCGCCCCATCGGCAACGACCTCTACAAGATCGAGAAGCGCCCCAATCCCGAGTTCCGCTTTTACCGCCAGCTCATCGACCTCAACTCCCTCCAGCAGCCTGACGACCTCTTCTTCAACAGCATCGAGGGTGAGCTCAAAGAAGCCCTCCAAGGCTTCCTCGAAACCCTCGTCCGCAACGCCAGCAGCCCCGAAGCCGCCCGCCTGCTCGACTACCGCCAGTACTTCGATTACGACCTCCTCGTCACCGACATTCGCCACCCCGAGGCCAAGCCCGTCTCCGTGGACAAACAGAGCGGCAAGATGAGCGGCGGTGAAAACCAGAGCCCCTACTTCGTCGCCATCCTCGCCAGCTACCTCCACGCCTACAACCGCCACGAGACCCGCTGGAAGAACCCCAGCCTCGCCCTCGTCCCCATCGACGAAGCCTTCTCCAAACTCTCTGGCGAGCGCATCCAGGACTGCCTCGCCGCCATGCAGGAACTCGACCTCCAAGGCCTCTTCTCCATGTCCAGCGGCAACATCCCCTTCGCCTTCAGCCTCTGCGACGAACTCATCGTCGTCACCAAAAACGAAAAACGTGAAGGCGGAAAATCCAGAATCCGCAACGTCCCCAGCATCCTCCTCCGCGACACCCCCGAAGGCCAAGCCTGGATGTCCAAACACGCCAGCTAACAAGGAGGAATGGCTTCCAGCCGTTCTCAAGTAGGACTCAAAGACAATTCCCATGAGGCACTGCAATCGATCACTCATCGTTTTGATGCTGCTGCTGGCGGGTTGTCATGTCGTCAGGGAAATTGAAAACGTCCGCTGTAATTTGCCGTACCAATTGAGGGATGCGCAACTGAGCTACTATCGTGATCACTTGAGTTTCCGAGTCAGCGATCCCGTCAGGGGACTCAACAATGCGAGGATTGTCCCTGATACACTTCTACTGAAAGATGGCAGTGGGAAAAGGTTCACAGTGAATGTCTCGGAAGTGAGTGCGGCCTCTGAGCGATCCTCCCATTCTGCACCAGAGACAGAAAAGATGACTCGTCGCGAGTTCGCCTTTAAACTCCCGATTCCAGAGAGTGAATCGTATGCGCTTCCAGAGGGCAACTACAGCCTCAGCTTCTCACTTGCCAATCAAGGCTCCGTGTTCCCTTTGGAGTGTCGTTTTTCGGTGGTGGACCGGACGAAAGACTTTTCCCCTGGCACATTTCACTGAGCCGCTATGTTGACTGTCTGGGTCAATCTGAAAGGTAATAAGTGAAGCCTTCAGGCGATCATCCAAACGGCCGCCGTCCACTCATCGCACAATAAGTCACATCTCCCCATGTCCACTCGCATCAAATGCCTCCGTTGCGATCACATGATCTTGGACGTGACCGCGAAATTGAACAACGGCTTGTGCCAACCCTGTCGCACTCAGGAGAAGACTCGAGCGTTCGAAGCGATCGTCGCCGGATGGATCAAGAATCCAGGGACACTGCCCGGCACCAATGGAAATCCAGAACCAACTGATCTTGCATTGGCGATCCGGGCCGCACAGATCCGTGACCAACGAATACCGGGGGTTTCGAAAGAGGCGGTATGTCACCGGTGCTTCGATGCCGCCATCGACAGGTGGTACATCGTGGGATCAGCCGACCTAACCGAGAAAGAGAAGACCGTCTTGAGTGTCGAAACCTTCTTTGGTGAGACGACCAATGGCGGCTTCGTCCAATTCCTCACCAACGAGTCCCAAGCCTTTGCCAATTGGGCAGCGGATGGATTGGATAGAATCGGTCTCCCCGAATACGCCGTCATCATGAGGAAAGTGCAGGGCCTCTTTCCAGACGGCATCATTCCTCAAGACTCCGACGAACCATTCGAACTCCAGGGTGAAATTGAAGTCATTGAAGCGGGGTTCTGGAAGCTCTATCACGCGAACAGGACTGAGTTCCGCGACAAGTTGTACGAATACATCATAAACCATTGAGCCAGCGAGAGGTTGGAGTGAAGCGTTTAAGCGATCACCAGAGGATCTAATGGCACTGAGATAGGCACAGTTTGGGACGTGGGTTCCCCCAAGAACGAGGAAAGAGGCGGTCGAAAATGACGCTTACTCTTGTACAATTCATCCCTGACCTTTCCCTGCTATGAACAAGCTTTCCACGGTCTTCATCTTTATCGTCTCTATTGCCCTTCCGTGTATTGGCGCAGCGCTTGTGGCTCTGGCGTCAAACACACTGCTCGTTTGTGCATTTCGACCGGACACGGAAATTCGAGGGCTAAGCTTCATCTATCGGAATTGGGAAGTATTGCAACTGGGAGGCTTCGTCGCGGTTGTCGGGTTCGGTGTACTGGCGAACTACAAAGAGGCCGTCGCCTTATGGATTGTTCTTCAGCTCATACTTAGCCTTTTGATTATTCAGGGGTTGATGGTGGATTCTGCGGTGCGTGAGTTCTCGGTCTCCATCAACGGCCAGGCTGTCCCGAGAGGTAGTGTGCCGTCTCCACTTGAGTCTGAGTCCTCAGGCAGCCAAGAGTGATGTTCAAAATTGGCTCAAGTAAAAAGTTGCTGGGTTGCAAGGGGAGACTGCAACGGTGTCCTGCTGCGGAAAGGGGGAAACTATGAATGGGCTTTTTCCCGTCCCATCCACCACAGGCGCGGAGTCTTCCCAACGTTCGGCCTTTATATTGGGGTGCGAAAGTCATTCGGCCTTTGCGCGTGATGACTGATCGGCTAAAGCCTTGACTCCAACTGGCCATGGCATCGTCTGTTCTCCACACCTTCGCCGATCACTACCGTCGCTCTGCCGTCGGTCGGACCGGTGTGGGAGACCGTGATTTCATCCTCGACTACCAACTCCTCCTGAAGTCCGCGAAGGCACAGGATGGAACGGCACTCGTTCAGGCGAAGGTAGATCTGCAACGAGCGGTTCATCAGTCCGAGGGACGCTTGACTCTCGATACTCACCCGCGTGATCCGCACCTGATTCACCGCGTTCGTCTCCGCCGGAGCGATGGCGAGGCGTGGCTGTTCTCCCACCTCGGCCAGTCATCGCCATCGGCTGAGCGGGAGTCATTGGCGCAGCTCTTTGAAGCGGCTCTCGAATCGTCGGTGCCCGCCGCCCATCACACCGGCTGGGAAACCTGGTGCTATCTGCTCGCCAGCGCATCCCGGTCCGGCGGCAGCGTTTCCCCTTTCACCCGTGACGATCCCAGCACCACCGAAGAAATCCTGACGCTCCTCCCTCGATTGCTTGAATGGAAAGGTGACTCCATGATCCGCTTCGCCAGCTGCGTCCTCTGTGGCGACTCGAAACGGCTCTCGGTCCTCCAGTCTCGACTGGAAGCCGCACTCAAGGACATCACTTCCGGCACCCTCTCCAGCTTCGACGATCTGGGCCTCGTTGAGACGCCCCGGCGGGTTCTCATTCATGGCCCGCTGCAACTGACGCTTCCTCGCGGAACCATCGACCTCGGTCTCCTCTCCGGCGGCGTGACCCTCTCCGAGTGGGACATCGCCTCTGCCCTCGAAATCACCACCGTTGCCCAACGTTGCCTCACGGTCGAAAACGAAACCACCTTCCACGAACTGACCAAGCGCAACACCGACACCCTGCTCATCCAAACCAGCTACCCCGGTCGCGCCACGCTCGATCTCCTTCGCCGCCTGCCTCCTGATCTCCCCTTCTTCCACTTCGGAGATACCGACCCCGCCGGGTTCGACATCCTCCGCGATCTTCGTGAGCGCACGGGTAGGCCCATTGAAGCGATTCACATGGAGTTTCGCGATGACCCAAGGTCAGCGTCCCTCACCGCGAAGGACCTCACGCTCCTCCAGCGACTCCTGGCCAATCCTTCCATGAAAGCCGAATCCGATGCCCTGAATGCCATGCTGGAAGTTCAACGAAAAGGTCGATTCGAACAAGAAGCCATCGGAATGCCGAACCTCGATGGTTGGCCGTTCTACGCCTCTCAAAGATAGCCCACCCAGTCGACATCGCCGACGTCGACCACCCAATCAAAAGCACGGGTGCCAAACACAACGCTTGTCCAAGAGTTCGCAATGGCTCAAAATTAGATTCTCCATGTCATCGCCCATCGTTTGGCCCAGAGCCTTTGCACTTTTGCTCGGGCTCTGTCTCATTCCCGGTTCCATCCTCTGGCTCTTTTGCGTGGTGACTTGGTCGGGTTGGATTCTGGGGCTTTCGATGGGCCTCATCGGTTTGGGTCCGCTCCTCTGGTGCATCGGAGACGAGCGGGAATCAGACCGTCAAACCCGGTTCGGAAAAGGATGCCTTCTCATAGGACTGATCACCGTGGCCGTGATTGCATGGCGCGCACCGGACGGGCGCACCCCTTCCGAGGGTCAGATGCACTCCCGTTACTCCGACGGGCAGTGGCACTTTGATCGCTTCAGCTTTGGGAATGTGGTCCCTGAGATTGATCAGATTCATCTGGGTTTTGCCGCGGCACTTGCGCTCGACCCTCTTTTCACCCTGAAACAAGCCAAGGAGCTCGCTGAACTGACGGACGAGATCTATGCGGAGCAGGCCCAGAATCCCGAATTCCATGCCTGCGGTTCCGCCATGGGTCAGATCTACAATGAGATGACCCTGCTCTCCTTCAACGATGGACACTACTTTCACTACATCCCGACTCAGGCTGATCGCACCCAACCGTCACCCGCCCTTGTCTTCCTTCACGGTAGTGGTGGCAACTTCAAGGCTTACACCTGGCTGCTGGCCCAACTCGCCGAGAAGTCGGGGCACATCGTCATTGCTCCCAGCTTTGGCCTGGGCAATTGGGAAAAACGTGGAGCCTCGGAAGCCATCAGCTCCGCAATCCAGGACGCCACCCGACACGCAGAGCTCGATTTCAACCAGATCCATCTCATGGGGCTCTCCAATGGTGGAAAAGGCGTCTCGCTTTTCGCTTCCACGTCCGAGATTCGCTTTCGATCCCTGATTTTTCTATCGGCCTTGATTCACCACAGCGACGCTCCGAGGATGCTTGCCGCCAAGAATAAGGACACACCTCTGCTCGCGCTTTCAGGTGGTAGCGACGACCGCATTCCTTGGGACTACATCAGCCATTACACCGTGAAGATAGCCGATGAAGGTTTGCTTGTCACCACGCGTCGCATTGAGGGAGCCGACCATTTTCTCTTTTTCCGTCAGCGACACGTCGTACTCGATGAAATCTCTGATTGGCTGGAAGAGCACCGCTAGAGGTGAGTCCGTTTCGTTGCTTGGCGCGGTTGATCGACTTTGGACCTCTGCGCCGATGGACGGAGCCCTGTCCGGGGTCTCCAGAGCCCATTGGCCTGCGACGACGGCTCAGTGAGGACACTTCGCCCTACCCTCGATCCCCAACACATCAAACTTCGTGTTGGCCAAGCGTCGCGCTGCCCGCTAGCCTCGCGGGATTGTGACGGCTTTGGGATTGATTGCTCTTGGACTCGGCGTGGCGGTGGCTGCGCTGGTGTGGCTGCGTTTGCACGCGTTTTTGGCGATGATGCTCGCGGCCTTTGTCGTGGCGGTGGCGACGCCGTCTTCGGTTTTGGAGGGTTACGCCGAACATCAGGTGGCGATCCAAAAAATGGATGCCGGGGATGTGGCGTCGTTTGCGGGTAGCGGAGCGCCGGATCGGGTGCTGAAGGCTTTTGGAGATACTTGCGGCAGCATCGGCGTGCTGATCGCGATGGCCTCGATCATGGGGCGCTGCCTGCTCGATTCGGGCGCGGCGATGCGGATCGTGCAGGCCATTCTCGCGCTCTTCGGTCAGGCGCGTGCCCACCTCGCGTTTGTGTTCGCGGGATTCACGCTGGCCATCCCGGTCTATTTTGATGCGGTGTTCTACCTGTTGATGCCGATTGGCAAGGCGATGGCGCGGGTCACCAAGGGAAACTACCTTCTCTACGTGCTCACGATTGTTGCCGGGGCGACGATGGCGCACTCGCTCGTGCCTCCCACCCCGGGGCCGTTGTTTGCGGCGGAGGAACTGGGTGTCGATGTCGGCACGATGATGCTCGGTGGGGTGATCGTGGGTTCATTTTCGGTGGGTTTCGGATTGCTCTTCGCCAAGTGGGCGAATCGGCGCTGGACGATTGAACTGCCGGAGGAAGACGGTCCCTCGGCAGACATCGAATCTTCGGCTCACCTCCCGCCATTGCTCTGGTGTGTGCTGCCGATTCTGGTGCCGATTGCCTTGATCGCCTGGGGCAGTTTTGCCGAGACGGAGCCTTGGTGGACGGATCGGAATGTGGCGCTCGCTATTGGAGCCGGCATCTCCTTGGTTCTGCTGACGAAGCACCGGCAGGCTGGAACGTTGTCTGTCCACGACGCGGTGGGAGACGCGGTGATGTCGGGCGCGGCCATCCTGCTGATCACCGCTGCGGGCGGAGCGTTCGGCAGTACGCTCCGGCAAACGGGCGTGGCGGATCTGATTCAACAACTGGGCAGCAGCTCAGCGCAGACGTGGGCTTTACCGATCTGTTTTCTCATCACCACGTTGGTCCGAACCGCCCAAGGATCGGCCACCGTGGCGATGATCACCGCCGCACCCATCGCGAAGGCCTTTCTCGAAGCAGGGGAGCTGGGGTTTCACCCGGTGTACCTGGCCCTGGCCATCGGCTGCGGTTCCAAGCCGATCCCCTGGCTCAATGACAGTGGCTTCTGGATCATCACCCGGATGTCCGGAATGAAGGAGAGCGAGACTCTCAAGATCGTGACGCCGATGATGTCGCTGATGGGCTTGACCGGGCTGCCGGTGGTGATGATTGGGGCGTGGCTGTGGCCGATGGTGTGACCGAGCCTTTGGAGGGAGAGCCTCGTGTTTCGGGATGCATCGCTCGGTGGAATCGATTTGTCGCTTGCGCGGGCAAGGCACGTCTCCACTCTCTGCCGATGCGAATTCGGGACATGATATGTTTGGTGCTCACGGGGATCCTTTTGTCGAGTTGCGCGACTCGCTTTGAGACAAGCCCCGAGCGGGCACTGCGCGCAGGCAAGTTGGCCACGGATTTGAAGGCCTTGTCTCCGAGCGTGGATCCGGCTGAGGCTGACCAATTTGCAAAGGTGGCGGTGGAGACCTGCGCGGCCCTTCGGAAGAAGTACAACATTCGCAATCATCGCTGGATTCACAATGTGGCGATCTACTGGGGCGTGACCGAGCGGGGAAACTGCTGGCAGTGGGCCACGGATTTGAAGGCGGTGCTGGATCAGTTCACGTGGCGGACCTTGCGAGTCGAGCGGGTGGAGTCCCACGTGGGAAGCACCTTCCGTGAGCATCACTCGCTGGCCGTGTCCGCGATGGATCGGCCGGAACACCGTTGGGTGCTGGATGCGTGGCGCCATGAGGGGGTGCTGTGGTTCAGCGAGATGAAGACCGACATTTATCCTTGGGTGGTGTCCGAGGTACAGGATTGAACTCTTGCACTTTGCCTCCGCGCTTCGATGAATTGACTTCATGAAACAGTGGCAACTCTTTTGGGAACTGATCGCACTTCTGTCCGTCTCGTCTGCAGTTGCGGCGGATATGACGCTGGCACAGACCAAAGCGGCTTTTGCGAAGGCCGATGCGGAACTCAATGCGGCGTGGTCGGAGGCAAAGGAGAAACTGCCGGAACCGGCCTTCAATGAACTGCGGGAGGAGCAGCGCGGGTGGGTCGAGTATCGCGACTACATTGCCACATCACCGATGTACACCGGTGAGAGGGGTGACGAGGAGAAAATTCGTGAATCCGCCGCCTACTTTGAAGCTGCAGCCGCACTCACCGAGAGTCGGACTTCGTGGCTGAAGGGACTTGTCGCTCCGTTGCCGGATGGAGGTTCGCTCACCGGTCGATGGATCGACAGCTACGGAGGGCACATCGATCTGGTGGAGAACGACCACCTGCTGCACTTCTCAATTGAAGTCGTCCGCGGTCCGACCTCGCATCTCGGCTCCATCGCGGGCATCGCGGCGTGGAATGATCGCATCGGCTGGTTCAGCGACAAAGGTCGAGAAGAGGGCAAAGAAGACGAGACCAACCTCAGCTTCATCCTTCGCAGCAACCAACTTGAAGTCATTGGTGCCAACACGATGTGGTACCACGGCGCACGAGCCTACTTCGACGGACGCTATACCCGGGTCGCGGATCTTTCTGCCGAGGAACAATTGAGCGTGATGAAGAGCGCTGCCAGCGGCCAGATTTCGGAACGGTGATCGGGGCTGAATCAGCCGCTACCAGAGCTTTGGCTGAGTGGCCCTCAAGCCGTCGAGTTTCGACTTCAGCCGCGACCGAACTTCGGGTTCCGCGTCGTAGGGAAGGGGATTCGATTCCCTCCAGTCGTTGTCCAGATCGTAGAGATCCCCTTTGGACGACAGCTTCCACCGCTCGTCGCGGACGAAATGCTGCAGCTCGTCGGTGAAGGCGCGAGGGTCCTTGTACTTTTTGGAGCTGTGCTCGTAAACGCCCCAGGTGAAGGCGAGCCCGTCGTGGCTGGTTTCCGGCCCGCCCGTCAGCATGGGCCAGAGATTTTCTCCATCCGTTTGCTCTGGCGCATCAACGCCTGCAATGGAGCAAAGCGTGGGCATAACATCCGTGAAATCGACGGGTGCCTTCAAGACGCGGCCTGCCGGAACTCCGGGTCCGCGGACAAGCAGAGGCACATTGGCACCCAGCTCCGTCGGCAGGTACTTTCCACCTTCGACTTCCGTGCCGCGCCAGCGTGAGGTGAGTCCCTTGGCTTCGCTGACGTTGTCAGTGCCGTTGTCGGCAGAGAAAAAGACGACGGTGTTTTCGAGTTGGTCGGTTTCCGCCAGCACGTTGAGTACCTTGCCCACCGTGCTATCGATGAAGCGGACCATGTCAGGGAACCACTTGAGCTCGCCACGTTTGGCCGTGCGTTCCTCGTCGCTCGCCTCATCGTTCTCCCCCGGCACGAACGGTCGATGTGCGTGCACGAGCGCGTAGTAGATGAAGAAGGGTTTGGCGTCCGGCACTGCGTGATCCCGAATGTAGTCCAGCGTCGCCTTCTCGTAGTAGGCCGGTCCGTAGCCGTCGAGGCGGAACTGCCGTCCATCCTCCTGCACCTGCGTCTTCCAAAACTGGTTTCCGTGGATGCCGGACTCCGCGACGACGATCTCGTAGTTCCAGCTCACGTAGCGATCAAACCCGATGATGCTCGGCCCAAAGGGAGGCCCATCCCATCCGCCGAGGTGCCACTTCCCAAACACCGCCGTGTCATAGCCGGCCTTCTTCATCTGCCGCCCCAAGGTCGGCTGATCAAAATCCATCCGCGCCCACTGCGTGTAGTTGCGGAAGTTGTGGCGGCCCGTCATCAGCATGCAGCGCGTCGGGCTGCACATCGGTGTGGCGTAGCAGGCTTCAAACCGAGTGCCTGCACCTGCGAGTCGGTTGAGATTTGGTGTTCGATACGATTCGCCGCCATAGCACTCCAGCGTCTCCCGACCAAGGTCGTCCGCGAGGATGAAGATCACGTTGGGTGCGGCGGCCAGGGCGCTGGCGAGGCAGAATAAGGAAATGACGAGCAAACGCAGCATTCCCCATCCTAACGACCGACCGGCTCTTCCTGCAATCCCCCACTCATGACGCATTTTGACACCCGATGACGATGCCTGACCCAGGGGAGGCTGGACTTCTGTCACTTGAGTCCCTACGTTGTCGGCTGGTCGATGGAATCACGGTCTTCACTCGCTTTGGCTTTGCCGCTGGCGGTCGCACTCGTTGCGATCTTCGCCTGGTGGTTGGGTGATGCCCCGTTCCAGCCGCAGAACCACGAGACCCTCGTAGGGGACAAGGCCAAACCGGGTGCTGACCAGGACCGGATTATTGAGGAACGTCGCGTGGTCGGGGAGCAGAGCGAGAGTCTTCGTGACTGGTTCGCAAACTGGCAGGCAAGGGCAACGGTGGCCGAGAAGGAATCGTTGCTCACGGAGGGCCTGGAGCTGGCGAGCGCGCGGGGCGAATCCCTCCTGCGCTTGATGAAGACAGATCCGCAAGCCGCGCTGGAGGCGTCACTCGGTTGGGATGAGTGGGTGGCCTTGCCGCCGGAGATTCAGGCGGTGAGTGAGAAGCCCATCAGCCTGTGGGTGAGGCAGGAGTCGATGGTGTCTTGTGATCCCGAGTCAGGGAAGACCCGCCACGAGCTGCGGCTGTTGACGGGAGCGGGCGACGACTGGCTCACGCACAGCTATGATCGGCGGCAGTCGCCACTGACCCGCGCAGGCGCTCCGGTTCAGGGTTTTGTGTTGCGGGGCGAAGCCGCCGTGTGGCCATCGGCCGTGCGAGTGGTGGCTGGGCGCGAGGCGGAGGTGGTGCGGGACCTGCTCCCGAGCATCCGTGCCTCTGAGCGCGTCAGCGTTTGGAGTGGGGCGGACCTGCCTCCCGGTGGAGGCCTCACGTTCGTCATCGGTGGGCGGGTGGGCAGCGTCACCGATGCCTCCGAGCTGCGGGACATGAGAGACCGTCTTCATGCCTGGGAAGATCTGCCCGGCGAAGACGGCGGTGCTGAGCAACTTCTTGCCTGGTTGGAAAACGGAACCCACACGGACGGAGAGTTCGAGCCTTTGGCCTCGGCATTGCCCGCGCCTCCAGTCACCAATCCGTGGACGGAAACCCCGAAGCGGCTCTTGTTGATCCGAGTGGATTTCCCTGATCTCACCGGTGCGCGTGAGGAAGAGTCGGTGCTGGTCGAGAAACTGACGCAGACGATCTCTCCCGTGCTCTACGACTACTCTTTTGGGAAAACAAATCTCATCGTGACGGTCACTCCAGAGGTCTTTCGAATGCCCCAAAGTGGCAGCTACTACCCGGGGGAAAACGACGCGGGAAACAACGGCAATCGTCAGCTCCACGATTCCGCCAAAGACGCCGCAGCCGCCGCAGGGTACGTGATCGACGACTACGACTTCCATTGCGTTCAGTTCAAGGGGATCGGAATGGGCTACGGTGGTTTGGCCAACGTCGGAGGGAAGCGCTCTTGGATTCAGTCGAGCGGTACCAGCGTTTTCGTTCACGAGTTTGGGCACAATTACGGCGTCGGCCATTCCAGCCGGTGGATCCCCAGCGTGGCTGGCCTGGCCTTCGATCCATCGGGGACGAATGACGAATACGGAGGAGGCTCCAGCACCATGGGCGGAGGCCCCTTCCCCGACGGCCATTTTGACTCCCAAGCCAAGGCCCGGCTTAATTGGCTCAATGACGATCAGATTGTCGAGGTGACACAGAGTGGTCGCTACCGACTGTATCGAGCGGATCACATCCAGGTACCGGGTCAGGGCCAGGTCGGGGCGCTCTACATTTCGAGACCGGACGGTTCTGGCGACGAACTCTGGATCGGGCACAAGCGGGCTATCGAGTACCGCCGCCGCCTCAGTCGGGGTGTGCAGGTGCTGTGGAGAAAGTCGGCCAGTCCGAATAAGAACTGGCTCGTACAGGCGGGCCGGGTGGGGTCATTCGCCGACAGTGACTTTGAGCTGCCAACCGGTCAAACGTTCAGCGATGTCAGCGGGTCAGACTCGGTCCACATTACGCCTGTGGAGCGGGGTGGAGCGGCGCCAGCCCAATGGATTGACATGGAAGTGCAGATCAACCCCACGGCTAATCAAGCCCCTGCGGGGTCATGGACGCAATCTCCTTCTGGAACGCTTCAACCTTACACACAGCTGACGTTTGCCGTCGCCGCATCCGATCCCAATGGAGATGAGCTGGCCTACCACTGGGATGTCGGTGACGGCAGTGAGGTCAGCGTCAACCGCCCCAATCTTGTTCATACCTACACCACCTCTGGTTTGTTCCAGGTGAGCGTGGTGGTGTCTGACATGAAAGGCGGAACGTTCACACTGACGACCACCGTCGATGTGAATGCTGAGATCGGAGCGTGGTCCCAACGTGTGAGTGGAACCACTGCAGAATTTCAGGATGGAACCGCTAGTTGGCAGCGGGTCGTGGCCGTCAACACGGCGGGAGAGATCGCCCACTCCACGGATGGTTCGAATTGGATTCTACTCGATCTCAAAGCGCAGCAGGGAGTGGATGCGCTCCAGCTCTACGATGTCTATTCCGAATACGGCACCTTCATCGCGGCGGGGCGGGAACGATCCGTCGCGGGGGCTGCTTGGGAAGGCTGCCTGTATCGCTCGACCGATGGTGCGGCGTGGTCGCGGGTGCATCTCGGCGGGAGTCTGCTTTACCACATGGAGAGAACCAATCTGCGGTGGGTCGTGGTGGGTGAGAACGAGACGATGCGGCAGTCCTATGACGACGGCCTGACCTGGGAGAGCGTGGCTTTTCCCGCGTCAGATCACATCCAAGCGATCGCCTATGGCAATGGCACTTGGTTCGCCATGGCCGACCGCAACAACGACCGGACCTATGCCTTCACGTCGCCCGATTTGGTGACTTGGACCGAGCAGACTTGGGCCGCCTCTTTCAGCAACAACAAGATTGCCCGACCAGCCTGGTTTTTGAATGGGCAGTTCTATTTCGGTGGGTTTGCCTTGGGCCTGCAATCTCTCCCGGATCCGACTCAAGCTCCGACGCAGGAACTTTCCGGCCTCGATGCTGAAGACCTGATCTTCCACGAAGGCCAGTTCTTTCTTGCAGGGCGAATCAATGTGAACGGAACCCAGACCGGCCTGTTGATGAAGAAGGTCCCGGGCGGACCTTGGTCGGCAAACCTGCTCCCAGAGGGCAGTCGGCACCGGGCCGTCATTCCATTTCAGGACCGCCTGATCGTGGTGGGCTCTGGCGGAGGGATCTGGCAGTCCGGCCCCATCTCGTCGCCCAACTACAATGGATGGTGGGCGTGGCAGTTACTCAACAGCTTCGAACTCGGAACCGAGGACGATCCCATGAGCGACCCCTTCGGCTCAGGATTGCCCAATTTCTATCACTACGCGGTGGGGAATCCGCCTGGTGGCGGTGCGTCTCCATTCCTGCCTCACCCTGCACGCGATGGTTCGGGCGGCCTGCTCCTCCGTGTGCCCCGCAGCGGCATCCAGCCTGACGTGGTGTACCGTGTCTGGCGCTCCACGAATCTGATCGACTGGGACACGGAAGGCGTCACCATCCTGCGCGATGATGCCGACATGCTCGAAGCCTGTGGCTCCGGTCCCGGACCGGAAGGGACCGAATTCCTCCGTTTCGAGGCCGACTTCGCTCCATGAGTGAACGGCCTCGCGTCTCAAGCGAGAAGGGCATTTCCTCCCATCAGGCTGGCCCTAAGACATCCTTGCCTTGGCCTGCCAGTTTCTGAACAAAAGCGCCCGGCCTACTTTGGAAAAATCGGCAAAAGCAGTGGCGGAAGTTTCAACGCTTCGGGATTGGAATTTTGAGAGGATACAACTACCGGAACATCTGTCGGTGAAGGGCCGCCGGATGCTCCAGCGGATCAATGAGCTATCGACATCGGTGTGGCTTGGCAGGCTTCGAATCGCGTGCCTTCGTCGGCGGGGCGATTGAGATTTGGCGTCGCATGCGAATCGCCGCCGTAGCACTCCAGCGTCTCCCGCCCAAGGTCGTCCGCGAGGATGAAGATCACGTTGGGTGGAGTCGCAGACGCTGGGGCAGCGGACAGCAGAAGAGCCAGACAAGCAATGCGCCGAGAGATCACATCGGTGATTCTCCCTGAGATTCATCGCCGAACAAGCTTTTCCTCGTTTCTATCTGTGACCGGGAATGGGGACCCTTGACCGTTAGCTCATGAGTGCGGTAGAAGCCTGCGCGCGGAGATCTGTCACAATTAGCGATTGGTGATGGGTTTAGTTGGCCCTATACTCCGTTCACGCTGGGATTTTCTTAGGCGTGCCAAGTTCTCCAGTCGGACTCCTCGCGAAGATGGCTCTGATCTAAATGCATTATGAAGCGAACTCTTGCAATCCGGACCCGGAGGAACGCTCTGCGATACGTCGCTCTCGGCGGTCTTGCCCTCTTCTGCCAAACGATCTGCCATGCTGCCGATCTCACCCGCGTCGTTTTCGAAGGCGAAGCCGTTCCGGGTGTGGCGGGTGCCACGGTGGGCTATCCCACTCCGCTCACCGTCAGCGCCGATGGCAAGATCGTGGGCAATTTTGATTTTTCCGAGCCCGGTACCGGCACACCGCGAAACATGGTTTTTTATTCCTCCGGACCCGGTGCAGCGATTCAGAAGGTGATCACCAGCGGCGATGCGGCACCCGACAGTGGTGGTGCCATTTACACTGGTCACTGGGATGCCTCCATCAGCGATGCAGGGCAAATCCTGCTCGATGCTCGGTTTGGCTCGACCAAGGCACTCATGGCCGGGAGTGTGGGTTCGCTGTCCACCGTGATCTATGAGGGCCAGACGCGGTCCGAGGTGATTCCCGGCGCAGTCGTGACGTCGATCCCCAGTTTTGCACTCAACCGATCCGGCCAACTCGGCTACCTGGCCTACCTGGGCGGAAGCATGCAGGCCATCTGGTTCGGCTCGGCGGGAAGCGAGACGGTGGTGCTCCAAAAAGACGAGGACGGGCTTTCCGGGCTTCCGGCTGAGGCGTCGTTCGCGCTGCTTGAGGCGATGGTGATGAATGACGACGGCGACATCTGCGTCAGCGGAACGATTCGTCCTGATCCGATGATTCCCGCGATTTACGATGGCCTATGGAGGAGGGTCGGCGGCAGCATCAGTGAATTGATTCGTGAAGGTGACTCTGCTCCTGGCGGTGGGACGTGGGGACAAAACCCACGCTTCCGCTCGATCGCCAATTCAGGCTGGTCGACCTTCACGGCGGAGACGAGCAATGATCAGGGTGGGCTCTTCGTCGCCACTGGCAGCAGCGTGACGCGAGTGCTTCGACACGACTCAGGCTTTACCGATCCCGCACCTGGGACGGGCGGAGCGGCTTTCGTGATCGACTTTAACTCGACGACGACCTCCTTCCAAGTCTCGTCCTCAGGTCGGGTGATGCTGCGAGCGGGCTTGCAATCGGGAACTGGTTCACCAGCGGTGACATTCAATACCAATGTCGGCATTTGGGCTGGGAGCGGCGGCAGCCTCAATCTCCTTGTGAGAAAGGGAGACCCCATTCCAGGCTTCGATCCCGGAATCACCTTGTACAACATCTTCGATTCCGGTATGGCTGCCGATGGTCGCATCTACTTTTCGGGATCGGGTAGCGATTTCATCAGCCGACTTTGGGTGGATGACGGTAGTGGAAATTTCTCGGTGGTCGCTCAGCGCGGTTCGACGGTGGACAAGCTGGGCGGCGATGTTCCCATCTTCAACGTCGCCCTGCGAAGTGACCTAGGCAATGGTGCGGACGGACGAGCGACGCTGATGACCTCCGACGGCAAGGTGCTGACTCGCGTGAGTCAGGACGGCAACTCCTATCCTTATGGGATTGCGCTGACAGGGGGACTGGGTGGAGGCACAGGCAACATCACGGGTTCGGTGCGGTTCGATGAGGATCAAGACGGCGATTTCGGAGACGCGGGTGATCCTCCCTTCACGGATGTGGATCTAAAACTCTTCGCCGATGACGGCACTGAAACGCTGACCCCGACGGGGAGCCAGATCGGGGCCAGTGTTCAGCCCTCGCCGGTGGATGGTTCCTATGAGTTTAACAATCTGCCCCCTGGCACCTATGTGGTGGTTGCGGAGCTCGGCTCGACTTCACAGCTCAATGGCACGGTAGTGACAGCGCCCTTGACTTCGAAACACCAAGGTGTGGTCACCGCCAATGGCACCGACTCCGGCAACGACTTTCTCTTTTTCACGCCCGGTTCCATCAGTGGTGAGATCCGGCTGGATTTGGATCGGGACGGAGACTTTGCGGATGCTGAGGACACTCCGTTTGATGGCGTGCTGCTTCATTTGTACGCGGATGATGGCATGGGCACCATCACACCCACGGGTCCAATTCTTGACACGGTGAGTCCCGACCCCTTGAACGACGATCCGCTCGATGGTTTTTACGAGTTTACCAACGTGGCACCCGGGACCTACGTCGTTGTGGCAGAGTTGACGACCACCTCGATTTCAAACAACGTCGTCTTCACCGCACCTGCGGAAAACAAGCGTCTCGCAGTCGTGACGGCTGGAGCCACGGATTCTGGAAACGATTTCCTCTGCTTCAAACCGATCGTCCTGTTCTCCATGTTGGCGGCGACTCAACAGACGGTGAATCCATCCCTTGCGCAGGATTCAGCCCCGAACAATCCCACAACCGATCCTATCGTTCTCGCTGCTCAACCCCGCCTCGATCATGCGGGCGGACTCGCGGCAGATGGGGTGACTCCACTGGTCATCGAACTGAAACTCAACGAGCCGCCATTGGACCGACCGCTCCGATGGGAATACAGCGTCGTTCGTGGTGGCACCGTGAAGAGTGATTTTTCATTTTCATTGAGGGACCGCCAACTCAATCTCGAAAGCAGCCCATTCTGGGACTATCTCTCCACCTCGTCGCCTCATGTCGTCACCCCCATCGCGGCGGGAAACCCAGGGGCCGGAACGGCCTACGTGAGTTTGAATCGAATCGACGCGGATGACCTCATGTTTGATTCGGCCGATCTTGAGATAGAACTAGAGTTTCGAGTCTACGATGAGGGGTCTGGAGCATTGCTATCCCAGGATCCGATTCGTTTGCGCCGACCACCTCTCTTTCTCATTGGCAGTAGTCCTTTTGAGCCCTGGGGTTCCGAATTTCTCAACGTCGTCCACACCTCGCGGAAGCCAGAGTTCGTCAAGCAACTGAACTTCACGACGACGACACCGAGCTACAATCCCGGCTCCAGTGAACCCTACTACCTTCTGTCGGAGGTCGTTGAGGGTCTCGGCTGGGATCAAGAAATCGATGCCTTGCGCCAGTCGTGGGCGTTCAGCTTTCCTGATGCGGTGGGGCACGGCACCGGAGGCAACCTCCTGCTTGGACTTTGCCAGAGGGGTGGTGAGGCGGTGAGTGGCTTTCGCGGTGGATACAATTTTTGGCACGGACGGTTTCGCCGAGGCATCACCATCGGCACCGACCCAATTCTCGGAGTTGGAATCGTGGGATTGTACGGCCTACGGATGGAAAAAACACTCGCAGCCAGCGAACTCGCAGGCTTTGCCGGCATCTCCTACATTCCTGAGATGTTGAAGCGTGTCCCGGCGTGGCACAGGGACTACAAAGATGCACTTGCACGGGCAAGCCTGCGAACAGGACCCACAACCGGGCATCACTACGACGACGAAGCGGAAGTTTACCTGATGGCGACCAGGGTCGATACCGCGCAGTCTCTCGCCTACCGAATGATTGGCTTTTCGCCAGAGGCGGAATCGGTGCTCACGCCGTCCGGCTCCGACGGAGTCGTCGGTGTGGATGAGGCGACCCATGGGGGTTCCTCAAGCCAACTCCTGCCCGGCTTCATCGCTCATGGGCGCCCCGAGACGCTCTTTGGAAACGCCCCAAGACAGACCAACAGCGGGGGCGTCGCAACGCGGGTGATGGAGCTTCTTGATGGGATTGGCACTTTTGGATTCGATTATGCTGAAGACTTGGAGAAAGACTGGGAAACAATCAAACCCAAACTCAAGGTGAAAGTCAGCAAGGTTGACGAACTGGTCGATCAAGAGATCCACTCGGGGCTTTCACTGATCGTGGAAATCTTGGCGAGCCCACCGCCACCTGAGGGCTTTGCAGGTGCCGCAGCATCCCCTCCACCAAGCATCGACTACGTGTTTGAAATTCAACCGGCTCCTGGAGCACCATCCGTGGGAAACCTCACCTGGTTTGCAGAAGTCTTTGGCGTTGGAGGCGTGTCTTCCGATGGCGTCACCGTGACCCCGGACTCCGGCAATCCTCTGCGCGTCACGGTATCCGTCGACGCCGAAGTCATTGGCGATGTTGTTCTCTATGCCACGTACCAGTCGGGCGGGAAAACGGTCTTCGCCACGCCCATCCGCGTCGTATCTATCGAGCCACCCTCCGCCACCGCACAGAGCATCACATTGGACCCGTCGAGTGTGACTGTTGACCTCGGGGACGAGGTCCGACCTGTGGTGTGGGTCCATTACTCAGACGGGAGTTCCATCCGGCGCTGGGTGACCCCGAGTGACATCAGTGTGGGCTCTTCCTCTGGAGCCATCGTTGACGTTTCTGATGCGATGAACTGGAAAGGCGCAGGCGTGGGAAGCGCCACCGTCACTCTCAACTACGCAGGGCTGATGGCCCAAAGCAGCATTCAGGTCGTCAATGCGAACGCCCCGCAAACCTACGCCGCTTGGCGCGCCTTGCACTTTACGCCCGCTGAACTCGCCGACCCAACGATCTCCGGTGACCTTGCCGATTACGACGGTGATCGCGCGTCCACCATCATGGAGTACCTGACTGCAGGCAGTCCTTTTTTCGCGGAGGGTCGCAATGGCCTGCCAACCATTGAGGCGATCGATCTCGGCACGGGAGCAAAACCTGCCTTGAATGTGAGGTTGTCGAAGCGCATCAGCGGTGAGGACGTGGCGGTGGAGAAGTCGACGAACCTTACCGATTGGCAAGATCTCCTCCCGTGGACCGGCACGCCTCCTCCTATCGGCGGAAGACTCCTCGCTGCCTTCGACGGTCCTGGGTACTACGACCTCTGGTTCGATATCGAGGATCCATTGATACCGCGAGAGTTCTACCGCCTCGGCGTGAACAACAACACGCCCACCTTCACCTCCACCGGCACCACCGAATTTGTCTTCGGCGGGTTTAGCTCTACCGGTTATGGTGACCGTGTGACGGGCACGATGGACGGATCTTTCGTTTATGGTGGGAGTGACGCATTTACGCCGAACATTGAGGCGGTGTTCGTCGGGTTCACTTCGGCTTGGAATACGGGTTTTGGAGATCTCCAGCAGGTGATCTATACCAGCAGTGGGGGGCCGCTCAGGATCGATCTCGTCGCGGATTTTGGATTCGCGGTGCAGCTCGATCATTTCGATTTGGCCGGCTACGGCGCGGATCACACCATTGACAGTGTGGAGATTCAAGACGGCAGCGGTGCGGTCTTGTGGTCCCAGCAAAATGTGGTTGCTCTAGGCTCGTCTCACATTCGCCTCGATTTCACTGGTCTGAATTTGACGTCCAACATCCTCACCATCGTCGTCGATGGTACGAACATCGCTGCGGGCAGCGACGAAGTGGGCCTCGACAATCTTCAGTTCAAGCAAGTGCCCACCGCCACGCTCGGCAATTGGTCGATGCTCACGTTTGAGTCAGGGCAGAGCAGTTACGTGGACTTGGATACTAGCTACGGTCAGCGCATCACGTCGGCCACAATGGGCAGCTTTTCCTATGTGGGAGCGGGTTCCTTTACGCCGGGCATCGTGGTCGATTACCTGCCCGCCGCCTCCATGGTGCACGCGATTGGCGACTACGGGCTTCTCCAACACGTCATCTACAAAAAGGAATTCTTTGCCACACCCTTTGAGATTCAGCTCACCGCCGATGCCGGACAGGAGGTGCAATTGCTTGGATTCGATCTGGCTGGCTACACCCCCTCTGACTACACGGTCAATTCGGTCAAGGTGCTTGATGGCCTGAGCGGGGAACTCTTTTCGGAACTCAACTTCCACGTCGCCGGAGAACGCACCCGGATCGATTTTTCAGCGGCACCACTCCAGTCCGGTCAGATCACCATTCAAATCGATGCCACCAACCTCGGCAGCAGCAGTGATAACGTCGCCATCGACAACATCAGCTTTGAGCAGGTGGCGGCTCCGCAGAAGGTTGATCAGGGGAGCGTGCGCTGCTCCCCGAGAAACTCGACCCCATCCCCGCAGGCGATCGTTCCGCTTTCAATGATGTCGGCACGAACGCCGCCGCAGTGGCGCAGCGCGTCGAAGGTGCCCTGTGGTGCGAGTTTCTCCAGAAAACGACAGGGATGGGCGGGCTGCTTGCCGGAGAAGACGGAGCTGCCGATTCGGAAGGTGCGATTCGCGAGTTCGGCAAGGTCGTGACTTGAAGCTCCACTGATGACGAGGTTCCGCCGGTGCAGTCCCGCTGTGAAAAGGTCGATACCGAGTCGGTCACGGATTTCGATCAACGCCTCGTAGGAGATGAGGGTGATGGGCCGCCCGCTGTTCTCGAATCGCGAGAAGCTGCCTGCCGCCGCGTGGTAGCGATCCCCCACAATGCCGCGATGCGCTTCGAGTGCGACGGTCGCAACAGAGATGGGTGGTGCTTTCGCTTCGGTGGCGATCCAGATTTGTTTCAGAATGAGGTTCACGCTTGGGCTTCACTCAATATCGGACCGGAGTTCCATCACGGTCTTCACGACATGCTCTTCGACGATGGGGTCCCAGCGGGCGGGATGAAAGTTGTATTTCATCGCCTCACCGCCCTCGTAGCCGCCTTCTTTCCAGACGCGGAGGCTGGGGATGTAGGTCATGACGTCGTTCGAGTATCCAGCGACCCAGACGATGGGATCGGCGATGTCTTTCTGAAGCCGCAACGAGTAGTCCACGACCACCTCGCCGCCCAGCGTGACAAGCGTCAGATCCTCTCCCAGCCGCAACACTTGGACTGGGTAGGGATAGGAGGTCGGCAAGGCCTCGCCTCGGTCCAGCGTCTCCAGCAAGACCTCGCACCGACGAACCTCCCACTTGTCGCTGCCCTTCAGGCGCGCTTCGAGTTCTTCGCGTGTTGGGGGCGCTTCATACGCGAGGGGAATCTCCCGATACGCGGCGCGGAGATCTCCCGTCAGGGGCTTGAGTTTCGTTTCCAGAGCGGCTTCGACGGCGGTCGCGAGAGTTTTTCCATGATCCGACTCCATGCCGACTTCACGGCGCGGATACGGATTCTGATCGCCGCTGCAGCCATTGACGAAGAGTGCGGTTGCGCCCGGGTGCTTCTCCTCCAGGTACTTTTGGGCGAACCCCGCGTAGTCGCCGTTGAACTTCTGGTAGCTCAGCGTCGTGCAATGGCATGCGTATCCGAAAACCAATCCAATCGTGTCGCCCTCCGCCGAAGCGACTTTGAGAACCGGCACCCGATGATCCACCGGACCGTCGGGATTGGGAAAATTCTTGAAGCCACCGAGATGGGGTGTCCGCCGGTTCATCGCAAAACCGCAACGAGCTTGACTGTAGGCAACGGAGGCAGGCTTCAATTCCGACACGCATCGGGTCACCAAGCGCACGATGGTTTCCACGATTCGATCCGAATAGTCCTGCGCTTCCTTGGCGCGTGTGTCCGGCTCATCGGTTTTGCCCGTTCGCATCACGCGCAGCTCTGGACCGCAGTGGGTGTGCGATGCATTGAGGACGAGCCTTGAAATGGGAATGCCGGTTGCCTTTTCCACCCCTGCGGCTGCCGCGAGGTGAACCTCCCGGGGAATTCCGATCAGGTCCATCGTCACCATTGCGATTCGTTGTCCGCCGCCATCCTCCATGACCAGCGCCTTCGCGAACAGGTCCAGACCCACACCGTCTGCAGGAGCGGACCGCGAGGCGTAACCAGCCATCCACATCATCGTGTCCGGCGTGATTTTCTCGGAGGCGAGCGCCGCCTTCCATCCGGCATCGACGGCATGAGCTGACAACGGCGCAATGAATGCGATGACTAGTAGAAGTCGTTTCATTCCGACATCCTACTCAAATTCGTTGAGGGGTGGAAAGGCTGAATATGTCTCAAGGAGGGATGGCATTCCTGCCGTCCCGGGGGATCGCGTTGGACGCCAAGAATGGCATCCTTCCTTGGGGGTCATCTCGCTGCCACGGCGTCCTTCTTCTTCACGTGCAAAAGGACGGGGCGTGTGGTTTGAACACCGGCAGCGGTGGTCCGCAGATGGAACAATCGCGTCGTGTCCGGCAGCCATTCGGGTCCTGCGGTGATGAAGAACTGACGCTCATCCCGATCGGCCAAAATCAAGAGGCCGCTCAGGCCGATGTTGTCCACAAACACGCCGAACGGAAGATTGCGACCCGAGTCTTCCTTGCCGAACGGGACCTGCTCCTTGAAGTCCTTTGCGCGGTGAGCGCGCACGATGGCGCTGATGGTCTCCCCTGGATGAATGGTGAGTTCGAGCGGACCTCCCGGTTCCTGTTTCGGCTGGCCGGAATCGCCATCCGCGACGATCTCCACGGTCACCTTGGCGCGTGGCCCCAGTTGGATCTTCCCGAGGCTGCCCAGTTCATGGCGGACTTCCCGACCTCGAATCATGGCGGTCGCGGTTAGCTTGACCTTTTTCAAGTCTTCCTCTGTCGGCGCCACTGCATCGGCTTTGGCAAAAATCACACCTTCGGCTCCGAACTGCTCCTTCTCGATCACGATGGGACTGCTCGAGTGGAAGCCCTTGGGCAGGCCGCTCACATCGATGCGAATCTCGCCTGAAAAGTCATCCATCCGCTCCACGCTGAAGCTGAACTCTTTCCCACTGCCTGCATTCACGGTCGGATTCATGCCTTTGAGGGTGACTTTGAAGTCCTCCATCCGTGGCCGTGCCGTCAGCGCGTACTTGAAGTCGGGGCCGCCCTGTTCCCGGACATCCCTGAGGCGCACCAGGTAGTCGCCGTCAGCGGGTGCGGTGAAAATCAGCATGGAGTCCGACCCCCACTGCCGCTTTGGATCGTCGTCGTTCTCGTAGTACAGCGTGTAGACCGGCAGACCGTTCGCAATCGGTTCCGCGCCGGGCGGAAGCGGTTTGACGATGTAGCAAGGCTCGCCAAGCGGGTGAGCCAACGGGGTTGTTCCAAAGTAAGTGTACCGCTTGCCCGTGCCAGGATAGACATTGAAACCCGAGTCCGGACCGCGTGGATAGAGCCAGAGCCTCACGACTTCGCCATTGGCATAGAGGTAGTCGTTGAGGTCCATCTCCATCCAGTATTGGACGCGGAAGTCATTGCTCGTGTCCGAGTCCTTGCCGCGGAACGTGAACCACGAATCCCGAACGGCTTGAAGCTTCACCCGCTCCACCGGCTCGCCTTGGGCATCCAAAATCTCCAGTTTCGAATCCAGCGGTGACTTCATTCGCGCCGCGTTGACCTCGAACACCCATTCCTCTCCCGCCTTGGCGTTGAAGCGAAACAGATCTTGATCGCCCGCTTCAGCAATCACGCCCTCGATCAGCGAGGACATGGAAATGGGGGCTGCTTCCTTCGGCAGGTTGTTGGGCTCCGTTTCGGCGACCTTGGTCAACTTGAGCATGCCCGTTGTTTGAGGCGCTTCAGAAATTGGGGTTGGGTTCGCCGCATTTGGCTTGGCTGATGCAACCGTAGCGTCGAATTCGAAGCGTTCTATGGAGCCGTCCATTCGACCAACCGTGAAAGCCTTTCCATCGGCCGAGATCGCCAGCGCAGCGGCCAGATCAGGCTGATCCTTGTGCACGGAAATCACTTCAAGAGCCGGAAGCGACCAAACTTTCAGTGTGTCGTCCGCTGAGGATGACACGAGCGTTTTTCCATCTGGTGCGATGGCCAGCCGGACAATCTCTCCCTCATGAGCGAAACGGGCGTGCACCAGGGGATTGAGGCGCGGCTTGTCTTTCGACACCAAACGCCACATGCGAATCCGATTGTCTCCGCCTGCCGCCAGCACGAACCGACCGTCCGGAGTGAAGGTCACGGCGTACTGCTCATCCTGCGGTTGGTTCAGCGTGTCCAATCGTTCCCCGTCCGACACCCGCCAGAGCTTGACGGTCTGATCCCCACTGGCGCTGGCCAGAATTTTGCCGTCGGGACTGAACGCGAGATCAAAGATCGCTCCATTGTGAACATCGATCGTCTGCAACTCTTTCCCGGTTGCTGTTTCCCAGATCCGAACGACGCGGTCGTATCCAGCGGCAGCAACGAGACGACCGTCCGGCGAAAACTCCGCGTCATAAAAGATGTCACGGCTGCCGGTCCCAAACTCACGAATCTTGGTGCCACTCTTGGCATCCCAGAGGGTTGCCACACCGCTCAAGCCGGTGATGCCGCTGGCTGTGAGAATCTCACTTCCATCGCTTGAGAAATGAACCGCATTCACCTTGCCCGGGTGTCCTTGGAGTCGGCGAACGACTTTCCGCGAACTCGCATCCAAGATCTCCACCACGCCATACCGAGCGACCGCCATCCAACGGCCATCCGTTGAAAAATCCGTGGCGCTGACCGGTTCGGAGACACCGGCGTCCATGGCGATGTCCGGGACGATCAGCGTGGACAGGATCGACACATCCTTGGATGCCTCCGGCCCCTTCGCGCCCGCGTCCACCCAGGCCTTCAGCACCGCGATCTCGGCGTCGCTGGGTTGCGGCTCCTTTTTGGGCGGCATGCGCGGCTTCTCTTCCTTCGTGACGGTGCGAATCAAAAAGCTGTCCGCCGAACGTCCGGGTGCAATCGCTTCGCCGCTCTCGCCACCGCGCATCAGGTCGGCAAAGGTCTCCAGCGACAGCTCGCCATCGAACTCGTCGTTGTTGTGACACCCAATGCAGTAGTCCCGGAAAATGGGCGCCACATCCGCGTGGAAATCAGGCGCGTCGGCTGCGGCTGTTGCGGTAAGCAGGGAGAAAAAGAGCGGGAGCGTTTTCATGGTGAACGTGGACGCAAGGGTAGGAGTGAAGGCTTGAGCCGATCAGTGAGAACGTGAGGAGGTCATTGGGCGTGTGGTGATCGCCTGAAGGCTTGACTCCAACGGTCAGTGCTGGAACAAAAACTCGCGGCTCGTCATGAGCGCCCAGAAGAGGTCTTCGACGACCATTTGCTTCTCGGCTTCCGGAGTGTCGGCGAAGAGTTTCTCGAACTGGGAGGTCTCCTGTGGCGTGGGCTTTCTGGAAAGGCAGCTGAGGTAGGCATCTTCGATGATGGCTGCGTTGGGCCGCGTGTCCTTGGCAAGGATGGACGCCCGACTCTCCTTCTTGGTGAGCTTGTCGTTCACGGTCACGCCGTTCGACAGGTGGAGCACCTGCACCATGCTGGGCTGATTGGACCGCTCGCACTCACAGGCGATGGCGCGTTCATTCCGGCCAAACGTCTTCAGGAAGTAGGAGGAGACGGCGGAATCGTAGAGCTGTAGCGCGCGGGTTCCCTTGGGGTAAAACTCGGTCTTTTGCTCGCTTCCGTCCTGGAGTTTGACGGCGTTGAAATCCCCGGGCACTCCGCTCACGTTTGAGATCGCGTCGTACAGTACCTCTGCCATCAAGCGACGTGGATAGTAGTGCGAGAAATAGCGTTCCTCGCTCTCGTTTTCCGGCACGGTCATGCTGCTGCGCTGATAGGTCTCGCTCTGGAGGATCGTGCGCATGAGCGATTTCAGATCGTAGTCGCTCTTCGCCAGATGATCCGAGATCGAGGCCAGGAGCGGCTCATTGCTTGCGGGGTTGGAGGCGCGAAGATCATCGACGGGATCCACGATTCCGATGCCGAAGAAGGCCGCCCACACGCGATTGGCCACGGCACGAGTGAAGTAGGGATTGTCTGGTGAGGTCAGCCACTCCGCCAAATGCTCGCGACGATCGTCGGTGGCGTCGGGCGTGAGGGGTTCGCCGTCAAGGGGCGCGGGGATCTGCGGTTTGCCCGTCCGGGGCTGGATGAGATCGCCCCTCGGTTCCACGTAGAGCGTGCGCATGCCGTCCCCGTTGCGCGGATCGCCGCCCCAGCCCTTTCCGCGAACGCGGGCGAACAAGTTGGCGAAGCCATAGTATTGGTCGTTGGTCCACTTTTCCAAGGGATGGTTGTGGCACTTCGCGCAGTTGATGGAGAGGGCGAGGAAGGTTTGGCTGACATTTTCCGCCATCGTCTCAGGATCTTGATTCACGGCGAAGAAATTGGTAGCGCCATTCTCAAGGCTGCTGCCGGTTGCCGTCACCAATTGGCGTGCTATTTCATCCCAGGGCGTGTTGCTTTCGATGCAGCCTCGCAGCCACATGTAGTAGGACTTTAAAGCCTCGGGCCGCAACAGCCGCCCATTGATCATCAGAAGGTCCGCCCAGCGGTAGGACCAATAGTCCACAAACTCTGGACGGCTCAGCAGGTGATCGATGACTTTTCCGCGCTTGTTCGATTCCTTCGAGGCGAGGAAAGCGCCGGTCTCCTCGGCAGTGGGAAGTACACCGATCGTGTCGAGGTACACCCGCCGAATGAATTCCGAGTCGTTGGTGCGGGGCGATGGCTTGAGGTTCAGCCGGTTCAACTGGGCCAGCACGAGATCGTCGATGAAGTTCCGTCGCTCGGCTTTCGAATAGACCGACTCGGCAATCTGATTCTCAAAGGGTGAGGTGACACGGGCGATGACGATTTTGCTGTCAAACCAGGCGGTAACCGCGCCTTCGCCGTGACCGACCACGCTGACGATGCCTGTTTTGTCATCCACGAAGGCGACAACCTCGTTCGAAGACGTGAACTTGGCCCAGTGGGTCACATCCTCGACTCGTCCGTCGTTGTAGTGGGCGCGCACAATCAGAGGCTGCTTGTCACCGACCTTCAGCAGGGATTGCTCGGGGAGCACCTCGATGTGATCCAATCGTGCGTCTTCATCCGTCGGGCCCTTGGCGCCCGCTGCCACCCACTCCGCCAGGATGCGGTAATCGCGCGAGTTGGGATCGATCACCTTGCCGCCTTTGTGCCGCGTCGCGGCGGTGGGCTTGGTCAAAAGGAGGGAATAGGCAGGATTGGCCACCTCCACACGGCGTCCTCGCGCTCCCCGCGTGATCGAGAAAAAGTCACCCTCGGGATCGTAGCCGCGAAGGCTCAAGGTGAAGCCCCCCTTTCCAGCGAGTGCGCCATGACAGGCCCCGGAATTGCATCCGCCCTTCATGAGCACCGGCTGCACATGATTGCGGAAGCTCCACTCATGCGGCACGTCGATGCCCTTCACGCGAACTGCGGTTGTGGCCTTGCTTCCGTCGGACGCGAGGGCAGTCACGGTCGTCTCTCCGTTCCCGACCGCGATGAGCGTGCCGGCGGAGTCGATCTTCACGACTTTGGGATTGCCCGACTTCAGATTCGCCTTCTCGACAGGTCCGGCGAAACCATCCTCAAACCGAAACGCACGAACCCGGTGCCTGGCCTCGCTGCCTGTCAGTTGAACCTGTTCCGGCAGCAAGCGCAGCTCGCCCGCCACCGCCGTCGAAATCGAAAGGGCGCCGACAATGAGCGCCGTCCATGATCCTCCTTTTCTCATCACGCGAACAACTCCTTCACGGGTTCAGTTCCAAAATCCGTCAGTGGGAAAGGCCGGCCTGCAGGGCCGGGAAGGTGGCTGTTGGGATCCAGTCCCAAGCTGTGGAAAATCGTCGCCACCACGTCGCCCGGAGTCACGGGTCGTTCGGCGGGGAATCCACCGATGGGATCGCTTTTGCCGATCACGCGGCCACCCTTCACACCGCCGCCCGCAAACGACACAGTGAAACACTGCGGCCAGTGGTCGCGTCCGCCGGCAGGATTCACCTTCGGCGTGCGACCGAATTCACAGAGTCCCGTGACGAGGGTGTCTTCCAGCATCCCGCGCTGATCCAGATCCTCGATCAAAGCCGAGTAGGCTTGATCATACATCGGCGCGACCTCGCCCTTCATTTGATCAACGTTGATGAAGGGCTTCGACCCGTGGATGTCCCAGGACAGTTCGTTGAAGACGGTCAGGAAGGTGTTCACCGTCACGAAGCGCACGCCGTTCTCCACCAACCGACGCGCCAGCAGCATGCACTGCCCCACACGATTCATCCCGTAGCGTTCGCGGATCTTCTTGGGCTCCTTCGACAAATCAAACGCACTCCGCGCCTGCGGGCTCGTCATGATCCGATAGGCCGCCGCGAAATTGTCGTCGTAGAGCCGCGCGTCCTCGCTCGCTTCGAAATTGCGCACGGCACCGTCCACGATCTCGCGCATGGTGCGGCGGCGCTCCAGACGTGCGGCACCGATTTGATCCGGCGGCAGCAGGTCGGGCACATTGAAATTCTCGACCGATGGATCGGCCAGCAGCTCGAAGGGATCGAAGGCCTTGCCGAGAAACCCGCCCGCCTGACCATTCGGCAGGTTGCCACCGCCGCGACCCATCAACTCTGGAAGCACCACAAACGGTGGCAGGTCCGACCGCTGCCGCATCAGGTAGGACGCCACCGAGCCTGCGTGCGGCGTGTTGATTCCACCCGTGAATCGGCGGCCCGTCTGCATGATCTGCCAGCCCGCGTCATGCACGGCGGCACCGCTGTGGTAGCAACTGCGAATGAGCGAGAACTTGTCCGCAATCTTCGCGTGAAGGGGCAGGATTTCTGAAATGTCGATGTCCGGCGATTTCGTGCGGATTGGCTTGAACGGTCCCCGAATCTCCGAAGGTGCATCCGGCTTCATGTCCCAGAGGTCGATGTGGCTGGGACCGCCCAGATTGAAAATCATGATGCAGGAGCGCTGGTCATGCCCCGGCTTCACCCCGCCCGCCTGCTTGGCGGCCAGGTATTGGGGAAGGGAAAGGCCCGCGGCACCCAGCACGCCCGCCTGCAGAAACTGGCGACGTGAAAGGTGGCTGCCTCCGCAGAGGTTGGCTCGGTGATCAGCAAGAAAGTCAAACATGGCGAGAAAGGATGAGACTCGGCACCCAAGCGCCCACAGAGAGGAGAGAGACTCTGTCGGCAGGCAAAAGCGCGTTGTCGGGACTATTACGCCTCCACCACCTTGCGGCTATCTCCTTCCAGTCCGCTGCCGGGATCAATTGTTTGTATTATTCCGGCGCGTTTCAGGTCGCCTCCAGCGCCAAACCCGAGATTGAAAATCTGATGAAGTGTGGAACGCAGTGAATTTGCATGACGATCTTCGATCATCCCGGCGCGATCGGTGTGTTTGCTGCGGTGGTTTTGGTGCCGCTGTTTTGGATGTTGTTGAACGGGTTTCAGCCGCGTTCTTCAGCAGGGGAACCCGGCTTGAAAGAGCCCGTCGTTTTTCGGCAGGGTCAGGGATGGGGGATTTTGATGGCATTGGCGGCATTGGGCGTGCCCGTCGCCATTGGCACCTACCTATGGAAACCCGAGGACTGGCTCTTCTACGCACTGATGGGCGGCTTTTTTGGTCCCATCGGCGTTCTTGGACTGATCGAGCACTTCCGTCTTCGCGTCATCATTCAAGGCGGTCGAGTCTTCTATCGAGGTCTCCTCAAAGAGGACGGTTTTGCTCTCAGCGAAGTGAAGTCAGCGTGGATTGCGGGGCACATCATCGTGGTCGATCTCGGACTGCCAAAAAGGAAGGTGATCTCCGCGACGCTAGGCAACCGTCAGGGACTGCTCTCGATTCTAAATCGGCGAAGTGCGGTCTGATTTGCTCAAGAGCAGAAAAGCATTGGAGGGCGTTGCTGATGGCTCAGCATGGCTTGTGAAGGTTCTAAGCTCGACAGATATCAGTAAGTTTTTCTCGACCTTAGGACGATTCTCAAAAAGATAAGACCATGGTTAGGGGGTTCTTCGCTGAATTGCATCGACAGTCCGTCAAGGCGGCTCGCGAAAGTGAGCGTGCTCGCAAAGCTTCGGTGAGGGCTCATGCTGCTGCAGTTCGCGAAGCGGAAGCAGCTCAAAAAAAGCTCGAACAAGCATGTATTCGTGTTCAAAAAGCGTCGGCAGCGGAACAGAAGCGTCTCGAAAAAGAGGAACGGGATTCACATGTAGCAGCCATGATGGCCCAAGTGGAGAGCTTGAATTCGAAACTCGCAGAGATTGACGACGAGCTATCGGGAATTCTCGCCGCAACTCTCCATGTTGATGATTTCGTGGACTTGGAAGCTTTCCGGGTCATAGCGGAGCATCCTCCATTTGATAGGAGCGATCTCTTGGAGGTTTCCCGTCCGCATCTCCCGGTCACAGACCCGCCGATGCCTGAATTGGCTGAGCCTAGAGTCCCAAGTGGGCTCATGTCTCTTTTCAGCAAGAGACTTCATCAGAAAGCGGTTTCGGCTGCGGCCGACAAATACGAAATGGATCTGGCTCGGTGGCAAAGCGTTGTAGATGAGAATGTGGTGAAGCGGAAAAACGAAGCCTCAGCATATCAACAAAGGGAGAGCGAACGGTTGGTGGCATTGGAAAATGAGCAGAATCGGTATGCAGCAGAATGTGCAGAGCGGGAAGCAGCGGCAGCAATACAGAATGCGGAACTTGATGCACTCATTGCGAACCTTGGCTACGGAACCAAAGAGGCGATTGAGGAGTATATGGGGATTGTGCTCTCGAATGCGGTGTATCCCGATCATTTTCCGATTGGGTACAGTTTTGCTTTCGAGCCAAGTGTAGCCGAACTCCGGCTTCAAGTAGCAGTCCTGACACCTGAGCAGCTCTCAACGATCAAGACCTACAAATACATAAAAGCGTCTGATGAAATCACGGATGTGAAGATGTCCGCTAAGGCTCTCAAAGACCGCTATTCTAGCGCCATAGATCAGGTTGCCTTAAGGATCCCACACGAAATATTTGAAGCGGATCGACGCGGATTGGTTCAAACCATTTCCTTGGAGGTGGGAACCGTCGCCAACGATCCCGCGACTGGGATTTCCGGATTTATCCCTTTTGTCGCGCTGGGTGTGGGAAGGGAGGAGTTCATGAAACTGGATCTGTCAAATGTGATTCCAGCGGCAACACTGGCACACCTTGGAGCTTCGGTTTCCAAGAACCCTTTTGGTTTAGTTCCTGCGAATACATCAGGAGTGCGCCGGTCATGAGCGCAGTTTTGAGATTTAACCCTCCTCCCGGTTGGCCACAACCTCCTCCTGGCTGGGTGCCGCCGAGAGGATGGACGCCTGATCCAAATTGGCCGCCCCCACCTGCTGGCTGGAATCTATGGCTTGACGACGGACTGGCCGAGTCAACTCAAGAGCTGCAGCCTGTGTCGGAAGAATCGGCGGTGCCGCCTAGTTTGGATGAAAGTCCCGTCAACATGGATCGAATTTCCATCTTAGAGGCGGAAAATCGAGAATTGAAGAGAAGAATCGATGCCATGTTGGTATCCACTGGTTCGGAAGTCGTTGTGAACGACGATGCCATTCTTCAGGAAGTCGGCGTCTACCGCTATCACCACCCCTTAGAGTGCGCAGCGGACTACCAAGATAAGCTTGCTGAACTCAATGTTTGGATTGCTGAAACAGTGAAATCTGGCCGTGCTATCGAGAAATCGAACACCTTCACGTACGACAACTCTTTGGCGAAAGGTCGAAAAATGTCGGACGACCTAGCTAAACTAATGCTGCGAGCATACAACTCAGAAGTCGACAGCAGCGTCCGTTCATTGCGGGCGGGGAATTCAGTAACAGCCAGAAAGCGTGTAGAGAGATCAAGGGAAGCGATTGCAAAGTTGGGGAAGATGATGGAGATGCGGATCCGTGATGAGTTCCACAAGCTTCGCGTTTATGAGATCGAGTTGACTTCGGATTTCTTAGTGAAGAAGCAGCGGGAAAAGGAGGCTGCTCGGGAAGAAAGGGCGAGACTGAGGGAGGAAAAGAAGGTCGCTGCCGAACTTGCAGCGGAGCGTGAGCAGTTGGATAAGGAGAGAAGTCACATCCTCAACGCGTTGGAGGCACTCCGTTCAAATGGTGCCTCCGATGCTGCCTTGGAGGAGAAATTGGCCGAAATCGACCGCGCAATCAAACAGAACGACTATCGCACTGCGAATATTCGGGCGGGTTATGTGTACATCATTTCAAATCCGGGGGCCTTCGGAGTGAATGTCGTGAAAATTGGACTCACTAGGCGCCTGGAGCCAATGAACCGAGTGGATGAACTTGGTGGAGCGTCTGTGCCATTTCGTTTTGATATCCACGCGTTGTTTTTCTCAGAAGATGCGGTGACCCTTGAAGCGGAGCTTCACCATCATTTCTCCAATCGTCGTTTGAACCATGCAAACACTAGGAAGGAGTTCTTCTTTGCCAGTCCTTCCGAAGTGAAAGAGGTTCTGAAGTTGAAGGTCGGAAACCTTTTGGAATTCAGCGAGCAGGCTGAAGCGATCGATTTCAACCAAAGCATTCAGCATTGGTCCGCCCCGCAAAGAGAGCGGTTAGGGATTTAGATGGTCGTGTTCGCGTTACCGTTCTCAACTTGTTGGAGTATCCTTTTCAGAAGGAGACGAGCTCACGGTTGAACAATCATTGAATATTCGCGGTTTTCTGATTGACCTCGACGGGGTGCTTTATGTCGGGGGCGATGTGATTCCGGGTGCTAGGGAGGCGCTGGATGAGTTGCGCCGGAGGGGGATTCAGCGGCGGTTTGTGACGAACACGACCACCCGGACGGCGTCGGCTCTGGTGGAGAAACTCGGCAAGTTGGGATTCGATGTGGAGGCGGCCGAGGTCTTCAGCGCGGTGAGCGCGACGAAGCAGTTTCTGCGGTCTCGGGGCGAGGGTCGTCCGACCATTCACGCGGTGGTGCGTGACAGCGTGATGCCGGAGTTTGCGGAGTTTCCCAAGGACTTGGAGTCGCCTGAATTTGTGTTGATTGGCGACATTGGGGCGGCCTGGAGCTATCCGCTGATGAACACGATCTTTCGCCAGTTGGAACAGGGCGCGGAGCTGGTGGCCATGCACAAGAATCGCTTCTTCCAGACCGACGAGGGCCTTTCCATGGACATCGGCGGTTTTGTGGATGGGCTGGAATTTGTGTCGGGCAAGACAGCGCACATTGTGGGCAAACCGAGCCCGGAATTCTTCCAATTGGGGATCGACTCGATGCAACTGCCAGTCGATCAAGTGGCGATGATCGGGGATGATCTGGAGTCCGATGTCGGTGGTGGCCAAGCTGCGGGACTGAAAGGCATTCTTGTGAAGACGGGGAAATTCCGCGCCGCTCAGTTGGAGCAGAGCGCGGTGAACCCCGACGCCATTCTGGAATCCATCGCCGACCTGCCTGCGTGGCTGGATCAAGCGTAGGTGGCACTACACATTCGGGGCCTCGCTGGGATCATCGGGGTGATCGAGGGCTTCTTCCTGAATGTAGTGCTTCTCCTTGTAGAAGACCGAGGTGACAAGGAAGACAGCGAAGGTGGCGAGGAGGACCTTGAGGAAGAAGGCGTAGTAGTCCGAGCCTTCGAGTCCGCCGTCGTTCGTTTTCTCGATGTAGGCATTGACGAGGGCAGTGAACCCATTGCCAAGAGCCACGGACAGGAACATATACAAGCTCATTATGAAGGATTTGAGACGTACTGGCGCTTGTGTGTAGCTGAATTCGAGAGCCGTGATTGAGATCATGATTTCTGCGGACGTGAGCAGCAGGTAGGCGAGTATTTGCCACCAGATCGTGGGTGTTTGCCCGGCAGCGATCCACGTTTCGATGGCCATTGAAATGCCTAGCGTGCCAGCTGTGATGAGAAATCCGGTTCCGATTCGCCGCAAAGGAGTGAAGCTTGTGAAGCGCTCAACGGCTGGATAGATGATGAAAGTGAAGAATGGGATCAGCAGCAGAACAAAAAAGGGATTCGCGCTCTGGAGTGCAGAGGGAAGGATTTTCATCCCAAATATTTTGCGATCCATGTGTTCTGCTTGGGCCACCCAACGTGATCCAGTCTGATCGAAAACGGCCCAAAACGCAGCGATCAGTATGTAAAGGCCAATGAGCCAAGCGAGCGCCCGACGAAAAGTGGAGGAAGCGAACTCTCTGGCAAAGCCGCGTGGGTCGGCGGGAATATGAATGAACTGGTGCCGCCCCATCCAAAATACGACGGTTGCGATGAACATCAGGATGCCTGGGACGCCGAACGCAATGTGGGGACTCGTGTACTTGAGAAGCCAGGGCGTGAGCAGCATCGAGATGGCGGCTCCGACATTGATGGAAAAATAGAACCAGTTAAAGATCCGAGGCAACAGGTGGGCGTTGGTTGTTCCGAACTGGTCTCCGACGTGGGCGGAGACACAGGGTTTGATGCCGCCAGCTCCGAGTGCGATCAAGCTGAGACCAACCGTCAATCCGACTCGTGTGTGGTCAATTGCGAGGGCGAGGTGGCCCAAGCAATAGACGAGCGACAGCAATATTATCGTTCTGTACTTTCCAAGCCAGAGGTCGGCGAGCTGTCCTCCGATCAAGGGGGTCGTGTAGGCTGCGGCGACAAACCAGTGAAACCACTTCGACGCCTCCGGTTTGCTCATCAGGTCGGCGGCACCCTCGTGGGTGACGAGGGCGGTGGTCATGAAGGCGTAGAGAATCGCCCGCATGCCGTAAAAGCTGAACCGTTCCGCCGCTTCGTTGCCGATGATGTAGGGGACGCCGGAAGGCATGCCCGTGGTGGGCGTGGGAGCGGTGCGGTAGGACATGGAGTTCAATTGTGCAGGCTCACGAGGGAGGAGCAAGCTCCTCGTCCCGTCTCTTGCCAAAGGATGGCGTCGTGTTCATCCTGTTCCTGCTCATGTCCACGAAACCAGCGTCCCGTGCCCGTCCCGTTGAGGTGGCGATGCCGGGTCATGGGGTGTTTGTGCTGGAGAGTCATCACGCGGCGGACTTCGAGATGGAAGCGTCAGCGCATGACTTTTTGGAGGTGTTTTTGGTCATTGGAGGTCGGGGCACGTTTTGGATTGAAGGTGACCCCTGCGTGTGTGAAGCCGGAGATGTGATGATCGTGCCTCCGGGTTGCCGACACCGGATCGAGGATGTGGATGGGCAGCCCCTGTCCCTCTACGGGGTCTGCATCTCGCCAGCGTTGTGCGAGCTGGAGACGTCGTCCCTGGCGGCGGGAAATGTCGGGGTGCCCGAAGAGATGCGGCCGCGACTGAGGTCGGAGCTTCGGCGGATGCTGTTTGAACAAACCACGAAGCGGAGTGGTTCAAGGTGGTTGCTGGTGGGTCGCGCGCTTCAATTTCTGGGGTTGCTGGTGCGCTGCCAGATGGCGGCTGAATCCAAGGCGACGCTTCGAGACGCGGGCTCGTCCGCTTTGACGATGCGGGCCTATGTCGAGGCTCTGGAGCAGCGATTTTACGAGCCGATGGATCTCGACGAAGAATCGAAGAACCTCGGCATGAGTCGGCGTCGCTTCACTCAACTGTTCCGTCAGGAAACCCAGACTTCATGGCTGGATCACGTGACGCAGCTACGGGTCGCGTACGCCAAGCGCCTTCTCCGCGAGACCAAGCGCAGCGTGACGGCCATCGCCTTCGAGTGCGGCTTTGAGGAACTCTCGAACTTCTACCGGGCGTTCAAGAAACACGCCCAAATGCCGCCGCTGGAATGGCGGCACTCGGATCGCTGAGTTACTCCACATCCGCCTGAGTCAGCGCACTGTTCACGAGGCGCCAGGCGTTGCGGCGGTTCTGATTCTGCAAAAGCTCGGGCAGGGCTTCGTCGGGGAAGCCCTGGTAGCAGACGGGCCGGACGAAACGGCTGATGGAAGCGGTGCCGATGGAGGTGAAGTAGCTGTGCGTCGCTGCGGGGTAGGGGCCGCCATGGTGCATGGAGGCGCAGGGTTCGATGCCGGTGGGGAAGCCATTAAAGATGATGCGACCGGCCTTGCGCTCCAGAGCGCGGATGAGAGGGTCAT
>CAXBNA010000023.1:0-38895 GCA_963976915.1 uncultured Verrucomicrobiales bacterium
GGAGCGGTTGTCGATGCTGGAAGATGGCTATGCTGAAGCGCTGGTCGAGATCCGAAGACGAAGTTGGCTGTTGCATCGACAGATTCGGGCGCAGGTCCAGGGAAGGGATGTGTATGGTCGGGCAGTGGATCTAAACGGGGAGGGGGAACTGGTGGTTGAGCTTCCAGACGGAACCCGGACGATTTTGGTGAGTGTCGAGGGGGTGAGGGAGGTGGTTCGTTAATGTCATTGATGTTGAAAATGGGATTGCTTCGGGGCGCTCCCGGTCTTGTGTAGCCTCCCGGTCGGACCGGGTTTCATTCTCTGACTATGTTTCGTGCCACTCTCACACTGCGATTGCAGCAGGCTTTCACCGATGCGCAGATCGATCTTCCAGACGGGTTTCAACCGGGAGTGGTCATCGCATCGGACACTCGTTTTGGTGATTATCAAAGCAATGCCCCCATGGTGTTGGCGAAAGCGCTGCGGACGAATCCCAGAGCACTGGCGCAAACCATCGTGGATCATCTCCAAGTGGAGGATCTGTGTGAGAAGGTTTCCATCGATGGACCTGGTTTTTTAAACTTCACCCTGGGATCCAAGGCGCTCACGAACCGACTCGAATTCGTGTTGAAGGACGAGAATGTCGGGGTCCCTCGCTTGGACGCCCCGCAGCGAATTGTGGTGGATTTCTCGGCACCCAACATCGCGAAACCGATGCATGTCGGGCACATTCGCAGCACCTTTATTGGCGATTGCCTTGCGAGAATCGCGAGATTCATCGGGCATGAGGTGATTACGGACAATCACATTGGTGATTGGGGGACGCAGTTTGGGATGATTCTTCACGGATGGAAGACCATTCTGAACCCAGGTGCCCTGGAGGAAGATGCCATCCACGAATTGGTGCGTGTCTACAAGGCTGTGAATGCGGAGGCGAAGGCCGAGGAAGGCGTCCTGACGACCTGTCGCAATGAGTTGGTGAAACTTCAGCAAGGCGACGCTGAGAATTTGGAAATTTGGACCCGGTGTGTGGCCTTATCCCTTGATCAACTGCGTCGCATCTATGGGCGCCTTGACGTTCACTTCGATCACTTTTTGGGCGAAAGCGCCTACAACGACAAGTTGGCGCCGCTCGTTGAAAGCCTGCTTGCCAGCGGGATTGCTGAGGTGAGTGATGGGGCGGTTTGCATCTTTTTTCGCGACGTTCCAGAATTGGCCGACAAGCCGTGTCTCATCCGGAAGAGCGACGGAGGGTTCCTCTACGCGACGACCGACCTGGCCACGATCGATCATCGCATCAACGAATGGAGCGCTGATCAGATCTGGTATGTGGTCGGGGCACCTCAGGAATTGCATTTCCGGCAGCTTTTCGAGGCGACCCGAATGCGTGGCCAGACGGTTGCGGCAAAGCACATTGCCTTTGGAAGCATTCTGGGCTCGGACGGGAAAATGTTCAAAACGCGATCCGGCGAAAGCGTTGGCTTGCTGGAAGTTCTCGACGAAGCCATCGAGCGCTCAGCTGCGGTGGTGGCGGAACGAGATGAGCTCTCGGAAGAGGAGAAAGCCCAAGTCGCAGAGGTGATTGGGATTGGATCCGTCAAGTATGCCGAGCTGAGCCAACACCGAATGACAGACTACAAATTCAGTTGGGACAAGATGCTGGCCTTGCAGGGCAATACGGCACCGTATCTCATCAATGCCTACGTGCGGACACGCTCCATTTTCCGGAAGTTGGGTGGCACGGTGGAGTTGACGGGAGAGTTGGAGATCACGGAAGCAGCTGAGCGCGCCTTAATGATGAAATTGTCACAGTTCGCTGAGACGGTGCACGATGTGCTGCTCGATTTCCGGCCCAATTTGCTGGCGACGTACCTTTACGAACTGGCGAACACCTACCACAGCTTCTACGAAGCTTGTCCGGTCCTGCGCTCGGAAGGGGCGGTTCGAAATACCCGGCTCACACTTTGCGAGGCGACCGGTCGGGTGCTGAAGTCTGGTCTCGGTCTGCTCGGGATTCAAACCACGGAACGCATGTAGTCGCCCACATCGCCGAGCATCACTTCAAATTGATTTTCTCCTATGTCTGTTCCTCTTCTTGACGTCAATGCACAGAATCTGCCGCTCGAGCCTGAGTTGACCGAAGCCTTTCAACGGGTGCTTCACACAGGTCGCTTCATCATGGGGCAGGAGATGGAGGACTTCGAGCAGGAGGTGGCTCGGATGGTGGGGGCGAAACATGCCATCAGTGTATCTTCGGGAACGGACGCTTTGCTCTTGGCCATGATGGCCATGGGAATTGGTCCGGGCGACGAAGTGCTTTGCCCGAGTTTCACCTTTTTTGCGACGGCGAGTGCGGTGTCACGTGTGGGGGCAACTCCAGTGTTTACGGACATTTGCCCCGTGTGCTTCAACATGGACGTGACCGAAGCCCGTGCAAAGATCACGGCGCAGACGAAGGCGATGATTCCCGTCCATCTGTTCGGACAGAGCGCGGACATGGACCCCTTGTTGGCTTTGGCGGAGGAACATGGATTGGCGGTCGTGGAGGATGGCGCACAAGCGATTGGGGCGCGGTACAAGGGGCGTGGCTGCGGGACGATGGGTCTCTGCGGGGCATACAGTTTCTTTCCCAGCAAGAACCTGGGAGGGCTGGGTGATGGTGGCATGCTGGTGACCAACGACGATGCTTTTGCGGATCACAGTCGGGTTCTGCGTGTCCATGGAATGCGTCCCAAATACTATCACCCCCATATCGGGGCGAACTTTCGAATGGATGCGCTTCAGTGCGCCTTGCTGACGGTGAAGCTCAAGCATTACGGAGAGTACACGGAGCAGAGGCGGCGGAATGCTTCCCACTACCTTCAGTTGCTGCAGCAACTCCCGGGTGTGGTTCAAGCGAGCCCTGACCATTGCAAGTGCGTTTCGTCTCAAGACTCATGGTTGGAGGCGACCAACGCGCGGATCGTTCTTCCGGTGGCGTACGAGCACAACGATCACATTTGGAATCAATTCACCCTTCGGGTAATCGGCGAAGGTCGTCGCGCGGATCTCATGAAGCATTTGCAGGACCGTCAAATTGGCTGCGACATCTACTATCCGCTGACGCTCGACCAGCAGGAGTGCTATGCAGGCCTGCCTGAATACGCCCGTTCTGGCTGTGACGTGGCACATCGCATCGCGGGTGAGGTTCTAAGCATCCCGATCTACGGGGAACTCACCGAGGAACAACGCGTCGAGGTTGTCGGCGCGATTTCGGACTGGCTTGGAAGCTGAAGCTTGCGGCTAGTGCTTGAAGACAAGGAACTTCCGGCAGACAAAATTGATCAAGGCCGACGTGAAGGCCATGGTGAACTGAGCAATGAAGCTGTTGATGCCGAGAAGCGCGATCAATGCAGGACCCGCGGCGAGGCCGCCGCCGAAGCTGATGGTACTGATCATCGTGAAGTAAAAGAACTCCCAAAGTCGACTGTGCCGTCCCGAGGTGAACACCCAAAGGACATTGGTGACGTAGGCGAAAACGTTGCTGACACAGAATGCCACCCCATTGCTCAGCGTACTGTTCCACGCACGTACGTCGTCCGGGATGTCGTGATCCAGTGCGGGGAAAACCCACTTGGCAAAAACAACCCACACCACTTGGTGGGCGACAAAGGCTCCCAATCCGCAAAAGGCGTACTTGATGAACTGCAGCGCCGGATGGGCGTTGCGATCCTTGAGTCGTTCGAAGATCGTTGGGAAATCGTTGTTCCTGACAAAATGCCAAGCCGTTCCGATGAGATGAAACATAGCCAGGGGAGGAAGCTGCGAAGGAAAACAAAAAGCCTGCTCGGCCGTGAGGCGGAGCAGGCTTGGAGATGTTGAATGGTTTAGTAGCGGTAGCCGTAGTTGCGCTGGTCCCGGGAATTGCCGATGGCGTTGCCGCCGAGGGCGCCAAGACCCGCACCGATGGCGGCTCCTTCAAGGCCGCGACCGCTTTGGTTGCCGATGATGCCGCCGACCGCTGCACCACCAAGAGCTCCGATCACGGTGCCTTGTTGAGCGGCTGGGCCAGTGGCGCAGGAGGAGAGGGAGAGAGACGCGATAGCGAGGAGGGATGCGAGTGTTGCTTTCATAGTGCGTTTGGTTAGTCGGAGATTAGTTCACAAATGTTCAGTGGAAAGAACAAAAAAATCCAAGGATCGTTTTTGCGAGTCGCGGGGGCCATCTGATACAGCGTGATTACGAACTGAGAACGGCGAAGGAGGTCGAGAAATGTTCGAATTGGGGATGGAAGTGGTTGAGACATCAAAAGAGTCGGCGGATGGAAGAAGGGTATGCTGGAAACTCAGACAGATCCCGCAGAAGCTCTGGAGCATCTTGAAGCCGCCATTTCGGCCGCAGATGGAATACTGGCGTGGAAGATCTTGGATGATCTGGGACCCGAGGACCAGCGGTGGACTTGGGCACGCCTGGATGAGGAAGAGCGGGACCGCTTGGTCCACCTGCTGGATCGCGAGGACCTTGCGGACCTGGTGCAGCACTTGGCTGAGGTGCAAGCGGTGGAGTTGCTTGAAGATCTGCCGCCCGAAGAGGCAGCAGACATCGTCGAAGACCTTCCCGATGAGATTGGCGGGCATCTTCTTCGTGAAATGGATGATGAGGAGTCCTCGGCGATCATCGATCACATTGAAGATGCCGAGGAGCAGGAGGAGCTTCGAGAGCGGATCGAATATGACTGGGACAGTGCCGGGGGCATGATGTCCGAGGCATTACTGGCCTTTCAGGCACATTCTCTGGTGGGGGAGGTGCTGGATGACCTCAGCGCGAACGCGGAGGACTATGCGGATCACGACGTTCAGTATGCCTATGTCGTGGATGCTGAGGAGCGCCTGCAGGGCGTCTTGCGACTCAGGGACCTGGTACTGACTCCGCGAAACTCGGTGCTGAGCACGATCATGATCCGCTCGCCTCATTCGGTGGGAGTTCAAACCACCCTTCGGGAACTCGCGGATGTGTTTGAGGACTACAATTTCATCGGACTCCCCGTGGTGGACGGTGAGGGACATCTGAAAGGCGTCGTGTTGCGAGAAGCCGTTCAAGAGGCAGTGGCGGACAGTTCGGCATCGGACTACTTGCGTTCACGCGGGATCGTGGGCGGAGAGGAACTTCGAAGCATGCCTCTGGCGGGTCGGTGTCTGAGGCGATTGTCGTGGTTGGCGCCGAACATCATTCTCAACCTCTGTGCGGCCAGTGTGATCGCGGCCAATGAAGCGACTCTGGAGGCGGTGATCGCGCTTGCCGTGTTTCTTCCCATCGTCTCCGACATGAGTGGCTGCTCGGGGAATCAGGCTGTGGCGGTGAGCATTCGGGAGTTGACGCTGGGCACGGTGCGTCCCCGGGATTACCTGTTGGTCTTTTTCAAGGAAGCGTCGGTTGGCTTGATCAATGGCGTTGTTTTAGGTCTGCTTTTGGGGGCCGTGGCGGCGCTATGGAAAGGGGCTTGGATCCTCGGCCTGGTGGTGGGGGGAGCGCTGGCGCTGAATACGATTCTTTCGGTGCTGATCGGTGGTCTGGTGCCGTTGATGCTGAAACGCTTCAAGGTGGATCCGGCGCTGGCGTCCGGGCCGATCTTGACCACGTGCACCGACCTTTGCGGCTTCTTTCTTGTGCTGAGCATCGCCAAGGTTTTTATCGACCGATTGGCGGGGCTTTGAGTTGGCCCGTGGATCTCAATCCGCAAGCTTCATCCGGTGCTCGCTCGGTCGCCACCCGATCCACTTTTTGAAGGTGTTCGAGAACACGAACGGATTCTGATAGCCGACGGTGTGAGCGACGGTTTCGATCTTCAAATGGGTCGTCGAAAGCAGCTCGGCGGCCTTGCGCATCCTCAACCAAGTGACGTGATGCATCGGAGTTCGACCCAGCGCCTTTCTGCAGAGCCGACGCAAGTGCTCCGTGCTGACACAGGCGTGGCGGGCCAGTTCATCGAGGGTCCAGTCGTAGCCCACGTCGTCGGCCACCCGTTTCCACAGGCGTTGAAGACGGTCGTCGAGTTGCCATGGTTGCGCGAAGTGCTGCACGTAGCCGTGAATCAATTCGACCCAGTGGAACATCGCGGACGGCTGGGCCTCCCGTTCGTTCTCGGCGATCAGGCCCTCAATGGCGTGCCAGAGCGGCGTCCCATCAAACGACGTCATGACGGGGGAACTGCTGGAGAGAACGGCCCTTTGCTCGGGCTGCTGTTCGTAGCGCACCCAGCAGCATTTCCAGAGCTGATCGGGCACCGCGCGGAAAGCGTTGGCCATGAAGGGAGGCAGCGCGACGGCAGTGCCCGGGCCGCATTTTTTCCAGCGCCCATCCACGAGGACCCTCCCTTCGCCTTCCAAGCAGGCGAGAAAGTAGGGGCCGCCCTGATGAATGCGAACCACTTCGTAGGGTGCCCGGGCGATCATCACCCCAGCGTGGCAGATGCGGTGGGAAGTGAGGGTGTTGCAAACGGGTGCGCGCCGAATCCACGGACGGCGGTCAGTTTCGTGGGCTCGCACGACCCGATACTCGGTGTGCTCACCGATGATGTGGGTTTCGGATAGTTGATGGATGGAACTTCCGGCGTGCATGATGGAGATCGTTCGATTAGACACTGAATGTTGCCGGAAGAAAACCGGGAACTTTTCAACTCACCAATCGCAGGAGACTACGCACATGCCCAACCCTTGGACCGGAATCGGAAACCCTTACACACGTCAGGAAGTCGTGGACCGTCTCAACGCCACGCTGAAGCGAGGTGAACCCATCATCGCTGCCGGTGCTGGCACGGGAATCAGTGCCAAGTTCATTGAGCGTGGTGGCGCCGACCTGATCATCATCTACAACAGCGGACGTTTTCGGATGATGGGGCACGGCTCCACCGCAGGCATGATGGCCTATGGAGACGCCAATGCGATCGCCATGGAGATTGGCGAGTACGAAGTGCTTCCTGTCGTCAATGAGATCCCCGTGATTTGCGGTGTTCATGCCACCGATCCTCGGCGTCGCATGTGGCACTGGCTGGGGAAGGTCAAGGACATGGGCTTTTCCGGCGTGAACAATTTTCCCACGCACACGATTGTCGACGGACACTTCCGCGGAGTGCTCGAAGAGACGGGGATGAGTGTGAAGAAGGAGTTTGAGATGGTGGGTCTTGCCCGTCGGATGGACTTGTTTAGCATTGTCTACGTCGGTTCGCCTGAGGAAGCGGTGGAGATGGCCAAGCAGGGAGCAGACGCGATCATTGCGCACGTGGGCACCACGGTAGGAGGAAGCATCGGGGTGACGAATGCGGTGGTTTCTTGGGATGACACCGTCAAGCGCACTCAGGACATCATTGATGCGGGAAGGGAAGTGAACCCGGACATCTTCTTCCTCACGCACGGGGGGCCTCTGAACACACCTCAGGATGTGGACAAGATTCTCAATGCCACGACGGCCCACGGGTTTGTGGGTGCGAGTTCATTGGAGCGCATGGGCGTGGAAGAGTCGCTCACGAACCTCACAAAAGAGTTCAAGAAGGTGCTGCTTCCGACGCGCAGCTGAGTTCGCCCATCGTCGCGACTTTGTTAAGCTCAGGCTGAAAAGCCTGGGCTTATTTTTTGGAGTCGCCTTGGAGGTCGAGGATGAGTTTGCCATTGCGGCCATCCTCCTGAGCTCGAGAAATGGCATCTTGAAAGTCTTCGATCGGGACCACTTTCTCCACCGGGAGAACGAGTTCACCGGCGAGGATCATTTCCGCAAGAGGGTGCAGGACTTCGTAGAGCGCGTTGGAACCTGCTTTTTCAAGCCAGCGGGTGACCCAGAGACCTCTAAGTTGGAGGTCTTTGAAGATGATGAACTTGTTGGGCACCTTGAGGCTGCTGCGGCTCATGGCCCCGTACGTGACGAGCGTGCCACCGGGTGCAAGGAGGTCCATCAACCGGATCGCACTGTCGGCGCCGACACCGTTGGCGGCGATGCTGGGTTTGGCCTTGGCGTCCTTGAGGATGCTCTTGGCTTCGGCGACGCCTTCGGGAGTGTCTAAGACGACGGCATCGGCCCCAATGTGTTTGAGTTCGGCGATGAGTTCGGGTCGGCGGACGAGGTTGAGGGTGTGGATGCCGAGCTTTTTGGCGATTTGGATGAGCGAGCGACCGACGCCCGAATTGGAGGCATTTTGGATGATCCAGTCGCCCTTCGTCAGTGGCTCGAAGTGTTGCAGCAGCAACCAGGCCGTGACCGGATTGATGCGCAGCATGGAAGCCTGAATGAGATCGATGCCCTTGGGCAGTTTGGCAAAATGCTGCTCCTCGGCGCGCATTTCCTGAGCCCAACAACCCGCTCCGAGGAGAGGGATGACCGGGTCTCCGACCTTGAGCGAAACGACGTTTGCCCCGACCTCGGCGACTTCGCCGCTGGCCTCGTGCCCGGGGATGCTAGGGGGATTCGGAAGGCGTCCGTAGGTGCCCTCGATGAAGTTGAGATCCGCAGGATTGATGGGGGCGTAGTGGAGGCGAACGCGGACGTGGTGAGACTCCAGTGGAGGCAGCGGATGGGGGGCGAGCTTGAGGACGTCCGCTGGGCGTCCGGTTTGGTCGAAGGAAAGGCAGTGCGACATGGTGGAGAGTTCATACGACGGAAAAGCATCACGCTCAAGGGCCGGGAGGTCTCCAGCCATCTTCCCTGAAAAGGAACTCACTCCTCGATCCGACCCAAGTAGGTGAGGGAGCGGTCATCTCCCCGGCGGGCGATGACGATGATCTGGGCTCGCTTTTCACCGACGTAACCCGTGCTGGTGATGCGGCGGACCAGATCGTCGTCGTTGAGGACGCTGCTGAGTGAACTCGCCTGGGCACCGCTGAGGCCAAGCAACTGAAAGGCCTCACTGGTACGAATGCGGCGGTCATCTTCGGTGCCGGGAATGCCGTCGGAGCCATCGCGCTCGCGGATGTAGCGATCCACGTTGGATTCCGCTGTCTGGGTCACCGCGAGGAGGACATCCTTGAACGCGGTGCGCAGATCGATGGTGCCGTCGCTGTAGATGCTGAAGTACTCGCGCCACGTTGGCTTGAGTCGATCCACGACGCCCATGCCACGGACGAGGAGGATCTCTTCAATCGTGAGGAAACCCTGCTGCCTGGGGATGTCATAGATGCCAAAGCTCTCGTAGTAGTCGGCTTCGGCTCCATTGGGACGGGTGTCCTCATCGCGATCCACCCAGTCCGCGAGAGAGTCCGCACAGATGGTGGCCTCGTCGGTATTTAGCCCCCAGTAGACGAAAAGATTGTACACGGCTTCGTAGACCCGCTCGTCGGTGATGAAATTGATCGGAAGGCGGGCACCTTCATAATTGATGACAACATCAAAGCCACTGTCGGGGGTGACCTTCTGCTTGAGGACGACATCGTTCCGGCTCGTGTTGGGGTGCAGTCCCACGGCGAGGCCGCTCTCGGCTAGGTAAAGCGCCCGGAATTCTGCGGAGGCGATCGTCGCCTCGTCGAGGCTGTAGCTGATGTACTCCACGACGCCCATCACGGTGATGGACATGAGCAAAATCGCCCAGACCATCAGCATGAGTGCCGAGGCACGTCTGCGGCGCGGTGAGTTGAAAAGGGAAGTCTGGTTCATGGATTGCCTCCTCCGCCTGCGGGTGGACCACCACCACCGCCACCTGGCGGACCGCCTCCGCCAGGGCCGCCACCTGGAGGTCCCCCGCCGGGCGGTCCTCCTCCACCTGGGCCGCCACCACCGGGAGGACGGCCGCCACCCGGACCACCCCGTCCGCCTCCGGGTCCTCCCCGGCCACCACCTGGAGGGCCTCCACCCCCAGGCCCGCCACGTCCGCCTCCACCAGCGGCGGCCGCTGCGGCAGATGGCGGACCTTGCTGACCTGCTGCAGAGCCACCTCCACCTCCGCCGGATGATCGCCCTGCCGTGATCTCAATCACAGGGAGCCCGCAAACCATGCGAATCGGCGTGGTGCGATCCCGCATCACCAACTGCACCTCGACCAGTTGGGGCCACTCGCTCTCTTCCCACTGTTCAAGCCAAGCGTCCTCTTCTTCCTGATAGAACCTCCACTTCAACTGGGTAACTCCCGGGAGGAGAGGCATCCAATTCCGCCCCTCTTCATCCGCCGCAAGCAAGCCGCTGGCTTCTTGACGCAGTGCCATCTCCTGATCTCCACTGCGTGGAATGATGTCCTCGCGTGAGATGCTGAGGTTGTAAATCGGAAGTCCGTTTTGATCGGTGGCTCCATCCAGATCTGGACGCAGGCCGAGAATGGTGTCGTTGTAGGAAATCGGCGTCGTTCCGAATCCAAAGCAGCGTGGTGATCCGCTGATGGTGAGTTCCTGAGCATCTGACGCATTCCCGTCCAGAGCCGTCAACGTGAGCGTGGCGGTGCTGGGCAACGTGGAAAAAGTCTTCCGAAGGAGGTCGAGAAAGCGCTGAATCTGATCGGCTTCCCGCTGCAGGATCTCGATCTCCGTCGCCCCGCGCACCGCCCCTCGAATGATCGCAAAGAGGGAGGTTGTGATCAGCGCAAGGATCGTGATCGCGACGACCACCTCGATCAGGCTGAAGGCCCGCCGAAGTCGCCGGACTCTGCTTGGATTACTCGGCGGGTTTGTAAACATAGACGCTGACATCATCAGATCGTTGCTCGCCTGCGAAACCGTAGGTGGCGATGACCTGGAGGTTGTACATGTCGGGCAAGGTGTTGCCGCTGGACGTTTCGAGTGACACCGGCTCCATGGAACTGGTGTAGGTGATGCCGGAGGCCTCGTCGGTGAAGGTGGTGGACATCTCAGCCAACGGTTTCAAGCGGATCTCCTCAATGAAGGAGCGCATGCCGACGCGCAGGCGTTGATCGCGGTTGAGGATGTTGGCCACCTCGAGCGTGTTGGCGAGCGAGCGTGCAAGGCCGAGCACCGCGATGGAAAAGATCGTCAGTGCGATGACGAGTTCGAAGAGGATGTAGCCGCGATGGCGGATGGATGCCGCAGCCTTCATCGGACGTTGGTGACCTCCCTCACGATGTCGGCGGTGAGTGCTCCAAACTCGACCTCAAAGGTGGAAGACTCCCGGGTCATGAAGATGGTCAGTGGCTGACAGATTCCAGAGGGTTGAAAGACCCAGAGTGTGATGAGGTCGCCCTCCATGTTCAGAGGTTCCAGATCGTACCAGAACTGAACGGAATACGTCGTGTCTTGGGGCAGTTCGTAGTTGAGCGTCCATTGATCGTCGAGCTTGGGCCCGGCCGGAGCCAGCGGGAGGCTGGTGGTCTGCTCACGGTCTCCATCATCCGGCTCGGAGTCGGTCCCGAGGGGTTGCCCGCGATCCAACGTCACTCCTTGCTCAGCCATCTCCATGAACTCGCGAAGCTCATTGAGTTGGAGGTAGGGGTTGAAGTGCCGCGAGGCCGTGAACCCGCCGGAGTAGAAAGCGATCTGGTAGGGCCGCTTTTCCTCCATGGCCTTGAGGCGGGCCTGCTTGGCCATGCGGACAAGTTCCGTCACGGGTTCCCGCGCCAGTTGCTCATCCCTCAGTCCTCGAAAGCTGGGGATGGCGGCGGCCGTGATGATGACGACGATCGTCAGGGCAATGACGATCTCAACGAGGGTGAAGCCTGCGGGTGAATGACGAATGAGGAATGACGAATGACGGACCCGCCGCGGCAGCCGTGCCGGGAATCTGCGATCTACAATCCGCCATCCAACATCGTTCATCACTTCCAGTTTCCGATGTCGTCTTCGGTGCCGTCCTGGCCGTCTGCGCCGATGGAGTACAGGTCGTACTTTTTCTTCGAGCGTTGGGCCGGGTTTTTGTATTGGTAGTCCTGCCCCCAAGGATCGCGTGGGACTTCCTCAAGGAGTTGGGTCCAGCGCTCAGGCAGTGGCTCGGTGGTGGGCCGCTCGACGAGGGCTTTGATGCCCTGATCCTGCGTCGGAATGCGAAGATTGCGCGCTTCGTAGAGTTGGAATTGCGTGGCGATGTTGGCGATGTCGCTATCGACTCGCGTTTCTTTGGCGACATCGACGTTGCCTTTGATGAGGTAGATCGAGCCCGCTGCGAGGATGGAGATGATCGTGAGCACGATGACGATCTCGATCAGGGTGAAGGCGGCGGTGAGGCGACGACGGTGGTGTTGGAGTTTGGGGGTCTTCATTTTTTTGACAGGATGAACGGGATTCAGTTGGATGAACAGGATGGGATCTTGGATGAAAAACGGGGCTTACACGCGACCGCGGATGCCGGAGACGCTTTGGAAAATAGCCGTCACGATCGAGTAGGCCACAACACCGACGAGGATGGCCATGAAAATAATGATGACGGGAGAGATGAGCGCCGTCATGCGCCGGATCTGCTTGTCGAGCTCCTTGTCGTATCGAATGGCGGATTTCTCCAGCGAGCCGCCGAGCCGCCCCGTTTGCTCACCAATCGAGATCATGTCCGCCAGCAGGAGCGGAAAGTGCCCCACCTTCTTCAGCGCCGTGGAGAGCGGCGTGCCTTCCGCCACCATGTTGGTGACCTTCGCGAGAAGCGACTGAATGAAGACATTGGCGGAGATGCGCGAAACCAGCCGGATGCTGTTGAGCAGGGGGACGCCGTTGGTCACGAGGTTGCCGAGGCTGTGGGCAAACTGGGCGTAGAACCGGGTCGACAAGATGCCACCAAAAAGCGGCATGTTGAGCTTGGCCTCATCCCACCACATGCGGCCCTTGGGCGTGTTGATGTAGCCTTTGAAGAGAAGGCTGCCGATGACGACGATCAGCAGGATGACCCACCACCAGGCGGCGACGAAGCTGTTGAAGGAGATCAGCAGTTGGGTGGGGAGGGGGAGTTGCTGCCCGTTCTTGGCCAAGAGATCCGTGATCTGCGGCACCATGAAGGTCATGAAAACGATCATCAGGACGATGCAGGCCCCGATGAGGAAGGCGGGATAAATCATCGCCTGCGTGACCTTGGACTGCAGCTCGGCCAAAACGGTGAGGTTGGCCCCGAGGCGCCGAAGAATGGGAGCGAGCGACCCGCTGACTTCCCCGGCGGCCACGAGGTTGCAGTAGAGGTCGTCGAAACTGGTCGAGGCTTTGCGGAGCGCCTTGGAGAGGGTGGATCCTTCGCGAATGTCGTCCCTCAGGCTCGCCGCTACGCGCCGGAGAAGGGGGGACTCCTGCCGCTCATGCATGACGCGAAGCGCCTGATCGATTTGGAGACCGCCGTCGAGGAGATCCGCCAGTTCGTCCGTGAAGTGGATAAGCTGGGCACGCTTCAGCCGGATGGGGCCGAGCGCCGCTTCTGCGGCCGACTTGGCCGAGGCCGTTGTGACCGTCTTCCCGCTCGGCTCCGTCACCTTGACGGGTGTCAGTGCCTGGGCCTCCAGCTTGCGGAACGCGTCGGACCGGTTCGATGCCTGCAGGCTTCCACTCTTGGTCTCGCCAGAAAGGCTCAGGGCGCTGTATTCAAATAGGGGCATGGAGAGGAAGTGAAACGCAGCCGGTCATGGAAAGCTGGCTTCGATTTTCAGCAAAAGGGTAGGGGGATCGACCGCGATTCGCAATGAAACCTCGCAGGGTCTCGGAAGTTCCGTGAGATCTGCATTTTGGATGGTGGATGGGCCTGTCCCCCGCGCCTCACCGACAAACTGCTTGGAAAAAGGGGCGGAATCGGCACAGTTGTCGTTCCAACCATGCGCTTCTTTTCCCTTTTTACGTCCCTTGTCCTCACCCTGGGGGTGGCGGCTGCCGCCGACCGACCCAACATCCTCTTCATCTTCACCGATGACCACGCGCCCCACGCCATCGGAGCCTATGACGGCTGGCTGAAATCGGTCAATCCCACGCCCGAGATCGACAAGCTCGCTTCCGAGGGCGCGCTTTTCGTGAACAGCTTCTGCACGAATGCCATCTGCGGACCCAGCCGCGCCGTTATCCAGACCGGCAAGCACAGCCACAAGAATGGCTTCATGAACAACGGGAACAAGTTCGACTGGAATCAGCAGACTTTCCCCAAACTCCTCCAAACGGCCGGTTATCAAACCGCCATCTACGGCAAGTCCCATCTCGCGGGCAAACCCCAGGGCTATGACGATTGGAAGGTCCTCCCCGGCCAGGGCCTCTACTACAACCCTGACTTCGAAACGCCCGAGGGCAAGATCACCATCGAGGGCTACTGCACCGACATCGTCACCGACATGGCCGTCGAGTTCCTGAAGGAAAAGCGGGATGCCGACAAGCCCTTCATGCTCATGGTTCAGCACAAGGCCCCCCATCGGAACTGGATGCCCGCCCCGCGCCACCTTCATCTCTACGACGACATCGACATCCCCGAGCCCGCCACTCTTTTTGACAAATGGGAGGACAACGCCAGCCCCGCCCGCTGGCAGGAACTGGAGATCGACCGTCACATGGACCTCAACTACGACCTCTTCGTCGATCTCACCGCCGACTTTTCCCAGCCAGCCACCCAGAAGACCCAGGACAAGTCCGCTTGGAACAACATGAAGCGCATGACGCCCGAGCAGATGAAGGTCTGGCGGGATGCCTACGGCCCCAAGGATGAGGCCTTCCACAAAGCCAACCTCTACGACAAGGACCTCGTCCGCTGGAAGTTCCAGCGCTACGCCAAGAACTACCTCCGCTGCGTGAAGGGCGTGGACGAAAGCGTCGCCCGCCTCAATGCCACCCTCAAGGAGCTCGGCCTCGATGAAAACACCGTCGTCATCTACTCCTCCGACCAGGGTTTCTACATCGGCGACCATGGCTGGTACGACAAGCGCTGGATGTATGAGGAGTCCCTCAAAATGCCCCTCATCGTCAAATGGCCTGGTGTCACCCAGCCCGGATCCAAGGTCACGGAACTCGTCCAAAACCTCGACTACGCCGAGACCTTCCTCGACATGGCCGGTGCCAAGATCCCCGGGGACATGCAGGGCCTCTCGCTCGTGCCCTTGCTGAAAGGTGAGCACCCTGCCGACTGGCGGAAGTCCATCTACTACCACTACTACGAGTTCCCCAGCGTCCACATGGTGGCCCAGCAGTACGGCATCCGGACGGAGCGCTACAAGCTGATCTACTTCTACCAGTTCGATGAGTGGGAATTCTACGATCTGGAAAAAGATCCCGACGAACTCACCAACCAGTACAACAATCCCGACTTCGCCGACACCATCGCCGACGTGAAAGTTCAGCTCACCGAGCTTCGTGAGAAGTATCAGGACGATAGCGAGTCCGAAGTGAAGCCCGAAGAATGGCGGAAGCAGTTCCGCCAAACCGCTGCCCAATAGATTCTAAACCACCGCTCAGCCATCCCACCATGAAATACCTCCTTCTTCCCCTCCTCGCGCTTGCGCTCCTTCAGTCGGCCTCAGCCGAAGAGATCAAGCCCTTCAACGGAACCGACCTCACCGGCTGGGAGGGCAACATGGACCTCTGGAGCGTGAAGGACGGCGCCATCACCGGCACCACCCCGGCCGATCCTGCGAACCCTGAGAAATCCACACTCAAGCACAACACCTTCCTCGTCTGGAAAGGCGGCACCGTGGGCGACTTTGAGCTCACCTTCCAGTACCGCATCGTCGCCGGAAACTCCGGCGTTCAGTACCGCAGCTCCCTTCTGGAGCCCGGCGACTTCGGTCCCGTCATCACCGGCTACCAGGCTGACTTCGAAGCTGGCACCAAGTACAGCGGCATCCTTTATGAAGAGAAAGGCCGCGGCATCCTCGCCCTGCGCGGACAAAAGACCATCATCAAACCCGGCATCCAGGCCGACAAGAAGGGCAAGGTCAAACCCGTCGTCGAAGCAGCCGGCACCGTCGGCGATACCGACGCCATTCAGGCCGCCATCAAAAGCGAAGATTGGAACGATTACAAGATCGTCGCCAAGGGCAATCACCTCCAGCACTTCATCAACGGCATGCAGACCATCGACGTCACCGACATGGATGAAGCCAACGCCGCCAAGGAAGGCCTCCTCGCCCTTCAAATCCACCAAGGCCCGCCCATGGTCGTCCAGTTCAAGGACCTCGTCATCAAGACCCTCGAGTAACTCGAAGGCGGGGCGCTTTCAGTGATCAGTATGCAGTCATCAGTGCTCAGTCAGAATCCAGTCATCCTGCGAACCCTGTCCAAAAACGAACGCTCCATCTCCAACACGGAACACTGATAACTGATAACTGATAACTGATAATTTGTTCGGCCACTGCCCACGCCCCCATACTCAGTTCCCATGTCATTCCCCCGCCTCCTCCTCGCCCTCCTGCTCACGGTCACCTCGCTGCATGCCGCTGAGGCCTCGTCCGAGTACTTGATTGTCTCCGGTGGGCCCGCCTTGCGCCAGTGGGAGGACTACCGGAAGCCCGGCATCCAGCACGACCGCTGGTGGGGGAACTTTGCCCGGACCGCCCGCGTTCGCATGCAGGCGCTGGCCAAGACCGTCCCGGCCGGCACGCAGATCACTTGGCTCGTGTATCGCGATGCCTACCTGCGCCGTGCCAAGGAAGACCACGATCCGCTCACCAGCCACATCGAGTCCGTCGAGGCCGCCTACGGTTTCAAGATTGTCTGGTTTCGCAGCTCGGACGAATTGATCCAGTACATCAACAGCGGCAACAACCGCCGCCGCACCAAGATCTCCGGCTTCGAGTTCTTTGGCCATTCGAACAAGTTCGCCTTCATGTTCGACTACAGCTCGGCCATCTACGGCGCTTCCGTGTGCTGGCTCCATGAGAAGGACCTCCGCAAGCTCCACCGCAGCGCCTTTGACAAAAACGCCTACTGCCAGAGCTGGGGCTGCCACACCGGTGAGAGCATGAGCAAGGCCTGGAAAGCCGCCACCGGCGTCCCCATGGTCGGTGCCATCGGCAAGACCGACTACAGCTACATGCACGAGCGCAACTGGACCGTCCGCCTCTCCAAAGGCAGCCGCTGGACCCAGTGAGGGCGCCCACCCAAGGAGCGCGGCGCGCGTTTGCAGCAGAGGAGCAAGTCGACGTCACGGCCGTGCCGATGGTCACACCTGTCCTGGATTGCTACCAACTCATCCTTGAAGAGGAGCGAGGGAAGGTGGCGGTAGTGGATTTCAGGGACCTGGCCTTGCTCGGGGTGGAGATCGCAAAGACAGAGCAACCGTTGCTCTTTGTGCTCTGGGAACAAAAGGATACGTTTGATTCGGGCAGCGACGACGAGACGTCCATTCTTTTGTGGGCGTTAGCCGAGATTTGGGATCAAGAAGCCTGCCTCTATGATGCGGCGATTTGTCCTCTCCATCATTTGTGCATGGATCGGAAGCCCGGGGGGCTTCTTTGTGGCAAGTCGTTCCAAGACCTAGAGGCACGTGAATCGTTTTCCGGTGGACCAGGGTTGGCCGTTCGGGGCTCGTATGAGGAGCCTCTCACTCAAGTGCCTGCGCATATTTGTGCGGACTGTGTGCAGGCCTACGAGGCGTGGGTAGAGATGCAACGGGGGAGTGACGAGTGCCAGCAGGGGGGGGACTCGGCGGCCTCTGCCCATTGCCCCTCTTCGGTGAATGGCCTCGCTCTCGACTCTTCCATTCCTGAAGCGGATGGGCGCTAGGGGAGAGTGACTCGGACTCGTCCGAAGCATGCGGGAGTCAATGCGGGATCGATGGGCTCTTCGTAGATCACGCGCTCCCATTCAGGGTCCAGGGGAATGACGGTGGGAGTGTCGCTCAGAGGCATCCATGAGGATGGGCCAAGATTGAAACTTTTTTGCGGGAGGTAGGTCAACCCGCTGCCAATGCGGCGGACAAACTCCAAACGCATGATGCTTCCCAGTTCGGCTGGCGAGTGTGGTGTGTAGCCCATCGAGGGAAGCCCTCCGGCCTGTCCGCTGGGAATCTGAATCCTGACGTCCGGTCCGCTCAGGTTCATGTTGAACGCATACTTCAGAAGATTGGCCACACCGTCATGGTGTGGTGTGGCCTCTGCGCTGGCCGCATCACCTGTGAGACCGGTGGCGGAAAGCAATGAGGTGAATTGTTCTGCTGAAGTGCCTCCCGGGCTAAAGACGTACGCCGCTCCTCGTGCTTCTCCAACGGAACCATCGTCTTTCACTCCGATGGCGATGGTGGTGCCGTCCACGGCGGCGGAGTATCCGAAGCGGTCGCCGTCCGCGGGTGCCGGGTTGTGAAGGATTGCTACGGCTCGAGTCGGGTCGGGTGTCGTGAGATCAAACACGTAGGCGATGCCCGCGTTGTTTCCGTCGGTGTCATCTTGAATGGCACCGACGACGACGGTGGCACCCGACACGGCCACAGAGTGGCCGAAGTAATCGAACTCCGCTGGAGTGGGATTGTCCAAAACCAGTTCCGGAACCTCCGGTGTGGCGCTGTTCAGATCATAGATGTAGGCTCTTCCAGCACCGGTCGTCGCAGGGTGGGCATCGCCGAAACAACCGATAACGACGCGATTTCCAGAGATGGCCACGGAGTTTCCGAAGTATTCTGACTGAGCTGGATCTGGATTGTTTAGGATAATGGAAGGCATCGTCGGTGTGGTGCTGGTTAAGTCGTAGACATAGACGCTGCCAGCATTGGGTGCTCCGGTGTCGTCGCTAGCGGCAGCAACCACAATCCAAGTTCCCGAGATCGCAACATCGCGGCCAAAAAAGTCTAATGGATCAGGATCAGGGTTGTTGAGCACGGCGACTGGAACCGTGGGAGTTCCTTGGCTCAGGTCATACACATAGGCGCTGCCAGCATTGGCTGCGCCCGTGTCGTCAAAGTCGGCACCCACCACCGCGAGTGCCCCGTCGATCGCAACGGCAAAGCCAAAGCGATCACTCAATCCCGGGTCTGGATTGTATAGCGAGATGAACGGCACCGAAGGCGTGGGACTATTGAGATCAAAAATGTAGGCGCTTCCAGAAGCAGTTGCTCCCGTGTCGTTCCCTGAGGAACCCGTTATTAGCTTAGAGCCCGAGATTCCCACGGCCCAGCCGAAGTTGTCGAGCGTGCCAGGATCTGGGTTGTAAAGGGTGAGGGAAGGAGATGTGGGCGACGCGCTTCTCAAATCATAGACATAGACAGCTCCCGCATCGGTCGATCCCGTATCGTCGCCGTAGGCACCCACTGCCATCCGGCTTCCGGAGACGGCCACGGAGCGGCCAAAGCTTTCTCCAGGTCGTGGACCCGGGTGATTGAGGAGGAAAGTGGGAACGGTGGGAATGCCAGTGCTGAGGTCATAGGCCAACGCACTGCCGGCATCCTCGGCTCCGTTGTCATCCCGGCGAGCACCCACCAGCAGATGAGTCTCTGAGAGTGCCACAGAGCAACCGAACTCGTTGTCTTCATTTCCCCATGGGCTGGTCAGATAAGCAACCGCCTGGTCGGGAGTGGCGCTGGTTAGGTCAAAGATGAGGGTGCCTCCCGCGTTGAATGTGTAGGTGTTGTCTTGGTAAGCTCCCACCGCGACCTTTGTTCCTCGGATCGCAACCGAATTGCCGAATCGGTCAGCATTGTGAGGGAAGGAGTGGTAAAGGGTCAGAGCCGGTGCCAACGGCGTCTCACTTTCGAGGTCGAACACGAACGCAGCACCGGCCGAGAGCTCTTTCCTGCTGTCCTTTTGGGCTCCTACGACCAAGAGAGATCCGTGGATTCCGACCGAACTGCCGAATTCAGCCCCGAAGCCATAGCCGATGTTGTCCAGAGTGTACATTGGAATCGTCGGGGATTCGCTGGTGAGTTCGTAAACGTAGGCAGCGCCAAAATTGTTGTCACCATTCAGGGCAGCGCCGACGACCACGCGAGTTCCCGAGATCGCTACGGCATTGCCAAATTGATCATTCGCAGCTGGCTCGGGATTGTTCAGTGTGTAGAGGGGAAGGGTGGGGGTGGCGCTGGTAAGTTCAAAGACGTAGGCCGTGCCGGAGTCGGTTGCGCCACTGTCTTCTCGGTAAGCTCCCACGACCACTCGAGAGCCTGAGATGGCGACAGAATAGCCAAAGTAGCCATCTGACTCTGGTGCGGGACTGTTGAGGGTAAAAAGAGGCGACGTTGGTGTCTCGCTAGCCAAGTCAAAAATAGATACGCTACCAGCGGAGATGGACCCTGTGCGGTCTCGGGGGCTTCCTACTGCGAGCCATGACCCGGAGAGTGACACCGCGCTTCCGAAGCGGCTGTTGGAAGTGTTGGCTGGATTCGGGATGACGTGAATGAGCTGTCCTGAACCGGCATGGAAGACCTTCACAACTCCCAAATTGTATCCTCCCGTGTCATCGTAGGGAGCTCCAGCGACCAGGTAATTGCCATCCGCAGCGACGCTGTATCCTAGCTGGGCGCCATATTGCGGGCCGACAGATGGCGGATAAAAAGACTGGGAGAGTGCGGTGCCAGCTGAGCCTCGAATCTGAAACAGGAAGGGGTTCTCATCCGAGTCGTCATTGTGGATGCTCACCGTCGCTGAGTGCGTTCCCTTGGTAAGCGGATTGAAGGCGATGGTGAAGGTCGCCGTGCCGCCAGAGGGAATGGTCTCAAAGGCTGGCTGAGTGGTGACTTGGAATGCAGCTGCACCGGAGCCACTGAGGGTCACATGCTGGGATGAGTCGCCAGTGAGGGTGAGGTCGGCTACACCCAGATTGGAGATGGTGAAGGTGTGCAGGCGTGTCGTACCGAAGATGGACGTGTGACCGAAGTGCGTGTGGTCGTGGCTATCCGGCGTGGTGTCGCAGTAGGCAATGCCAATGCCGTTTCCGCTGATGGCGATCTCGCTACTGGTCTCCGTGAGTGTGGCCTTGGCGATGTAGGGAGAAACCTTTGTGCCAACGATAGTGAAATAGCCACCGACATAGAGTTCGTCATTGCTGAGTGCGAGCGCCTGCACGCCAGCATTGGCTCCTGAGCCAAGGGGAGACCACTCCACGCCGTCCCACCGGGCGATGTGATTGACGCCCAATCCTCCGGAGGTAGTAAAGTCACCTCCGGCGTAGATGAAACGACCGCTGCTAGCCAACGCATTGACCGTGCCGTTGAGACCGGCACCAAGAGCTGACCATTCGACGCCATTCCACTTGGCGACTCTGCTGGCAGGAACGCCTCCCGCCGAGCTGAACCGTCCGCCTGCATAAACACAGTCACCTACCACGGTGATCGCCGTAACGATTTGGTTTAACCCGGTTCCGAGCGCCGACCAATCCTGACCGTCCCATTTTGCAATGCCGGCTGCAGGTGTTGTCCCAATAGCGCCAAAAAATCCTCCCACGTAGAGATCGCTTCCTGAAACCGCCATCGCTTGGACGGAGCCAGTGAATCCGGAGGGTGGACTCGGAGCCATAGCCGACCACGCACTGCCGTTCCATTTGGCAAGTCGGTAGGCACTCACTCCCCCAGCTGTTGCGAACGTCCCCCCGACGAAAAGATCGCCATCGATCACGGCCAATGCATGAACAGTGTTGTCAAGTCCAGAGCCGAGCGCCGACCAAGTCGTACCGTCCCATTTAGCGATCCGATTGGCGGCCAGACCGCCCGCTATCGTGAATTCGCCGCCCGCATAGAGATCCGTCCCCATGAATGCCAACGCATTGACCGTGCCGTCGGTTCCAGATCCCAGGGGCGACCACTCACTGCCGTCCCATTTGGCGATCCGGTTGGCCACGATCTCGCCAGCGACTGTGAACCCCCCACCTACATACACATCGCTGCCGCGGACGGCGAGTGCCGTCACCCCGCCATTCATTGCTTCCGTGCCAAAGCCAGACCATGTGCTGCCGTTCCACTTGACGATGTCTGTACCGACTGCACCGCCACTCAAGCGGGTATCTCCGCCTGCATAGAGATCGCTTCCGACGATTTGAAGAGCATAGACATAGCCGGTCAAAGCTGGCCCCAAGGCGGACCAAGAGGCACCATCCCATTTGGCGATCCGCCCCGCCGCTACACCACCGGCTGTGGCGAAACTGCCACCGGCATAGAGATTCCCACCCGACAGCGTCAGAACATCAATAATATTGTCCACGCCTGAACCGAGACTTGACCACACGCTTCCATTCCACTTGGCGATTCGATTGCAGGGGATGCCTCCTGCGACGGTGAAGCGGCCTCCCACATAAACCTCGCTGCCGTCCACCACTAAGGAATGAACGGCATCGGTGACCCCCGAGCCAAGCGTCGACCACGCGACTCCATCCCATTTGGCGATCCTGGAAGCGGCTGCCCCGTCTGCAGTGGTGAAGGTACCGCCTGCATAGAGATCGGTCCCACTCAAGGCCAACGCATAAACGATACCATTCGTTCCACCTCCCAGGGCTGACCACGCGCTGCCATTCCATTTACCGATACGATTGATTGTCACTCCGCCTGCTGTGGTGAAGGATCCCCCTGCGTAGAGGTCGTTTCCATCCGTCGCCAAGGCATAGACCGCTCCGTTCATGATCGGGTCCATAGGCGACCATGATAGACCGTCCCATTTCGCGATTTTGAACGCAGCCACTCCGCCCACAGTCGTAAACGTGCCACCAGCGTACAAGTCCGTGCCAATCGCGGCCAGGGCGCGGACCTCGGCATTCGTTCCCGAGTCCAATGACGACCATGAACTGCCATCCCATTTGGCGATGTTGTGGGCCAAAATGGTGTCAACGACGGTGAAGGTTCCTCCGATGTAGAGATTCCCTTCGTTATCTACTGCCAGTGCCCGCACGGTCCCGTTGGTCCCGGGGAGGCCCGGGTTCAAGCTGACCCAGTCCGCATCGCTGAACGTGGGATCGATTCGCACAGGGTAGACGGCGTCAGTGTCTTCGACCCGGATGGCCAACTGGCGGGCATGGGTCACGATCATTTGTGCTGGGAGTTCGCGTCCGGTTGCATCATTCACGGTGAGGCGATGGTAGGCCAGTTCGCGACCTGAACCCTCCAATTGGAGTCTGGCACCATACCTTGCGCGGGTCGCAGTGGCTCCCGTGATCTCGAGAGCGAGGGTCAAATCACCGGTTCCCTCCGGTCGGCTCGGAACGATGAAGTCCTGCCGAACTCCGTCGGTGCTGACGGAGTATTCCTCCACGATCCCGGGCCGGATCCATGAGGCTGTGTCTTGACCCACCTGAACGTTGCCCGTGAGAGGGGCCGTGAATGCCTGAATCATACTGATGTCATTCGTCTTTCCTGCGGCAATCGACCTAACACGAAAGGCGGTGGCTTGTCCGCCGTCCTCGTTGGCGGTCGAAGTCAGCCACAGGCCTTCGGGAGTCACCTCTCCGGAAAGATCTTGAATGATGGCGCTCAAGCGTGCGCCAGACTCTGTTGGCACCATGGAAATGCCGCTGCCTGAATACTGCTTTTGGACTTCTGCCCCAAGCCGCTCCAGTGGGAAGGACCCCGACAATTCATCGGGTGGATCTTGAGCCTCTGACCCCACCAGTATTCCGCATCCGCAGATGACCACGGCGAGAACAAGGCTTGAAACGGCCAACCGGGAGGGCCTCCAACAATAAAGAGTGAGTGACAAGGTGGCGTTCATGCACCGAACTGTGACAATGGTATTGGATGGGGTGACAAATTCAGGGTTGGCTGCATTTCACCCTCTCTACTGACGTCTCCAGATCACATGAAGGGAACGACAGGGAAAAGTATTCCTAGTGTGGCCCGGCAAAGGCAAGCAACATTTCGTCAACCGACCTAAAGAGAGAGGCGATGCATGGAGGGCGCGCCTTGGCTGTGTCCGGTGCTGATTGATACCCATCTCTTCCACCGCAGATGGGATCGACGTTCGCGGATTTTAGGTAGGTCTGCGCTTCGCTAGTTCCAGGCTCGAGCTCCCGACGGTTGGAAACACGCCGCTCCTTGGGGGGGCTTCATTCTCGTGATCATGGAACTTGCGGAATTGATCAGGAAATCCTAAGCATCTGTCATGGCGACTCCTGACCACGGTTACACTGAAGATTCCATCCGCTCGCTGGATTGGCGGGAACACATCCGGCTGCGCCCGGGGATGTACATCGGGAAGCTGGGGGATGGGTCGCTGCCGGAGGATGGGATCTACGTGTTGCTGAAGGAGGTGCTGGACAACTCCATCGATGAGCATGCGATGGGCTTTGGCAATGTGATCGAGATCCAGATTGATGACGATCAGATGGTGACGGTGCGGGATTACGGGCGCGGGGTGCCACTGGGGAAACTGATGGAGTGCTCCGCCCAGATCAATACGGGGGCCAAGTACGACAGCGAGGTCTTCAAGCGGTCGGTGGGTCTGAACGGGGTGGGGATCAAGGCGGTGAACGCGCTGTCCTCGTTCTTCGAGATCCAGGCGGTGCGGGAGAAGCAGACGCGGTCCATCGAGTTTTCCCAAGGCCTGGTCCAGTATGAGATGAAGAAGCCGGGGCCCTGCGACGAGCCGAACGGCACGCGGATTTCCTATCGGCCGGACAACGAGAGTTTTGCCAAAGACGTGCGGTACCGGATGGATCACATCAAGGAGATGCTGCGCTTCTATGCCTGGCTGAATCCCGGGCTGACGATGGTTCTGAACGGGGAGAAATTTCGCTCAAAGAAAGGTCTGGTGGATCTGGTGGAGACCAAGCTGGGGGAGGAGCCGCTGTATCCGGTGATCCATCTCCAGGGCGAGGACGTGGAGGTGGCCTTTACGCATGGCACGGGTTATGGCGAGGAGTATTTCTCCTTCGTGAACGGGCAGCACACGACGCAGGGCGGGACGCATCTGGCGGCGTTTCGGGAGGCGATCGTGCAGGAGTGCCGGGCCTACTATGGCAAGCAGTTTGACCCGAATGATGTGCGGGGATCCCTCATCGCCGCGGTGAGTGTGAAGGTGCAGGAGCCGATCTTTGAATCCCAGACGAAGACCAAGCTGGGCTCGACGCACATGGAGCCGAAGGGCCGGAACCTCCGGACGCACATCGTGGGAACGGTGACGGCGCAGTTGGACAACTACCTGCACAAGCACGAGTCCGTGGCCAAGGCGCTGCAGGCGAAGATCCTCTCCAACGAGAAGGAGCGGAAGGAGATCAGCGGGATTCAGAAGCTGGCCCGCGACAGCGCACGGAAGGCGAAGGTGCACAACAAGAAGCTGCGCGACTGCCGGGTGCATTTTGATACGAAGGACAAGATGCGGGATGAGAGTACGCTCTTCATCACCGAGGGCGACAGCGCGAGTGGATCGATCACGAAGAGTCGGGACGTGAACACGCAGGCGGTCTTCAGCCTGCGGGGCAAGCCGCTGAACTGCTACAGCCTGAGTCGGAAGGTGGTGTATGAGAATGAGGAGTTCAATCTCCTCCAGCATGCGTTGCAACTGGATCAGGAACTGGAGAACCTGCGGTACAATCGCATCATCCTGGCGACGGATGCGGACGTGGACGGGATGCACATTCGGCTGCTGATGCTGACGTTCTTTCTACAGTTCTTCCCGGACCTCGTGAAGAAGAGCCACCTCTTCATCCTGCAGACGCCACTGTTCCGGGTGCGGAACAAGAAGGAGACGCTCTACTGCTACAGCGACGAGGAGCGTCAGCGGGCGATCCACAAGCTGGGCAAGACGGCGGAGATCACCCGGTTCAAGGGCCTGGGCGAAATCAGCCCGGATGAGTTCAAGCATTTCATCGGGCCAAAGATGCGCCTCGAGCCGGTGCGGATGCCTGAGCACAAGAGCATCAAGGAACTGCTGTCGTTCTACATGGGCAAGAACACGCCGGATCGGCAGACCTACATCGTGGAGAACCTGCGCGTCGAGGAAGAGCTGAAGTTCGATACCGAGGCGGGAGCGGAGGTGGAGGAAGGAGAACTGCTGGCGGTGTAGGGGGCAGACAATCAGACAGCAGATGGGGTGACAGGGTGAGGGCGCTTGGAGCCCAGGGAGCGGCGTGCTTCCAGCCGCCGGGGCGGGAGCTGGTCGGCTGAGCGTTTTTCCGCAGAGGGGCAAAGAGGCAGAGGGAGCAGGGGTGAGAGGTGCTGGAATGGAGAGTCAGGCGATTTTCTCCTTCCCTCGGTTGCTGGGAGCGTTCAACATGCGAGCCGCGGGTCCTGAAAGATTGGGACGGCCGCTCGTTTTCTTGTTTCTTCTCCTCCATGAACACCTCCTTCTCCGACAAGTCGATCCGCAACCGTCTGTTCCTCATGATGCTTCTTCAGATTGCCATCTGGGGGGCGTGGCAGCCGAAGATCTTCCCTTACATGGGGATGCTGAATTTTGAGTCGTGGCAAGTGAGCCTCGGTGGATCGTTGTTTGGATTGGCTTCACTCTTTGGGTTGTTTTTTGGCAATCAACTTGCCGACAGAAATTTCGCGGCAGAGAAATTCTTGGCCATTAGCAACGTCATTGGTGGCTTGGCGCTGATTGGCACAGCATTTCAGACATCGTTTTGGCCCTTCCTCATTTGTTTCGCGCTGTACAACTTGATGTATGTGCCGACCATCGCGGTGGGGAACTCACTAGCTTTTGCGAATCTCAAGGATCCGGCCAAGGAATTTGGGTTTGTGCGAATGGGAGGCACGGTGGGATGGATTGTGGTGAGTTGGCCATTCTTCTTTTTGTTGGGGGAGGAAGCGACAGTTCAAGACACGCGGTCGATATTCCTCGTCGGTGCCGCCATTTCGATTTGTCTAGCTGCCTTTAGTTGGTTTTGTCTGCCACACACTCCACCGAAGACGGATGCGCGGGCGGAGGATCGTCTGGCGTGGCTGAAGGCGGTGCGTATGCTGAAGACCCCCTTCGTGTTTGTCCTGTTCGTGGTCACCTTCATCGACTCGACGATTCACAATGGCTACTTTGTCTTGGCGGATAAGTTCCTCACAGAACGCGTGGGAATTGGAGCCAATCTAAGCATGGTGGTAATGAGTATTGGTCAGGTGGCCGAGATCGTGGCGATGCTGATCCTGGGCAAGGTCTTGGCGAAGCTCGGCTGGAAGTGGACGATGATTTTTGGCGTGGTGGGTCACGCGGCCCGGTTTGCGGTGTTCGCATTCATGCCGGACTTTCAATGGGTTATAGTTGCTGTGCAGGTGCTCCACGGCATCTGCTATGCGTTCTTCTTCGCTGCGGTCTACATCTTCGTGGATGAGGTTTTCCCCAAGGACATTCGATCTAGTGCGCAAGGATTGTTTAACATGCTCATTCTCGGTTGCATCGTCGTGGCCAGTTTCTTCTTCGTCCCGATTCAAAACAGCCTGACGGAGGAGGGTGTCACGGACTGGCAGCAGCTTTTCCTCGTGCCGACCGGAATGGCTCTGGCGGGCATCATCCTGATGGCGTTCTTCTTCAAGCCGCCTGTGCGCGGGCCGAAGGAAGCAGCAGGTTCCATCGCGGGTGCGGCGCATTGAGCGGACTCGAACTGTGGGAGACACAGAGATGAAAAAGTGGCGCATTGCGGGGATCAACTTTGATCACTTTCACATGGGCGATCTGCTGCGGCAGACGTTCGAGCATCCGAATGCAGAGATCGTGGGGATCTCGGACGGGCAGCCGGAGCGGATGGAGGGTGCGCGGAAAAATTTTGGGCTGACGGATGCGCAGGTGTTCACGGATCATCGGGCTTGTCTGGAGCAGACGAACCCGGATCTGGTGGTGCTGTGCCCTGCGGCGTCCTGCCACGGAGAGTGGGTGGAGAAGGTGGCGCCGTTCGGCACGCATGTGCTGATGGAGAAGCCCTTTGCCGGGAGCCTGGCGGAAGCGGATGCGATGGTGGCGGCGATGAAGCCCCACGGCAAAGAGCTGGCGGTGAACTGGCCGCTGGTCTGGGATGCGGCGCAGCAAACGGCGCATCGGCTGATCCAAGAGGGCGTGATCGGCGAGGTGCGGGAGTTTCATCATCACGGTGGGAATCGCGGGCCGCTCTACCATGGGGCGGACAAGATCGAGAAGGAGCCGACCGCGGCCGACAAGGCGGCGAGTTGGTTCTACAGCAAGGCGCAGGGCGGGGGATCGCTCCTGGACTACATGGGCTACGGCGCGACGCTGGGCACCTGGCACATGGGCGGTCGAGCGCCCGTCGAGGTGAGTTGCCTATGGGACGAGCCGGAAGGCTTGGAGGTGGATGAGCATGCCGTGGCGGTGCTGCGGTACGCCAGTGGATTGAGCAAGACGGAGACGAGGTGGGGAACCTTCTCGGACCCATGGACGCATCAACCGCAGCCGAAGTGCGGGTTTGTGATCGTCGGAAGTGAAGGGACGATTTCCTGCTACGACTACGAGCCGGTGATTCGCGTGCAGACGCGGGCTAGGCCGGAGGGTTTTGAGGTGGTGGCGGATCCTCTAGCCGCGCCGAATCGGAATCCGATTGAGCATTTCATCGATCACCTGGAAAACGGGACGGACTTGATCGGGCCGCTGTCGCTCGAGATTTCGAGGATCGGCCAGCAGATCGTGGACACGGCGTTTCAGAGTGCGCAGCAGAAACGGACGCTGCCCTTGGTTGGGTAATGGAGGGTAGGCTGCGACGGGCGTGTCATTGCGGGCGACCCTTTCCAGGGTAGTGGCGGAAGGCGGGAGTTTCGTTTGCCGGGTTGGTGCTTGGGCGGAGTGTACGCGCCCTTATGGTTTCCCAATTGATCGATCGTGTCCTGCACGTGGACAAGTACCTCGCCACGTTTGCCAACGAGCACGGGACGTTGATTTATGCCCTGCTGTTCCTGATCGTGTTTTGTGAGACGGGGCTCGTGGCGACGCCGTTCCTGCCTGGTGACTCACTGCTGTTCGCCGTGGGGGCGCTGGCCGCTCAGGAACTGGTGCGGTTGGAGATCGTGATCCCGCTCTTGATCGCGGCGGCCATCAGTGGGGACAACTTGAACTACTGGATTGGGCGCCGACTCGGATCGTGGGTGGTGCGTCAGCGTTGGTTCAAGCAGGCCTATTTGAAAAAGACAGAGGCTTTCTTCGAGAAGCACGGCGGGAAGTCCATCGTGCTGGCGCGGTTCGTTCCCGTCGTCCGAACCTTTGCTCCCTTCACGGCGGGATTCGGACAGATGCATTACCCTCGGTTACTCGCGTTCAGCGTGGGCGGTGGCGTGGCCTGGGTCATCGGGTTCACTCTGGCGGGCTTTTTTTTGGGAAGCATCCCTGTCATCAAGAACAACCTGAAGCTGGTCATGCTGCTGATCATCTTCGTCTCCGTGCTGCCGATCATGATCGAGTTTCTCCGTCACAAGAGAGCGGCGAAGAAGGCGATCGCCACCCCTTCGGCACCGGAACCCGATGTCAAGGAGGTGTGAGGGGAAGGAATCGATCGAGCTCGATCTAACGGTCAGGGTTTGACCGCCGGTGCGCCAATTTTCGGGGTGGACGAAGGCGGAGGTGGCACCTGCCGGGGATAGGTGGCCGATGGATCAGGTCCGCGGGTGACGCGGACGGTCTGACCGCCAATCATGCCGGGGTAGCCGTCGTAGACCTGAACATTGCCCTGGCCATAGACCTGGGTGTTGCTGGTGTGGGTGCGATTGCCAAAGGGCGTGCTGACGGAGCGTTGCTGGATGACTTGGGCGGTGGGGGCTCCAAGTTCGTTCTCGGACATTCGGCGTTGGCGATCCGCGATGCCCCTCTCGTGAGCGGCTTGGGCTTGAGCGGTCGGAGGCGAGCCATAGGGGCTGGGAGCCGTGCAGGAGGTCATGGCGGCGCATCCGAGGAGAAAGAGGATCTGGGATCTCATGGGCGGAAGTATGACGCACGGGACTTGCCTCGGACAAGGCTTTTTGCCACGGTGCGACTGTGAATCCTGTCGAAATCGTCTCCCACCCCCTGGCTCAACGTCACCTGACCGCCTTGCGTGATGCGGAGACGCCGACGGAGCGCTTTGCCTGGCATCTGAATCGGCTGGCGGAGCTGCTCTTTCTGGAAGCCAGCCGGGACCTGCCCGTTGAGGAGGTGCCCGTGAAGACTCCGCTGGCGGAAACGGAGGGGGTGCGGTTGGCGAAACCCGTCGTGCTCTGTCCAATTCTGCGGGCGGGGCTGGGATTGCTGGACGCGGTGCGCCCGATGGTTCCCGAGGCTCGTGTGGCGCACATCGGACTGGCGAGGGATGAGACGACGGCCGAGGCGCACTCCTACTACGCGAAGTTTCCCGACGGGATGGCGGAGGCGGAAGTGTTTCTGCTGGATCCGATGTTGGCGACGGGTGGCAGTGCGGTGGAGGGCGTGAGGCAATTGCAGGCGGCCGGGGCAACGAGCATTCGCTTTGTCTGTGTGGTGAGCTGTCCTCAGGGAATCGAGGCGTTTCAGAAGGCGCATCCCGGGGTGCCGATCACGACGGCGGCGGTGGATGCGGGGTTGAATCTCCAGTCCTACATCGTGCCAGGATTGGGGGATGCGGGGGACCGGTACTTTGGAACGTAAAATCTGACGCTCCGCATCGTTTAGAGGCCATGCCATTTTCTCTACCTCCTCTCAATCGCCGCCGATGGATGCAAGGCGCGGCGGCCAGTGTGCTCTCCGGATCTGTGTCCGGGGCTCCTTCGTCCAATGACGAGGTGTGGGCGCTGCTGTCGGACACGCATCTGGCGGCGGATTCCACGACGAGCAAGAAGGGCGTGAACATGGCGGCCAACCTGAAGCGCACCGTGGCCCAGGTCCTCAAAGTGGGGCAGAAGCCGTATGGCGTGATGATCAACGGGGATTGCGCGTATCTGGACGGGCAGGAGGGCGACTATCTGGCGCTGGCGCAGGCTCTGCAGCCGCTGCGGGATCATGCGGTACAAGTCCATTTGACGCTGGGGAATCACGATGATCGGACAAAGTTCCGGGCGGCGTTGTCGGGACCTCAAGACGAGCCGCCGCTGGAGAACAAGCACGTGGCTGTACTGTCGAGCGCCCGGATGAACTGGGTGCTGCTCGACTCGTTGAATGTGGTGAATCAGGTGTCGGGCCTGCTGGGAGACGAGCAGTTGGGGTGGCTGGATCGGGCCCTTCGCAATGCTCCGGCCAAGCCCACGGCGGTGATGGTGCATCACAATCCGGGCCCATTCGAGATTCAGGGAAACAAGGTGTCGGGTCTTGAAGATACGGAGCCGCTCTTCCAGGTGCTGGCAAAGCACCGCAAGAAGGTGTTTGCCCTCTTCTACGGCCACACGCACAACTGGTCCGTCACGAAGGATGAGAAGACGGGCATCCACCTTGTGAATCTGCCGCCTGTGGCCTACACCTTTAAGGAAGATCGCCCGAGCGGATGGGTTGTGGCGCGAATGAGCCCGAAAGGGTTGGAGTTGGAACTGAAGAGCCTGAATCCGAATCACCCAGAGCATCGGCAGAAGGTTCTCCTGGAAGTTTAGCGGGCCTATGCCTTGCAAAAGGAGATTTGGATCCACCAGAACTTCCGAGGCTTGGGATCAAAGATTCAACGCCGGGATGAGAAAGTGAGTCTGCAACTGGGAACGGAATTGACGGTTCAGGTGGTGATCCGCTAATCTTCCGTTCCCCCAACCAGACATCCATGCATTGCTTAGCTTCGCGCTCCGGGCGCATTTTACGGATTTCGAGTGCCTTCGCTGCAAGCTCGATTCTGCTCTTTGGCTCACAAGCCGAGGCAGCACCGCCCGCTGTGCCAACGCAGTTGAGCGTGTCAATGACGGTGAGGAATTCATTGCAGCAGCAGTGGCGCTTCAGCTGGACTGACAATTCGACGGATGAAGACGGATTCCTGCTCTATGTGATCGACTCCGCTGGACCCAGCGGCATTCTCCAAAATCTGGCGGTTCCCAGCAATATCAAGACTTCGACGGGTCCGCTTTCCTTTGACCTGACGTTTCCTTCCAATGCGTTTAGCGGCAGTAGTTTTACCCAGTGGTACATCAAGGCCTACAAGAATGGCACATCTTTCGAGGAGAGTAGTTCCGACAATGTGGTTTCCTACGGGTGGTTTGGAGCGCAATCGCCCAATTTTCAAGCCCCGACCGGTTTGAGCGTGGTGCCGACTGGCGATGGAACCTTTCAGCTCTCCTTCTCAGACAATTCCAACAGCGAGCGGAACTTCCAGCTCGACTACAAAAAGACCAGCAGTGGAACGTGGATTCCGACGACCCTTCCGTTCAACATATCCAGTTCGAACATTGGAGGTTACGCGGGACGGACGGCCATCACCGACATGTTCCTGCCCATCCTTGAGCCCGGGACGTCCTACGATTTCCGGGTGAGGGCGGCGGATTGGGCGAATGAGATAGACTCAGCCAATCCGACGAACTTTAGCAGTTACACCAATACGGTGACGGTATCGACGAACAGCTTCGCCGCGCCCACCAACCTGACGGCGACTCGAACGGAGCTTTCATATCTGTTGGCCTTCAACAACGTCTCGACGGTTGAGTCGGGGTATGAGATTCAATATCGCCAGGTTGGAAGTTCGACCTGGCTCCTCTTGGGGCGCGTGGATGACCCCTTTTTCAATCAAATTGGATCGGGCCCTCTGACGGCTGGCGTCAATTACGAGTTTCGCGCAAGGGCTTACATTCGGGACACCAACGTTGCTGATGACGAGCCGATTGCGTTCACCACTTTCTCGAACACCGCGACGGGAACTGGAGCCACCGTTTTAAATCCCCCGACCAACTTGAGTGGGTCGTCACCAAGCGAAGGGATGGTCAATCTGACGTGGACGGACAATTCAGGCATCGAGGGGAACTACGAGGTGCAGTTTCGGGAAAAGGGAACCACGACTTTTGAGGTTTGGGACTACTATGCCGCAAACACCACGGGCATCACGAACGAGGTGATTTTGCCTGGGAAGACGGTGGAGTTTCGGGTGAGGGCGACGCGTGGTTCCCAAGCCGAGGTGCAGTCTGCCTTTTCCAACATTGTGGAAGTGGTGGTGCCGTTTCTTGCGCCGACCAATCTTGTGGGCTCCTCTCCGAGTGAAGGGCTGGTCAACCTGACGTGGGTGGACCATTCTGCCATCGAGGGGAACTACGAAGTGCAGGTGCGCGAGAAGGGAGCCGCCACTTTTGGGACATGGGATTTCTATGCCGCAGACACTACGGCCATTACGAACGAGCTGATTCTTCCGGGTCGGGTCCTTGAGTTTCGAGTCTGCGCCACTCTCGGATCTTCGGCGCAGAACAAGACCGCTTTTTCAAATGTGGTCGAGGTGACGGTACCGTTTGGAGCACCGACCAACTTGGTTGGAACGTCTCCGAGTGAGGGTCGCGTCACTCTTACGTGGGCGGACAATTCGGGTATCGAAGATGACTTTGAATTGTATGTGCGGGAGAAAGGGGCGGCTTCGTTCGCTCTTTATCGAGTTTTGCCCGCCAACACGGCGAGCTTGGTCGACGAACTGATTTTGCCGGGTCGAATCTTGGAGTTTCAGATTCGGGCAACCGTGGGTTCCTCCGGGGAGAATCCGTCTGCTTTTTCAAACATCGTTGAAGTCACGGTGCCGTTTGGAGCGCCGACCAACTTGGCCGTGGTGCCCGACGTTGGCTCAGCGACTGAGACGCAGACCACGCTGAGCTGGGATGACAACTCCATCATCGAGGATGGGTATGCGATTCTGATCAAGGAAGCCGGAGCCGCGCAGTTCTCCCTTCACGGGTATGCGCCTGCTGATGCGACGACCTTCACTGTCTCAGGGCTCACGCCGGGGGTGTCGCGTGAGTTTATAGTGACTGCGGCCGTGGATGTCACGTATCCCTCAGCCAGAGTGGAGTTTTCGGCCGATAGCAACACGGTGAGTGCGGCAACGAACGATGGGATCACAAGTCCCGGCTCAAAACCCATCAAGCTCAATCAGGCCTTCTCGTATCAGGTGGCGACTACGACAGGGTCGGCTCGAACCAGTTGGGATGTGACCAATCTACCGGCGGGCCTCACCTTCAATTCCGGGACCGGGGTTGTGAGTGGCACGCCGACCGTGACGGGACTCTTTCTCAGCACGATGACGGCAACGTTTGCAAGCGGGTGGACAAGCGAGCATGAACTGGCCCTGCGGATTCTGAAACCACCGGGAGCACCCGTGGCTGGAGCGTCGTTCGCCGATCTGGTTTTTAACCAGGGCGATGCTTTGTCGACCGTGGCTCTTGGAGACAAGTTCAGCGATCCAGACAGCCAAAGTGCGGTGAGGGTGACGACGACAAAGGGCATCATCGATATCCTGCTTTATGCGACCGAGACGCCGCTCACGGTGGCGAACTTCATGGGGTATGTGAATCGCGGGGACTACGATGGGACGATCTTTCACCGCTCGGTGCCTGGATTCGTGATCCAAGGGGGTGGATTCAGTCCGCTGGCGTCGAACATGGTTTTGCGCGATACCCAGAACCCGGTGATCAATGAGCCCGGAATCACCAATGAGCGGGGAACGGTCACCTTCGCCAAGGGGGCTGACCCGGATAGCGCCACGAATCAGTTTTTCGTCAATCTCACCAACAACAATCCGTCGGCGTTCAACAATCTGGACACATCCAATGGCGGGTTTGCCGTGTTTGGGAGGGTCGCAGGAAACGGCATGACCACGGTCGATGCCATCGCCGCATTGGAGCGAGGTGTTTATGACATTCCGGTTGAGAATGAGGCGGGCGATCCCATTCAGTACGCCAGCTCACCCTTTGGAGAAATGCCAGTGGATGCCGCTCCAGCACCGGCGGCCTATGATCCTGCCCATGTGGTGACCATGACCAGTGTGGTGCCGGTTGCCGTTTTGAGTCACAGCGCATCGAGTGATGACACCGCCGTGGTGACTGTGGCGGTGAACGGAACCGATTTGGAACTGACGCCTGTCGGAGAGGGAAGCGCGACGATCACAGTGACGGCGACGGATCTGGATGGACAGAGCACGCAGCAAACTTTCAACGTCACCGTGAACACAACATTGGGCACATGGGCGCAAGACCTTGGCGTGCCCCCCGGAGAGGACGGTGTGGAGGACGACATCGAAATGGACGGCCTGACGCTTCTCGAGGACTTCGCTTTCCTGGGTTCGCCAACCGCAAACGACCGGGACAAGCTGCCGATGGCGGAATCGGTTTCAGATGCGGGCGGGAATACAGGCTGCATCGTCTTCCGCATGAGGAAGTATTCGCCGACGCTACTTTATGAGGTCGAGGCGCACGGACAGCTGACGGGCGTTTGGTCGACGGTGTGGCGAAGCACGGATGCTTTCGGTGGGGCGAATGTCACGGCGGATGATCGAGGCGACCACTGGCTTGTCACGGTCAAGGACAGCACGCCGTTCTCGCCGGGCAATCCTCGCTTCATGCGGGTGAGGCTGTCGATTCCAACACCTCCCTGATAACGGGGGCAGGTTGGAGTTGCGAGGCATGGTCGTTTCTGAAATGCTCGGCGCATGCGTGCGCCCATTTTTGGAATCCTGAGTCTGTTTGTCGTTGCACCTCTGCTTGTTGCCGAGGTGAAGCCCTTGTTTGAGGAGCGGGAGATCGATTCCGAGTTGGGGATTGGCTACGGGGTGGCTCTGGCCGATGTCGATGGCGATGGAGCGAAGGACCTCGTCCTGGTGGATCAAAACGAAGTGGTTTGGTATCAGAACCCCAGTTGGGAGAAGCATCAGATCATCGGCAAGCTGACGGACCGGGATCATGTGTGCGTGGCTGCCCGGGACATCGATGGCGACGGCAAAGCGGAGATCGCGGTGGGAGCGCAGTGGAATCCGGGGGAGACTTCGGACACGGAGATGAGCGGGGGGATTTTTTATCTGATTGCACCAGAGGACCGGACTCGGCTTTGGGAACCTGTGAGAGTGACTGGGCATGAACCGACGACGCATCGGATGAAGTGGGTGCGGACGGCTACGGATCGCTGTGAACTGGTGGTTTTACCACTCCATGGCCGGGGCAACGTCCAAGGGGTGGGAGCCCCCGTCCAGGTGCTGGCCTATGCGGTGCCGGAAGACCCGAGGTCCGAGTGGAAAAGCTCTCTTGTCCACTCGGGCATGCACATGACCCATAACTTTGATGTCGTTCCCAGCCCAGAGGGAGAATCCGAGACCCTGTTGATTGCTGGAAGGGAGGGAATCGTCGAACTGGCACCCTCGGACAAAGGATGGCGGGAGCGCTGGATTTCGAAGCACCCCGTGGACTCCGAGACGCTGCTCGGAGCGGGTGAAGTGCGTGCCGGTGCCTATGGAGGCGGACGACCCTATGTGGTGACGATTGAGCCCATGCATGGCAATCAATTGGTGGTGTATTCTCCTCCGGTGAATGGCCCCAAGAATGGTGAGTGGGTTCGCCAGGTGCTGGATGACACGCTTGTCGAGGGGCATGCTTTGGCGAGCCGGGATCTTCTGGATCTGAGCAATCGGCAAATCGTGGTGGGCTGGAGGGGGTCCAAGAAACTTAGCGACCGCGTCGGTGTGAAGATTTGGTGGACCACCAAAGAGGATGGATCGGGCTGGCAGGCGGCGTCCTTGGATGACAACCGAATGGCGTGCGAAGACCTCGCGACGTGTGACCTGAACGGGGACGGGAAGAGGGATGTCGTGGCCTGTGGTCGGAAAACAAAGAACCTGAAGATCTACTTTCAAAAGTAAGGAGACCTAAATGGTCAAGTTGTTGTGCTTTATGGAGTCGTTTTTTTCATAATTTCCATGCATTCGAAGTGAAAAAAGTGATGGGTTAGGTCGGGATGCGTTTGCAATCCACCGAAGACGGTTACGATGCTGTTTCGATCATGAAATTTGCAACGCTTAGCTTGGCAGTCGGAGTGATGATGACGATGTCATCCTGCTCCCTTTCGAATGTGAATTGGCCTTTGCTCTCCTCGAAGCAGGCGGTGGTCCGAAGGGCAATTTATGTCCAGCCTGCCGATGCTTCGCAATCGCCACTTTATGTCTATTCGGGTGTCACAACTCCGGGGCCTGTCTCCGCCATCACGATCGATTTGAGCGATCAAAAGGCCTACGTGTTTAAAAACGGCCAGCAGGTTGGATGGACTTATGTCGCGACGGGCAAGAGCAGCCACCCGACCCCCAAGGGTTCCTTTGTGATCAAGGAGAAGATCGCGGACAAACGCTCCAATCTCTACGGCGTTATTGTGGATCGGAACGGCAATGTTGTGAACAGCGACGCAAAGGCGGGCGTCTCCCGGATTCCTCCAGGTGGGAAATTTGTGGGTGCCAAAATGCCGTATTGGATGCGCTTGACCAACTATGGGGTGGGAATGCATTCGGGACGAATCCCCAATCCAGGTTCACCTGCCTCGCATGGGTGCATTCGTCTTCCCTACTCGATGGCCGAGACTCTGTTCAGCGAGGTGCCCTCAGGCACCCGCGTGACGATTGTTCAGTAAGTTCGATTGAACGGCGGGCCTTTTGTGGGCTACCCCCGCTTAAACGCATCGGATACGCGGCCATTGAAGGGGCTGGAAGTCTCTTGTGTGATGTATCGAGAATTTGGTGGCTGCGCGCACAGAGTAGGCGCAGCTTGATGGGCCGCATTGCGAGGGAAGAGGAGATCTAGCAGGCCAATGGGCGGCAAATGGTAGGGCCGAATGACTTTTGTTTACGGATCTTAACAAATGGAGTGAAAATTATTGTAATTATGGATAAACGATCTAATTTTGGGGTGAAATCTTATCCCATTGATGTCTGTCGGCTCCCATTGTCGGTCCGAAAAGAGGTCCAATTCTCACCCGTCGGGGGAGGTTGAGCCTCATTTCGTGCGACCTTCTGCGATTGCAGAAGGACTGGGGGCTATCGCCGCGAAGGTAGCCTTTTTGCTGACTTTTTCCGCCCTCGCACATGGCCAAAGTCCGGTGGATTGTCCGACGCCGTTGGGGCAGACGCTGGGGCCTGAGTGGATGGTGACGCGGATGGGTGTGGATGTGCTTGGAGGAGAGGGTTACAACGAGGCGAGCTGCATCATGGGGATGTCGGCAGAGGGTCGCTGGGTCACGGGGATTCGCTTCGGCACCCCGATCCGTGGGTTCGTGATGAACACGTTGACGGCGGAGTTCCGCGACGTCCCTCTGGCGGACGGAACGCATCCCTTTGCGATGGGCAATGACGTGAGCGACTCAGGCGATGCGGTGGGGCACGAAACGTGGTCCGCAGGCGGCAAGGTGAAGATGCTTGGCTGGCACTACGACTGGGCCACGGGAACGACGACCCGTCTGACCACGCCGTATGACGGCAATGCGAGCTTCTCGGCGATGCCGAACGCGATTACGGGCGACGGAGGCTATGCGTTTGGTGCGGTGGACTCGGACGGGCCTGCAGGCGGGGCCGCCAGCGAGGGTGGCTTTTGGGATTTGGGCACCGGGACATGGACATCGATAGCCGGTGTGCGTGAAGTGATCGATGCATCAGATGATGGCGGTGTGCTGTTGGTGGTGGCCAGCAACGGAGTGGGGCAGGTGCGCACGGGGAGTCCGGGCACGGGCTATGCGACGGTGGTGAAGAGTTTTTCAGGCGGGATCAAAGGCGGTGCGGTGAGCCCGAGTGGTCGCTATGTGGGAACGGCGGAGAAGGTGGGTGGGCAGCCCCGACCTTTGGTCTATGATTTGAATACCAGCGTGCAGACGAATTTGGCGCTGGTGTTGCCGCAGGATGATTTGGGCGGGATCGTGGGAGCGCTGAGTGACACGGGCCGGGTGCTGGGAACGATCTACACGACGGGCGTGGAGGGAAGTCGTGCGGTGATGTGGGAGACGCTGGGAAGCGAGTACACGACGATTGCGCAGCTGCTCATTGACGACGGTCATTTGGCACAGGATGCGAGCTACGGTGACTGGCGGATCTACAACGGAGGCAACGGGATGTCGGGAGACGGGGAGGTCTTTGGGATTTACGGCAACAATGGCAACGGGCAGGAAGATGCGATGGTGTTTCAGCGGGTGCCAGGACCTGCGGCGCGCCTTTGCCTGGGGAATGCGGTGTGGGAGGATCTGAACTGCAACGGGCTCAAGGATGCAGGTGAGCCCGGAGTGGCTGGAGCGGTGGTGAGGTTGTTTAGCCCAGGGGCGGACGGGAAGATCGGTGGTAGCGGATTGGATGCGGATGAGGAGGTGATGCCCGCGATCACGACAGGAGCGAGCGG
>CAXBNA010000024.1:0-38745 GCA_963976915.1 uncultured Verrucomicrobiales bacterium
CCGCCACCGGGCTATACAAAGTTCACAGCCACGGCTTTGAAGGAGATGGGAATCTGCACGCACCCCGAGCCGCCACCACCGCCACCTCCCAAACCGTCGAGAGGTGACTCCGAAGTGATCGCAGCACCGTAGCCACGAAATCCTGTCTGCACCCCCTGGGAGAGGTCCGAAATTGTCCGTCCAAAATTGATTGTGGAGCTAATCGCGTTTTTGCACGCCGCTGCTTTCGTCAACGGTTCCGGGATTAGGATGCAAGCGCTGATGTCTGAAATGAGGCCTTGGATGTTGAACTCCAGCCCGAGGCCGGGATCTCCTCCACGTCCACCAGGCACCCCACCAAAGAGGTACACCGCATTGCCATCCCGCCCGAAATTCCCGTCCCCCACTTCGTCGCTGATCGTGACTCCAAATTCGCGAATCGGTGCACGTCCAATCCCCATTCCGCCGCTCCCCCCGTGGTCGGCCCCGGTTCCTCCATGCCTCCCAGACCCAGTTGCTCCGTCAAAACCCCGGGCGACGATGCTTCCGTCGATCCGGATTGGACCCGTGGCCGTGATGTCCAATTTGCCAGACTCCAAGATCACGGTTCCGCCCGGTCCGATCCGCATCTCTGAAACCAGTTTTGCAGGCGGATTTGTCAGCGTTGTCGTTCCACTTTCCACCACAAACTCCTCCAGTCCCACGACCGAAAAAGAGACGTCAGCGGGTGGCTCACCCGCTCTTGTGAAGCGGATCACGTAGTTGGACAGCGCTCCCGCCGCCAAACCTGGCAAGGTGGTCCCCACCAAAGTCAGCCCAGCCGACGTGTCCTTGGAGAAAAATTCCCTCACGGCCAAGTTCCCCGCCGGAACACCGCCCTGCAGGATGGTCACGGTCAGATCCTCTCCCAATCCGGTTCCCGTAATCCGAATCGGAGTCGTCGAACCCTCAGGCATCAGGGACGGCTCGATCAGACTGACCGAAGGAGCGCCCGTCATTGCTGCAGGCTCTGTGTCATCCAGCACATAGTCCGAAAAGTGCGAAACCGGGAAAATAGCATTTCGGCCATCTTCTGATACGACCGCCTGTGACCCCTCCGCCATGTAGCTCCCTGATCCGCTGTCGTAGGTCAACACTGGCAAAAGCGTCCCGGCCGGTTTCACGCAGGTCAAGGGAATCGTCGCTGAAGCTGGAGTCGAAAAAATCGTTCCCTCCGGGCCAAAACGCACGCCGCCAAGATTTCTCCGCCCCGCTCTCGGAGATGGGAGCTCCCCACTCATCAATGGCTCAACGGAAATCATCGTGTCCGATGTCAAAGATCCCGCCGGAATCCGCAGGGTAGTCTCTCCGTCTTCCGAAACGATCTCACCGCCCGCCTGCGCCACGACAAGACCCGTTCCGGGCGAAATTGCACCTGAAGCGACTGTCAGCTCAAACGAGTCGAACACTCCTGGATCCGATTTCAGCTGCGCCCGAATCACCGCCTGAAACTCCGTGGTCACGACTGGCGGTGCTGTGTAAACACCAGCCTTGCTGATCGTGCCGAGCAGAGCGTCTCCACCAGCGACGCCATTGACCAGCCAGTCCACCGCGTCAGTCTCAAATGACGTCGTCACCCATCGAAACGAAAACGTGTCCGACGGTCCGATCCGAACCGCCGCATTCGCCAAAGGAGCGCCCGCCTCATCTTCCGCTCCGCCCACCTCGAGTGGATCGAGCCGCACCTCAGATGCGATGTCGAAGACTTCCGGCGACACCGCTTGGGATCCAAATTCGGTCGTCATCAAAAATGGACCGCTGCGCGCACCGACCGGAATCCGCACCTGAGCCTCTTGATTGTTCCGCTGAAGGATCTCGCAGACCTCTCCGCCGATCTCGATCCGGATCTCTTCGAAAGCTGGATTTCCCTCGTCACTGGTCGGAAAACCTCCCGTAAGCGTCACCACATCCCCCCAGCGCCCACTCGACAGACTGTTGTAGTTCATGTCCTCGACACCGGAGATGTAGGACGATGCCTGTTTGTTGGGATCGCTGCTGAAGGTCGCCACACTGATCGTGGTCTGAGCCAGAGCACTCTCGTTCCCGTTCGCATCAAACACCCTCGCCTGAACGAAATAGCTTCCCGTGGGTGAGTTGTTCTTCAACTGGACCGGGCGCAGGTTGACCGTGAGCGGATATGGCCCCGACGGATCCACCCCGAGTTCTTCCAAAGTCAAATCCACAGTCTTGTCATTGCCTGAGCCAGGAGGGTCCACCAAGAGCCGCAACCGACGTGCATCCTCGTTGGGATCAGAGATTGTCATTGTCACGTTCAGATACGCCACGTCCAGATTCCCCAACGGCCGCTGCACCGGTGAAGCCGCGTAGTCGATGCTCTGGATCACCGGTTCGTCACCCGGCGAGGGCGGCTGGGGGCCTGCGACGGTGAGTGTGGAGCTCAGAGTCGCGCTTTCATTTCCCCGCGAGTCCATCAGCTTGAACGAGTAGACCGTGTTTCCAAATGGCAGTGACGAAGGATCAAGGGGAACCATCGCGTTACCCGACGTACCTTTGATCAAAAAGACCGATGCCTGCGCCTGATCTGACATCGTCTCGAGCGGGCTTTGTACCGTCATTTCGACATACTGAATATCCGCGTCGATGTCCTCCCAATGAAAACCGACCGACGGTGAATCACTGTGGGTTGCGGTCTGCGTCGCTGGCAGCAGATTCGAGAGCACCGGTGCCGTGTTTCCCGCCACCACGAGATAGACCGGCGTGGAGAAAGTGTTCGCCGGAGCACCGTTGTCCGTCACGCGAATCTCAAACTCGTAGAACCGGTTGCCCATACCGATCTGGGGTGTGTAGCTGAAAACACCGGTGGCTGGATCAATCACCGCCCCCGGAGGCGCACCGGGGTCCAACGAAAATGTGAGGTTGTCGAGGGGGTTCAAATCCCCGAACAAGGGCGTGAGATTGAAGGCCGCGCCTTCAACGGCAAATTGATCCTCCACCGGAATCAGATAGGGCGGCGTGTTGGTATCTTCCCAAATCTGCGGGACTGAACGCACACACAGCTCGTCAAACGCCCCGCCCGCCCCCAGGGACCCGCTGCCATCTGCCGCACCGAGAAACAGCGTGCCGGGCAGATTGCCTCCATCAAACAACCATCCACCTGCTGCGCCGCCCTGATCCACGCGAACGCCGTTGATGAAGATCTGCAGGCTGTCGGAGGCGAAGGAATCCCACGCCGCGCGCACCTGCACCCACTGACCCGCGCGCCAAAGCGCCGCGTTCGGCAGACTCGCCACCGATGCCGACTCGGTTCCCGTGTTCAGGGACAGCGTCAGCCGGTCCGTCTTGACCAAGGCGAGGTGCGGCGATCCGGGATACGTCCCCGCCGCAAACAGAACCCGCTCGGTGGTTTCCGCGTCGGCGGCGTAGTCCGGCCGATACCAAAACGACAATTCTCCGGCACCCAAGTCCACATTTCCCGCCACTGGAAACGACACCGCATCACCGCTCTGCGTCAGATCCACCGCCTGCCCTACCATTCCAGCCACAAATCCCGGTGTGCTGTGCAGCGAACCGCCCACGCCGGTCACCTCTACCTCCGATCCGAGTCCGCTGAGCAGCGTCGCAACACTCACGCTCAGCCGCACACGCACAAACCCCGCGCTGGATCCTGTGACTGGCAGCTTGGTCCGGTACGTCACCTGGTCCAAATCCGCGCTCCCCGTCGGGGACGCGGACAATTCCATGGCCTCCCAACTCCACAGCTCCGTCACCCCCAGATCCACTGCAAATTCCGGCCGAATCACCAAATGGTCGTAACCTCTTCGCCGAGAGAACGTCACCGTCACATAGGTCTGCCCCAACTCCGTCGACTCTAGGGCAAAAACTGGCAGCAAACTGGGTTCGCGGACATTGGGATTCCCTCCCAATCCAAACTCGAGCAATGCGGAAAGCGAATCCCCATCGATGTCAAGCAACGCGTCAGCTGGATTCGAATCGCTCAATCCGTGGCCCACTTCCCACGATTCCGGAATGCCGTCATGGTCTCCATCGACAAAAGGCGGTGCCGCTCCCCCTGACAGCACGGGCACTCCCGTCAGGAAAAGACACCAACACACGGACTTCCAGTGCTCAGTCATCGCAAAAACATTGCATCCGACAAACGAACAAGTGTCAAGCCTCCAAAAGGCCATTCCATGACACTCTATTATTCAAACACTCAGGATAATTAAGGATTGCGAACAAACACCCCAGAGTCTAGATTTTCTGTAATTGATAGATTTTCCATGGGTCGCTCACCTCCGTGCCGATCCGGGGCCGGACCGGTCGCTCTCCCTCGATGGGCCCGGCTCTCAGCAGATCGGGGTCTGCCGAGCGGTGGAGGCCATGTCGGCCTTCTGACCAAGGGCGGCAGCTTTGCCCGATTCACTCGCAATCCGATCAATGATGGATTCGGTGCTTGGCACTGACAGCGGTTGCAGCCATGCTGCCGACCCATTTTTCCCAGATTCCCTGAAGTGACCACGTCCCATCCGACAGACGACCTCCGCGTGGCGGAGATCCTCCCCCTGATTCAACCCGCCATGCTCATGCACGAGCTCCCGCTCGACGGGGCTAAAGCTGACTTCGTGGCCAAGACCCGGGCCGAGGCGGAATCCATTCTTGCGGGGAAGTCAGATCGTCTTCTCGTCGTCGCAGGACCCTGCTCCATCCACGACATGAAATCGGCCATGGAGTATGGCCACCTCATCCGTGACGCCCGCTCGACGTACGAAGCGGATCTTGAGATCGTGATGCGCGTCTATTTTGAAAAGCCTCGGACCACGGTGGGGTGGAAAGGCTTCATCAACGATCCTCATCTTGACGACAGCTACGACATCAACACCGGGCTCCGGGGTGCGCGCAAACTGCTGATCGACCTCGCTGCACTTCAGGTCCCCAGCGGCACCGAGTTTCTCGACGTGATCACGCCACAGTACATCGCCGACGTGGTCGCTTGGGGCGCCATCGGAGCGCGCACGACCGAGAGCCAGGTCCACCGCCAACTTGCTTCCGGCCTCTCCATGCCCGTCGGATTCAAGAACGGCACCGACGGCGGCATCCAGATCGCTCTCGATGCGATTCAGGCGGCTCAGGGGAACCACAGCTTCCTCTCCGTCACAAAAGACGGCGTGGCGGCCATCGTCCAAACGCGGGGAAATCACGCCTGCCACATCATCCTCCGTGGGGGCAAAAGTGGTACCAACTACGACGCGACTTCCATTCAAATGGCCGTCGATCAACTCACCGCCCGAGGCCTCCCTCCCACTGTGATGGTGGACTGCAGCCACGGCAACAGTCTGAAGGACTACAAGCGCCAACCCGACGTTGCCAAGGCGCTCGCCGAGCAGATCGCCGCTGGAAGTCGAAGCATCTCCGGTGTCATGATCGAGAGCCACCTCGTCGAGGGGCGGCAAAACGCCAAGCCCGGCGATCCGCTTCAATACGGCCAAAGCATCACCGACGCCTGCGTGTCCTGGGACGATACCGTCTCAATGCTCGACGAACTCGCCACCGCCGTCCGGGCTCGACGCAACGCCTAGCCACGCGACTTTCCCTTCAATGAGCGTTCCCAATCACTTCTCTCAGTTCCTCCAAACGATGGCGCAGCGGCGCATCCTGGTGGTTGGCGACGTGATGCTGGATCACTTCATCTGGGGTGCTGTCCGCCGCATTTCACCGGAAGCCCCGGTGCCCATCGTCGAGGTCACGCGAGAATCTTCCTTCCCCGGTGGCGCTGCGAATGTTGCCCGAAACCTCTCGCCTTTTTCACCGCACGCCTTGCTCATGGGCCGCGTGGGCAAGGATCAGGCAGCGGATGACCTCCGCAGAATCCTTCATTCGGAAGGCGTCAACACCGATCCGATGTTGGAGAGTGAAAAGCTTCCAACGATCGCGAAGACACGCATCATCGCCCGGCAACAGCACGTGGTCCGAGTGGACCGTGAGTCCGTGGAGAAACTCACCGAAGCCGAAGTCGATGAAGTCGCCAGCCGAATCGAAGCCCTCCTGCCTGACCTCGACGCGGTGATCATTGAAGACTACGGCAAAGGGTTCGTCACCCAGCCAATGGTGGATCGAGTACTCGCGATGACTCGAGCTGCAGGCAAATTGGCCACAGTGGATCCATCCCCCCACAATCCGTTGAGTTGGAAAGGCGCCACTTTGGTGAAGCCCAACCGGTTGGAAGCATTTGCCGCCGCCGGCCTTCAAGACCACCACAAGTCGATTCCTCCCCTGGAAGACGAGCACCTTCTGCAGGTCGGCGAAAGACTGCTGGAACTCTGGGAAGTCCAGAAAGTCCTAATCACACTGGGCGAACTCGGCATGATCCTTTTCCAGCGGGGCATCAAGCCCCATCACATTCCAACCCGTGCCCAAGAAGTCTTCGACGTATCTGGTGCGGGCGACACCGCCATTGCCTTCCTAACGTTGGCACTCGCCACTGGCCTTTCGGCTGAGGACGCTGCCGACATCGCCAATCACGCCAGCGGCATCGTCGTTGGAAAGCTAGGCACCGCACGACTCACACTGGATGAGTTGCAGAGATCCATGGAGTAGCGAAACCGGCGAATCACACGCGGCACGCTCTTCCCTCTGCCTTCCAGGTGATTCTCAGCACATTTTGCACCTGGCGCCTCGCGAGTGATTGGATGGCTCTTCGACGCCTTCAACCCGCCCAACCTGTGTCATCGATTTGAACGGCACCTCCTTGTCTGTTCCCATGATTCTCGGTCACATCCGTCATTGGTTGGCCCTGACAGCCAACCGCCGCACCCCTAGTGGGGATGGCGAGCGGCGTGTGGTGCGCATCATCCAAGCCACGCTCACCGCCCTCGCCGGTCGGGGGGTCTCCGCCATCACGACGTGGATCGCCATCCCCCTCACCCTTGGCTATCTGGGGATCGAGAAAAACGGCATCTGGCTGACATTGGCCACCTTCCTCACACTGCTCAACGTCGCCGATCTGGGCCTGGGCTACAGTGTGATGAACGCCCTTTCAAATGCCTACGCGCACGATGACAAAAAACAGGCGGGCGTCATCGCTTCCTCCGCGTTCTTCATGCTCTGTGCTGTCGCGGTCGTCATCGCCGCGATCGGTATTCCCCTCATTCAGATGGCCGATTGGCCGACCCTTCTTGGCGCTCCCTCTCTGAGCCAGGCAGAGATTTCCACCGCATTGACCTGTGCGTTTCTTGTGTTCATCGCCAACCTTCCCCTCAGTGCGTTGCCCAAAATGCTGGCCGCCTATCAAGAAGGTGCTCAAGGCAGCATGGTCACCCTCTGCGGCAGCCTCACGGGATTCGCCGGGCTACTCACGGCGATCCATTTTCGATTCGATTTGCCCGGCCTCATCCTCGGCATGCACGGCCTCACGGTTGGAGTTTGGATCCTAGCCTCAGCGTGGCTTTTCGGGTGGCACAAGCCCTTCCTCAAGCCGACACTTCGCCTGATCCGATTCGAGGTCGTCCGGCAGCTCTGGAGCCAGGGCTGGAAGTTCTTCATCCTTCAACTCACAGGTGCATTCGCCTTGCAATGCGATGTCTTGATTGTCTCCTGGCGTCTGGGAGCTGACCAAGTTACGGCATTCAACAACGCCCAAAAACTTTTTGTCATGGCCCTGATGGTCCAAGCCCTCGCCTCCCCCTTCATTTGGACAGCTTTCACGGAGGCACAAGCACGTGGGGACGTTCCATGGATGCGACGGGCACTCATCCGTGGCACGTGGATGAGCCTAAGCCTGGGCATCAGCATTGCCTTTCCTCTGATCTTCATCGCCGGGCCGTTCATCGCTTGGTGGGTCGACGGTCATCCCGAAGCGGTTCCATCCATCGCCGTCATTGCTTGGCATGGAGTTTGGGTGGTGGTTTTCAGCCTGCTTCAAATGGGCTCCATCGTGCTCAATGCCCATGGTCGCTTGAACCTTCAGATGCTCTGTGGTGCCGTGAGTGCGACCGTCAACATTGGGCTCTCCATCCTCTGGGCTGACCGATTTGGTCCATCGGGCGTCATCGCCGCGAGCGTTGTAGCTTCCACCTTCTTGATGGTGGGACCGATCTGGTGGGACGCCCACCGTTTGCTCTGGAAGCCCACGTCTGAAAGTCCAGCGACAAGCCCGTGTTCCTGATTAACCTACGATACCATGAGTTCTGACTTCCAATCCGTCATTCAGTCCCACATTGACGAACACCAACGCGTCTTGAGCGACTTCGGGGCGCTGACACCCGTGCTCGGAGAGATTGCATCGCGGATGATCGCGTGCCTCGAAGAGGGAGGGAAGATCCTCCTCTTCGGCAACGGCGGCAGCGCTGCCGACGCCCAGCACATTGCTGCAGAGTTCAGTATCCGGTTCCTTCGCGAGCGCAAGGCGCTTGCCGGACTCGCACTGACGACCGACACCTCGGTCCTCACCGCTTGTGGCAATGACTACGGCTTCGAAAGTGTGTTCTCCCGCCAACTCGAAGCTCTGGCACGTCCCGGTGATGTCGTCATCGGTATCAGCACCTCCGGCACCAGCAAGAACATCGTGGCAGGCCTGCAAACGGCAAAGGATTTGGGTTGCGTCACGGTCGCTTTCACCGGACTACCTCGCGGCGACACGGCCAACCTTTGCGCGGATCTCTCCGACCACGCGGTCGTCATCCCAAGCGAAGTCACCGCCCGGTCTCAAGAGTGTCACATCCTTGCCGGGCACATCCTTTGCGATCTTGTGGATCGTCATTGGACCCAGGACTCTTGACCCAACGGCTCCCCCTTGGGGATTGTCCATTCCATCGACCGCGTCCCGATGCATAGGTCGAAAGGCCGTTCATCGGTCCAATTGAATCGCCCATGAACGTCCGGACCAAGGTCGCGCTCCGCTACGTGCACGCGCTCGTCGGCACCTTGGGAGTCGATCCGCTGAAGACAGCGCTCTCCTTGCGAGGCCTTCCAACCTACATCAGGGATTTCCTTCGTTTGCGCCGCTTGACCATCGACCGCGAGTTCCCTTTTGGAAAACCCCATCCTTGCCTTGAAGATCGCTACTGGCAGGGAGGCACAGCCAAGGGCCACTACTTTCACCAAGACCTTCTCGTGGCACGCCGGATCTTCGAACAACAGCCACAGCATCACGTCGACGTCGGGTCGCGCATCGATGGTTTTGTCGCCCACGTCGCAGCATTCCGCGAAATCGAGATCCTCGACATTCGTCCACTCACCAGCCACATCCCCAACGTTTCCTTTCGACAAGGGGACCTCATGAGCGAACTGCCCATCGAGTTGCATGGCATCTGCGACTCCCTCTCCTGCCTGCACACGATCGAACACTTTGGCCTCGGACGCTACGGTGATCCCATCGATCCGAAGGGACACGAAAAGGGCCTCGCCAATTTGACCCAGATGGTCACCCCCGGCGGCAAACTTTTTCTCTCCACGCCCATCGGCCCCCAGCGCATCGAATTCAACGCCCACCGAGTCTTTTCCGTCCGGCATCTTCTCAATCTCGTCGAACGAGATTTCCACGTCGATCATTTCTCCTTCGTGGATGACAACGGCGATCTCCACGAGAACGCAGCCCTCGAAAGCGGACAGATCGACCAAAACTATGGCTGTCACTATGGCTGCGGAATCTTTGAATTGACCCGCATGTCACAGGGCCCTGTGGAATGAAAACCGCCCTCATCATTCCCTGCTTCAATCGCCGGGACACCACGCTCCGTTGCCTGCAACACCTTCGCGATCTCGAAGTGAATCGCTGGGCAACGGTCGTTCTGGTCGATGACGCAAGTTCCGATGGAACGTCGGAGGCGGTGGCTGCTGAATTCCCAAACACCGTCATTATTTCTGGTGACGGAAATCTATGGTGGGGTGGTGCCACCAATGCCGGGATGAGATGGGCTCTGGACCACCACATGGAGTTTGTTTTTTGGCTCAACGATGACGGACTTCCGAGGCCAGGCGCTCTTGAAGCGATGCTCGAAGTCAGCCACAGAGAGCACGCCATCACCACCGCCAGCGGAATTCTCCGTGAGACGGGAAGCGTTCACTACGGAGGCATGGAAAAAACGCCCAGCCACACACGGGTTCTCGAGTGCCCGGAAGGATCCACGCTCACCTGCGAAACCATTTGCGGAAACTGCGTTTGCTTTCCGGCAGACGTCATCCGCAGGGTCGGGTGGATCGACGACTCGGTCTTCCCTCACTTTGCAGGAGATGCCGACTATGGATTCCGCGCATCCGCACTGGGGATTCCCATCATCATCGTGGGAGATGCCATTTGCGATTGCTCTTATGGGCAGTCCAAGAACCGAATGTCCTGGCTACTGGGAGACATGACCATTCGCGAGCTTTGGCGGGTCTGTTTCCATCCCAAGGGTGGTTCACTGGCTTGGTGTGGCCTCATTTTCAAAGCCCGACATTGGGGACTGGTTGGTGTATTGAACTACATCAGCTCCCTCTTTCGCCTGATTGCAGTCACCTTGATCCGCTGTGTTGCACCACTCAAGTGGCTACAAAAAACGTTTGGCTCAGACCACCGCGTGCATCAGCAGATGCAAGCCGTAAAGAGATGGGAAGAAAATCACATTTAACCGCCGGGCACGCTTCGCCTGCGACCATGATGATGGTCATGGGCGCTATGCTCACGGCCCTGTATGTCGCTGCCTCGGTGATGTTGGCGCCAGGAAATGCGCTGGCCAGCTTCTTTTTCTACGCCCTGATTGCAAGCGGCCTGCTGGGACTCGTTTCCCCGAGGCTGTCTTTCGGGCTCTTCCTCCTGCAGTGTGCGTATTTGGACCTTTTGAAACGTTTGATGGTCTTCGATGGCAACGTCGCCTTTGGAGATCTCTTTTGGGTCCTCGGCATCGCCCCGGTGAGTGTCGTGGGCATCGCTGCAGGCCTCCTTCTCCGAATGGTCTTCGGCGCCATTCAGGTCAATTCTGGCGACTTCACTCGCTTGATGATCTCAGCGGGCTTTTTTGTGGCCACCGCAGCTCTGTCATTCTTCTCGGGCGGGGGTATCGGCGGGACGATGCAAACGGTGGCAAACGGAGCCTCCTACACCCTGATGATCTTCATCCTGCCGATCTTCTTTCGGGATGCTGAATCAGCAACGCGTCTGTGGCGGATGATTTTCTGGATCTTCATCCCCGTCGCCATCTACGCGATTTTTCAGCAGGTCTACGGCTTCCAGCCTTTTGAGATCGAGTACCTCCGTTCCGGACTGAGCATCGAAATCAAGCAACTTGAGGCCAACCGAGTCCGCGCATTCTCCACCCTCAACTCCCCCACCTCTCTCTCGATCATCGCGGCCACGCTTGCCGCCGTGAGTTTGGCCATGGGCATTCGGTTCCTTCATCCCCAATCAAAAGCCGGGTTGAATCCCATTCTTGGATTTTTTCTCTTCGCCCTGTTTCTTGGTGCTTGGGCGGCCTCGACCGTCCGGGTGGGCATCCTGCTCATTCCAATCGCCCTTGTTGGCGCACTCGTCTTCCAACGGCGAGGGTTTACGACGCTGTTTTACGGCATTCTGGGAATCACCTTCGTCACGCTCGTCACCTCCAGCCGCTGGCTCCTCGCACGGGTCGAAAATTGGACTCGATTCCTGATCGAGACCTTCGGACAAAACCGGTTCTTCGAGGAGATGCTCAACCTCAACAGCTATCGAGATCGTCTCCTCGGTTTTGCCAATGTTCTCGGAAACCCCAGCGCCTACACGCTCTTTGGAATGGGAGAGGCCGCCACCGAGGCAGGCGATTTCTACAACCACGACCCCATCAGCGCCTCTCTCCTTCGATTTGGTCTCGTTCCTTTGGTGTTTGGCTTGGTCATTACTGCGGTCGCCGCTGGGCGCATGCATCGATCCGTGTTTACCATCCGCAACCACGAATGCCTCTTCGTCGCCAGCACCAGCCTCGCCGTCGCCATCGGTTCCGTATTTGTGTCCCTCGTCGGTGGAAATCTCCTCATGACATTCCCCGTGAACGCCATCCTCTGGATCGAGTTCGGCATTGTGATTGCGATGGTTCAAGTCGACCGTCGCTTACAGAACGAGGCGGCACAAAAAGCAAAAACCACCGAGTCAGAGTCGCCACCTTCTGGTCATGCATCGCTCCCACGCCCCGGACCCGTCGATGCTTCTCGCATCGCGACGCTGCCCTCGCACCTACCGGGATGGGAGCCAGTTCCTCGCCTTCGAAAATCCGGACGACCCCACTTGCAGCCCCCCCCTCAATGAGTTGCATTGCCATCGTCACGCGCGCACGAGCCCCCTACCTCCGCGATCTGCAGGAGGCATTTGCACAGGAGATCGATGCAGGCTCTCTTCACATCCTCTGGCCAGACGGGGAACCCTCGGACTTCGACGACGGGTCCACCACCCCGCAAGGGTCAAACCTGACAATTCACACCATTTCATCCTGCCCCGTTCTCGGGCGACGTTTCCCCTCGAGTCAGATGTGGTCGATCCTGGACAAGATCCAACCCGACCTTGTCTGGATTCATGAATTCAGCCCCTTCACCCTCGGCGGTCTTCTGTATGCCAAACGACACCGCATTCCCGTCGTTGAATCGACCGAAGTGGGTCAAAGCAACGCGCGTTTTTTCTCCGCCGCCGTCCGCGTCTGGCATTTTCTCTGGGGACATCTTGTCGATGGCATCATCGCCAACGCCCCTGCGGCGCGCAATTCCCTGAGCGGGGAGCGGCGACCTGTCGTCGATGCGTTTCATGCCGTCGATAGTCGTCACTTCAGCCCACCAGCACGATTAGATTTCGATTCAGCCCCTATCACTTTTGTTGTCGTCGGAAAACTGATCGCCCGCAAAGGCACGGACCTCTTGCTCAAAGCTGCTTCCAGACTTCGACAGCTCACCGACACGGCATTTCGAATCCGATTTGTCGGAAGCGATCCCGGAGGCTGGGGCCGATCACTCGTGACTCAGCTTCAGCTTGACGACTGCGTCGAGTTCCCCGGCTTCCTGCAAGGCGACGCCCTCATGCAGACCATCGCTTCAGCCGACGCTTTTGTACTTCCCACCCGTCAAGACACGTACGCCGCCGTGGTGCACGAAGCCGCCTGCCTCGGACTCCCACTTCTCGTCAGCATCCACGCTGGAGCGTGTGAAGCCCTCGTCGAGGAAGGCACCACCGGTTCCGCAATCGATCCGGAGAACACTGAAACCTTCGCGCAAACCATGAAGACGCTATGTGAAAACCCCGAACTGCGTCGGTCCATGAGCCAAGCCAGTCGAGCCGCAGGCGAACGATTCTCCGCCCATCAACGCGCCGCTGCGATCACTCGCTGGATGCACCACGAGTTTTCCCTGTGATGCCCCAGCCTCACATTCTCTTCGCCCCCGTCCTAAAGGCAGAAAAGTGGGTGAGCATCGACCTCCAGCAGGAGAACATTCTGGATGCGCTCATCGCCCAGCCGTCTCCCCCACCCTTGACCGTGGTCACCGTTCCCGAAATCGGAGCTCACATCCCGATGATTCGGCGCCTCCTGCGCGATGTGGCCCTCCCCATCCAAATCCGATCTCTTGCGTCACAGCATCGCGGCCCGACAGTCCTTCACGTCAGCGACCATAGCTACGGTCACCTCTGCCGCGCCCACCAGCCCTGCATCATCAATTGCAACGACCTCCATCATTTCGTCACCCCCGACCTCAGCGGCCTCACCCTCTGGCGGTGGAAACGCCGCGCCGCCACCATGCGACGGGCGGACCGAATCGTCACCGTGAGCGAGAACCTCGCACGTGAAGTCTGTCACCACCTCCAAATCCCCGAGGAGCGCGTCATCGCCCTCCACGGCGGTATCGACACCCATGTATTTTCGGACGTTCCTTCCGCTGACGACGCTGCACTCGTCCCTGAAATCGCCCGCCTCCGCGCGAAGCACCCCGTCATCCTCAACATCGGGTCCAACATCCGGCGCAAGAATCTCCCCACCGTTCTTCGCGCGCTGAGCATCCTCAACCGTGATCACCGCCTCGACGCCCGTCTCGTCAAGATCGGCGCCAGGCTTCACGACAGCGACCATCAGCCTCTCATGGATGAGCTTGACCTCAACGAGGCCGTCATCGATCTCAGTCATCAGTCTCCTGTGCAAGTCGCCTCCGCCTGCCGGCAAGCGCATGCCCTTAGTTTCGCCAGTCTCTACGAGGGCTTCGGTCGACCCACGCTCGAAGCTCAAGCCTGCGGTCTCCCCTGCGTTCTCGCCGACGCCTCCTGCATGAGAGAGATCGGAGGAAACGGCGCCCTCTACCACAACCCAACCGATCCCGCCGACCTCGCTTCCCTGCTTCAGCGGGTCCTCACCACTCCGGCCCTGCGGGACGAACTCATCCTAAAAGGCCACGCAAACACCCGCCGCTTCAGTTGGAATCAATACGCAACCCAACTCACGCAGATCTATCAGGAAGTCGCCCCCGTCCGGCAATCCTGATTTCCACCAGCCAAATGGCCCTTCGCTCACACATCCCTTGGCTCATTCTGGCCGTCAGTCTGCTCTTGCTCATCGCCATTCAGCCCTATGCTGCAGGCTACGGCCAGTTCCGGGTCACGCTGCTTCAATCTCTCCTCACCCGCTGGAGTGACCCCACCTGGCAACACGGAGCTCTCGCACCTCTCATCGCCGCTTTCCTCGTCTGGCAGCGACGGGATACCCTCGCTGAACTTCCAACCCGCCCTTCCGTCATTGGACTCGTCATCATTGCCGTCGCGATGCTCGCCTACTTTGCCGGATTCAAAGCCAACAACTACTACTTCGGATTTATCAGCGTCCAGCTACTCATCGCTGGAGCCACACTCTGGCTTTACGGATACCAACCATTCAAAACAATCCTCTTTCCCTGGCTCATCTTGGGCTTCTCCTGGCCGCTCGTTTTTCTCGAAGACTCTCTGGCTTTCCAACTGCGCCTCGTGGTTCTCGAAGGCGTCTCTCAAACACTCAATCTCCTCCACATCCCCACCCTTCGCGATGGCACCGCCCTCATCTCCGCAGCGTCGGAGTCCCGTGCCGTCGGAGATCTCTTTCGGCTTCAGGTCGATGGCCCCTGCAGTGGCATGCGATCGCTCTTCGCCCTCATGCTGGTTGGTGCACTGTTCAGCCACTTCCGCCAACCCACCGTCGGTCGCCAACTCATCCTCTTCGCAACCACCATCCCACTCGCCGTCATCGCAAACATGGTGCGCATCCTTATTCTCCTGGCTGCCTCAGCCGCATTCGGCCAAGACTTCGCCGTCGGCGATCAAGATCAGGAAGTCTCCACCTTCCACTTCGTCTCGGGTATCGCCGTGTTCATCGTCGCCCTCACCGGCCTGCAAGCCATTTCCACCCTCGTCAACCGCCTCACCCCAGCTGACACCCAGAGGAATCCCGAAAGCCCCTCATCCTGTTGATCCTTCGCAAAGAAGACGCCCCACAACCAATCCATGTTCCTTCGCACCCTCACCCTCGCCAGCATGATCGGCGGCACGCTTTTGGCCTGCCGCCTGTCTCCGCCTGTGCGCAGCGGTCACGAGGCAGGCATTGTTTTGGAGCTTCCGCCCACGGCTGGCCGTTTCCTTGGCTACCGCGAAGAACCGGACGAAGTGGAGAAAACCGTCCTCCCTTCCGACACGGGCATCGCCAAAATGATCTATCGCACCGGCGCCGCAGGACCGGGACGCCGAGACATCGCGCACGTCACACTCGTCCTTGCGGGAGCGGAGCGCAGCAGCATCCACCGCCCCGAAGTCTGTCTCCAAGGTCAAGGCTGGTCGCTCATAGACAGCACCACTGTCTCTGTCGACATCGAAGCAGATCATTCTCTCCTTGTCCAAGATCTCACCATCGAACGCCCTGTCCCAACCAAGGACGGCACCACCCGCCGTCTGCGTGCGCATTACTACTATTGGTTCGTCGGCACGGACCGCACCACTCCCAGCCATTTTCAGCGGGTTTGGCTCAGCACCACGGACAGCGTCTTGCGCAACGTCAACCACCGATGGGCCTACGCCTCCGTCATGGCCTGGGTCACCGATGACTTCTCTCCCGCCGAGTCTGGGCAACGACCGCGCAGTGACCGCGAAACCCGAGACATGATCGAGGGCATCATCCGCGACATCGTCCCCCGTTTTCAAAAAGACTTCATGCCGCCCACCGATCCATGAACGACATCGCCTCCAAGCTCCAAAAGCTCCGGGATTCTCTCGTCCAGATGAAGCAAGTGCTCGTCGCGTACTCGGGTGGCGTGGACAGCACCCTTCTGCTCGCCGTGGCCCATCAAACCCTTGAAAACAAGGCCACGGCCATCCTCGCTGTTTCGCCCAGCCTGCCAAAGAGCGAACTCGACGATGCCCTCGGGCTCGCCAAGAAAATCGGCGCACAAATCGAGACCCTTCGCACCGCAGAGACGGACGACCCCGACTACCGCGCCAACGCCCCTGACCGCTGCTTCCACTGCAAGACCCATGTCTATGGTACCCTCCGCGCTCTTGCGGATCAGCGCGGCATCAGCCACGTCATCGATGGCATGAACACCGATGACACTCTCGATGTCCGGCCCGGCCGCGCTGCCGCCCGACAGCACGGCATCCTCAGCCCGCTTCACGATTGCGGATTCAGCAAAGCCGACGTCCGCGAAGCCTCCCGCCTCCTTCAACTTCCCACCTGGGACAAGCCCGCCGCCGCCTGCCTTGCCTCCCGCGTCCCCTACGGCACCGAAGTCACGCCCAAGGTCCTCCAAAAGATTGAGTCAGCCGAAGCCGCTCTCAGGGGACTCGGCTTCCGTGAACTCCGAGTCCGACACCACGAAGCCATCGCTCGAATCGAAGTCCCCGACGACGAACTCCAAAGCGCCCTCACGCTGCGAAAGGAGATCGTCCAAGCGCTCCGCGAAATCGGCTACCTCTACGTCACGCTGGATCTCGCCGGCCTTCGCCATGGCAGCCTCAACGAAACCCTCGCCGCGAGGAATCCTGCGCTCGCCCAATCATGAACGCTGACGCTCTCCGTGAACTGCTGAACCGCGTCGCCACCGGCGTGCTCTCCCCCGATGACGCGACGAACGCCCTCCGCAACCTTCCCTTCCAGGAATCTGCTGGAGCCCTTGTCGATCTTCACCGCGAGCTTCGGCAGGGTTTCCCCGAGGTTGTTTTCGGCCAGGGCAAAACGCCTGATCAGATTCGCACGATCCTCCTGCGCCTCCACGAAGCCCACGGCGCCGCCCTCGCGACCCGTGTCACCCCGGAAGCTGCCGCCGAGATCCTTCCAGCCCTCCTCAACGCCACCTACGATCCCACCTCCCGCCTCCTTTGTACGGGTGCCCTTCCCCAGTTTTCCAACTCCCGCCCGATCGCCGTCATCAGCGCCGGAAGTTCCGACGAACCCATCGCGTCGGAGGTCTCCGGCACCCTTCGATTTCTCGGCCACAATGTCGATGACCTCCGCGATGTCGGTGTCGCCGGTCTCCATCGACTCCTGGCCAAGCTGGACCATCTCCGACGCGCCGCAGTCATCATCGTCGTCGCAGGCATGGAGGGCGCTCTTCCCAGCGTCATTGGCGGCCTCGTCGCCCAACCCGTCATCGCCGTCCCCACCAGCATCGGCTACGGAGCCAGCCTCCACGGCATTAGCGCCCTTCTGACCATGCTCAACTCCTGTGCGTCCGGCCTCACCGTCGTCAACATCGACAATGGCTTCGGCGCCGCCATCGCAGCCCACCGCATCGTGAAGAGCGCCGGTGTTTAGCCGTTTCAAGGAAACAGCCAAGAGCTCCACGCACCAAACCGACCCCTACCCAAACGACAAAGGCCCGAACTCCCCGTCTGATTGCCTCAATGTCGAACGGTCTCCCTTCTCTCAGCCCATGTCCCTCCGCGACCACTGGTTCAAAATCCGCAACGAGCCCAACGCTCTTCCTCGTCACCTCGCTCGGCGTTTTCTCTTTGGACTTTTCGAGCGTCTGGGGCTTCACATCACCGGCGATCATTTCTACGAACCGATCCCCAACCTCCGCGATCTCGAAGCCACCTACGACGGCACACCTCGCTCCATCCCCGGTCACAACCTGTCGATCGCCCGCTTCGAAACCGCCCATGCCCAGCGCCTCCAATCCTACGCCCCCGAATTTGAATCTGCCGCCGCCAAATTCGGCTACGACCCAACGAACTATTTTTTTCGGGGTGCCGACGCACTCTCCTGGTACTCGCTCCTTCGGGAACTCAAGCCCGCCACCGTCGTGGAGATAGGCCAGGGCGTCTCCACCCGCATCGCCATCGCCGCCCTTGAGATGAACGCCGCGGATGGAGCTCCACCCGCCACCCTCCTCAGCATCGATCCCCACCCGCGCCTCCGAGACGACGCCCTTCATCCGGAGCACACAAAGCTCGAACAGATTCATCAGCCCATTCAATCGATGCCGAAGGACGATCTCCTCGCCCGACTCGGCACGAACACGGTTCTCTTCGTCGATTCCAGTCACGTCCACAAACACGGCAGCGACGTCTGGCACCTGATGCGCGAGATCTACCCGGGTCTACCTTCAGGCACCCTGCTCCACATCCACGACATTGTACTCCCCTACCCCTGGCCCAAAGAATTCTACACCGAACAAAAGTGGTTTTGGAATGAGCAGGACATGCTTGCCGCCTTCCTCACCTTCAACACCGCCTTCGAGATCATTCTCCCCGTCCACCTCGTGCACCGCGACTCCGCGCTCGTCTACTCCACCCTCGCCAGCATTCTCCCCGACTTTCCCCAAGCCGACCTCGGCTATAGTTTTTACCTCCGCCGCCTCTAGACACCCATGAAAACCCTCTATTTCGACTGCATCGCCGGAGCCAGTGGCGACATGATCCTAGGCGCCCTCATCGATGCCGGATTGGACCCCGATCACCTTCGCTCCGAGCTCGCCAAACTCCCCATCGCCAACTGGGAACTCCAAAGCCAGAAGGTCGACAAAAACGGCTTCGCCGCCACCAAGGTCGAGGTCATCGTCGGGGCGCAGCCTCACGCCCGCCCCCTGCCCGAGATTGAACGCGTCATCCGCGACAGCACCTTGAGCGATTCAATCAAGACCCACGCCATTGCAGTGGTCCGCATCATCGCCGCCGAAGAAGCGCGAATCCACAACATGCCCATCGAAGAAGTCCACCTCCACGAGGTGGGAGGTGAAGATGCCATCATCGACATCACCGGCGCCATGATTGGTGTCGAAGCCCTTGGCATCCAGCGCTTCATCAGCAGCCCCTTGCCGCTCGGTCGTGGCTTCGTTCAGGGTGCCCACGGATCCATCCCCCTGCCCGCACCCGCCGCCGCCGCCATTCTCAAAGGTCTCCCCATCACCGGCTCCCCCATGGCCGCTGAACTCGTCACTCCGACAGGTGCCGCGCTGATCCGCCACCTCTGCAAAGAATTTGGCGACCTCCCCGCCATGCGCCTTGAGGACATTGGCTACGGAGCAGGCTCCCGCGATCTCCAGATCCCCAACCTCATCCGCATTTTCATCGGCGAGTCGGATGCCGCCTCGTTCAACCTCGATACCGTCACCCTGCTCGAAGCCAACATCGACGACCAAAACCCAGAGCACTACGAGCACATCATGGAACGCCTCTTCGAGGCCGGGGCTCTCGATGTCACCCTGACATCCGCACAGATGAAAAAGAACCGCCCTGGAGTGATCCTCGGCGTTCTAGGAAAACCCGCTTCCGCCAGTGCCTTGCGCACGATCCTCCTCGAGGAGTCATCCACCCTCGGCGTCCGCGAACAAAACCTCCAACGCAGCCTCCTCCAGCGCCACACCATCCACGTCCACACCCAGCACGGCGTCGTCCACGTCAAAGTCGCGCATCTTCCCGGTGGCGGTCGGCGCTACGCCCCGGAATACAAAGACTGTCGCGCCCTCGCCAAGGCTGCGGGCGTGCCCCTGCACGAGATCTACAGCCAAGCCGAGGCCGCCGCCCGCGCCGACCAAGACCACGAACATAGCCACGATCATGACCACGGGCACACGCATGATCACAGCCACTCGCACTCACATTCCCACGATCACGAGCAGGGTCACAGCCATTCGCATGGCCACGATCATGATCATGACCATGACCACCGCCACTAGCCGTTGGATTTGGGCCTTCGGCTGATCATCACACGCACGCCCACCGCTCATGCCCCAACGCGAGACCTACGAGACGCAGAATCTGAAGCAGGAAGGCGCCACGACCGACCCCTTCACGGTGGAGCGCTACGCCCAGTTCTCCCGCCACTTCCCCTCGACCGCCCGGTCCGTGCTCGACGTCGGGTGCTCCGACGGCCGCGGCGGAGTCCGGCTCAAGGAGCTTCGCCCCGACATTGCGCTCAGCGGACTCGACTGCGTGGAATCCCGGCTCGCGGACCTTCCCCCAGCCTACGAAAACCACATCCTTGGTCTCTCCACGAAGATTCCCGCCGACGATCTCACCTTCGACGTCATCGTCGCAGGCGAGTTTCTCGAGCACCTCTATCCGGCCGACGTCGATGCGACCCTCTGCGAGTTCCAGCGCGTTCTCAAGATCGGGGGTCGCCTCCTCATGACCACCCCGCATCCAACCTGCTGGCTCAACCGCTTCGGTGGCCGCACCGTCTACGGCATCAGCCATCTGACTCAGCACCACCCCAAGACCCTCATCACCCGCCTCCTGATGCATGGATTCAACAAAGTCGTCCTTCGTGGCTCTGGCAAAGCCACTCGGAATTTCGGCGAGCGATTTCCCTTGTTGGCTCTCTACGGCAGCTATCTCATTCGAGCTGACAAGATCTAAGTCATGTCCCCCACCTCACCCAATGTCGCCGTCTGGCATGGCGACCCGTCCTACGCTGACGCTCAGTCCGTCCAGCGGAGGGTGAATGATGCGCTCGATGCCCTCGATCTGCCCGAGAAATTCATCGTCCCCGGCAATCGCATTGTCCTCAAGCCCAACTGGGTCAAAGAACACGACGAGCGCCATCCCGGCCCCCATCAATGGGAGCACGTCGTCACGCATCCCGCCGTCATCGAAGCCGTCACCCACTGGGCCGCCCAGCGCCTCCAAGGCCGCGGCTCCGTCGTTATTTGTGACGCACCCCAAACCGACTCGTCCTTCGCCACCCTCCGCGAATACTGCCAACTCGACAAATTGATCGCCCGATGCCGCGACCGCTGGCCCGGTGTTCAGATCCATTTGCTCGACCTTCGCCCGGAAGAGTGGCACGCCGTCGATGGCGTCACCGTCAGCAAAACCGAACTTCCCGGGGATCCCGCCGGCTCCACCCACGTCCGCCTGAATTCCGACAGCGAGTTCGTCCAGTTCCACGGCCTCGGCCGTCTCTATGGAGCCTCCTACGACATGGCCGAGACCAACGAGCGCCATCAGGAGGAAACGCACGAGTACATGCTCTGCCGCACGCCCATGGATGCAGATGTCCTCATCAACATCCCCAAGCTCAAGTGCCACAAAAAGGTCGGACTCACCTGCGCGCTCAAAAACCTCGTCGGCATCAACGCCAACAAAAACTGGCTCCCGCATCACACCGAGGGCACGCCCAAACAGGGGGGCGACCAATTTCCCGCCGACACCGCCAAGGCACGGCTCGAACACTCCCTGATGGGCAGCATCAAGCGCCGCCTCTTTGGCAAAAGCTTTCTCAGCCGCCTCTTCGTTCCGCTCAAAAAAGTGGGCCGGGTTGTTTTTGGCGACACTCAAAAGATCGTCCGCTCCGGCAATTGGCATGGCAACGACACCTGCTGGCGCATGGTCATGGACCTCAACAAGTGCCTCTTCCATTTCGACGGCGCAGGTCAGCCACGTCAGAAGCCCATCCACTACCTCGCTGTCGTCGACGGCATCATCGCGGGTGAAGGCAACGGCCCCATGGCCCCCGACCCCAAACCTTGCGGCCTCATCATCGCCGGACAAAACCCTCTCGCCGTCGATGCCACCTGCGCACAGCTCATGGGCTTCGATTGGCAAAAGATCCGGATGCTGCGCGGAGCCTTCGCCATCACCCGAAAATCCATCGCCGCCTTCTCCCGCAATGAGATCCACATCACCTCCAGCGATCCCCGCTGGAACAGAGCCCTCAAGGATTTCTCCCCGACCGACCACTTCGCCTTCAAGCCACACTTCGGCTGGGTGGGCGGCGTGGAGTTGGATGCACCCCCTGAGCGGCAGTGAAAAAAGTCCGTCGAATGCTGCATTGCCTTCCACAGGCTTGGCTCGCCGACGTTGTAGGGTCAATCTCAGAGGAGGCCGTTCCGAATGGAGACTCCAGGAATCATTCTGGATGAATGCTATCGGAAAGCGAATCTTCTTCATTGCTTAATTATGAAATTTATGGTTAATTTCATAAGACATGAAGATTTTAACCCTCTGGACCCTTCTCCTGGTGATCACCGTCACGGCCTCGCATGCCGCGTCAGTGACCGTGACAGGCATCCGTGAGACGACCAATTCCGGAGCCTACGAGATCAATGGCGCCAACTACTGGTGGATGTGCATTGAGCCAAACGGGAGCCCTGGGGCCAATGTTGGCCAGTCCTTCACGGGAAATGCCACAACGCTTGTGGACGGTTGGTATCGCCAAAATACTGCTCGTGAGACCTTCTTCCTCTCCAATCCAAGCTACATCGCCACATCGGTGGTGAAGCAAATGGCCGTCTACCAGTACGTCTTGGATACCTACCTCCCATGGAACACCCTTGCCGGAGCATCGGGCCGCTTTGAAGAGCAAATCCTTGGAAATGCGAACCCGGACACCGAGTCCGATCCGTTCTTCGATCCGTTCCGAACCATCCAACACTTCGGAGCCGAGCTCTATGGCAAAACCATCAAGACGGACTTCACCGACATGACGGATTTCAATGCCAACGACTGGGCAGCGGAGGGTGCCACGCTCGCTGCGCAGACCGCCCGTGCGTCGCTCTGGAACACCATTCTCTCCGATATCGAATCAAAGGACTCCGCCGCTTTTTTCGACACCTACGTAGCGACGCATGACTACTACCTCATCAACGTCACTGAAGACGAGGGAACGCCCGCCAACTGGCAAGATGCCCTCATCATCGGCTCTCTGAGCGCCGTCCCTGAGCCCTCAGGGGCCCTGCTCGCCGGAGTTGCCTGTCTCTGGGGCCTGCGTCGCCGACGCCGGTAACCGCTGAAACGGGCCAACGAATTGCCCGTCCTCCCATGTCTCTCGAAGACAACCTCTATCCGCTGCTCCGGCTCTACGAAGCCGCCCCCCAGCCGGTCAAGTCCATCGCCGGTCGCGCGTACCGCGCTCTACCGACGTCCCTGCGCTACGGCTCCGCTTTTGCCGATTTCCATCGTGAAGCCTCGGATTCCGAATCTTGGTCGACCGAGGAGATCCAGCGCTATCAGACCCAAGCTCTCCGGGAGACGCTCCAAGCCGCCAACCAAGCGCCGTGGTATCGCAGACAATTCGCCGACGCCGGAGTGGATCCTGAGCAATTTGAGTCACTCGATCAACTCTCGGAGTATCCTCTCCTGACCAAGTCGGATCTCCTCACCCACCGCCGCGACCTCAACAATCCAAACCTGTCCGCCTCCCTTCGTCTTCCCATCACCACCGGTGGTTCGACCGGTGTCCCGGTTGGGTTCGATCTCCACAAGGGTGTCAGTCGTCCCAAAGAACAAGCCTACCTCGAAGCTCAGTGGAAACGCCGGGGCTGGATGCCGGGTCATCGCACCGCCGTCATTCGGGGTGGCGTCACCAGCAGTCGCAGAGATGGCCGGATCGACACGTTCGACGCCACGCGGAACTGGCTCATCCTCTCCAGTTACCATCTCACCCTCGACCGCCTGCCTGACTACGTGGCCGCGCTCAATCGCTTCCGTCCCGAGCATCTCCACGCCTACCCGAGTGCCGCCCTCATGCTCGCACGAGGCCTTGCACAAACGGGACTCCGACTCGACTTCCCTCTCACCTCGATCCTCTGCGGATCGGAGAAACTCAGCCCTGAAGATCAAGCCTTCCTTGAAGCGGCTTTCGAGGCCCGCATCCTCCACTGGTATGGCCACAGCGAGCGTGTCGTCCTCGCGGCCCAAGGTCGCACGTCCAACCACCTCTACTTCTGGCCCGCCTACGGATTCGTCGAGTTTGGCGAACCCGATGCCGACGGATTCCGTGAAGTCATCGGCACCTCCTTTCACAATCACGTCATGCCCCTCGTGCGCTACCGCACCGGAGACTTGGTTAAACTCGCGATCCATCGCGAAGCCGAACTCCCCGGCATCGAAATCGAGAAAGTCATCGGTCGCGACTACGAGTTCCTCCTCAGCAGCACCGGTCGCCAAGTTTCGCTCACTGCGATCAACATGCACGACGATGTCTTCGACGGTCTTCTCGCCGTGCAATTCCACCAGACCGCCAAAGGCCGCATCGCCTTCCGCTATCAACCCGGTCCCAACTGGCACTCCAGCCGAGTCGACTCCATCCGAGACGCGCTAAACCGGAAACTCGGCGACGACTTCTCTCTATCGCTTCAATCCGTGAGCGCGATCGAAAAAACAAGCGCTGGGAAACACCGCTGGCTCATCACCGATCTGGTGCCCTGACACACTCCCCGCTCATTCTCACGATGATAGGCACCTCAAACACATGAAGCAACTCGCCCAGTACCAAGACGGTCGGCTCGAACTCCAGGACGTCCCGCTCCCCGCCATTCCTCCCGGCGGCATCCTCGTTCGCACGCTTGCCACCGTCATCAGTCCTGGTACCGAGAAGATGAAGGTGGAGCAAGCGCGCATGAACCTGCTTCAAAAAGCCCGCGCCCGACCCGATCAGGTCCGCAAGGTCCTCGCCACGGCCAAAACCCTTGGTTGGCGCGCCGCCCTCGAAAAAGTCCGCAATCGTCTCGAATCTCCGTCTCCCCTCGGCTACAGCGCTGCTGGCATCGTTGAGAAAGTCGATCCCCTCAACACCCGGATCCGCGTCGGCGATCTCGTCGCCTGCGGTGGTGCCGAATGCGCCCACCATGCCGAGTTCATCGCCGTCCCGGACCTCCTCGCTGCACCCGTGCCCGATGGTGTCGAACCTTGGCAAGCCGCCTACACGACCCTCGCCGCCATCTCTATGCAGGGCGTCCGGCAAGCCGACGCCAAACTCGGGGAGCGCGTACTCGTCATCGGGCAGGGCCTTGTAGGTCAGCTCGCCACGTCGATTCTCCGCGCCTCCGGCGTTCGCGTCATCGCCGCCGATCTCTCTGACGAACGCCTCCGCATCGCCACCCAGATGGGAGCCGAACGCACCATCCACTCCGGCCAGATCTCCATTTCGCAAGCAGTCGACAATTGGACCGACGGCCACGGTGTCGACGCAGTCCTCCTCTGCATCGGTGGCCACTCCTCCGAGATCACCCGCGAAGTCGTTGCCTCCCTTCGTGATCGAGGAACGCTGGTCATCGTCGGCATCTTCGACGCCCAGCTTGAGTGGAAGGAGGCCTACATGAAGGACATCCAAGTCCGCTACTCGCGCAGCTACGGCCCCGGTCGGTACGATCCTAGCTACGAATTTGGCGGTATCGACTACCCCATCGGCCACGTCCGCTGGACCGAAAACCGGAACTTCGACGCCTGCCTCCACCTCATGCAAAGCGGCGCCCTCGACCTCCGCCCCGTCACCACCCGCCGCGCCCCCTTCATCGACGCCCTTGCCGTTTACGACCAGCTCCTGCAGCCCGGCAATACCGACATCGGCGTCGTCCTCGAAAGTAGCTCAGGCATCCTGCCGGAGACGAGTAGCTCGGGCATCCTGCCGGAGTCAGGTGATCCGAGCATTCTGCTCGGAGAGTCCGATGCGAGCAAAATGCTCGCCCCACAAGCCACAGGCATCATGCCTGTGCCACCCGCCAAAGTACCCGTTCTCCACGTTCTCGGTGCCGGCAATTTCGCACGCACCATGCTTCTCCCGCATCTCAAAGGCCAGATTGCCTTTGGGGCCATCATCAATGCCACCGGCCTCAGCGCCCGCCATGTCCGTGAAAAGTTTGGCTTCGAACGAGCCGACACCGATCCCAATGCTGCCTTCGGCGATCCGAACGAAGCCGTCCTCATCGCCACCCGTCATCACCTCCACGCGCCGCTCATTCTCAGCGCTCTCAAGCACCACCAGCACATCTTCGTCGAGAAACCGCTCTGCCTCACGCGCGAAGAACTCATTCAGATCGACACAGCCGTTGGTGAATCCAGAGGCTCCGTCATGGTCGGATTCAACCGCCGCTTCGCACCCGCTACAGTCGAAGTCATCCGCGCCCTCAAATCCATTCAAGGCCCCAAATCCCTCGCATTCCACGTCAATGCCGGCCCCCTTGCCCCCGATCATTGGTACGCCAATCTCGAGGAAAGCGGTGGCCGCATTCTGGGCGAAGCCTGCCACTTCATCGACTTTGCCTGCGCCGTGCTTGGTTCCAAACCCACCCGCGTCACCGCCCAAACCACCACACCGTCACGTGGTTCCAAATCATTCCCTGATTCCATCGCCGCTCAAATTGAGTTCTCTGACGGCTCGACCTTCCAACTCATCTACACCGCCGCGGGCGACCCCAGCTTTCCCAAAGAGCAGTTCCGTCTCTTCGCCCCCGGTCTCGTCGCTGAAGGGGAGAATTTCCAAACGCTTCGCCTCCATCAGAAAGGCCGAACGAAAAAGCTCACCTTCACATCCAAGGGCCACGCCGAAGAGATGCACGCTTGGACTCAATTCTTGAAGGGCACCCAGACCGACCCGCTCCCCTATCTTGAAGCCCGAACCTCAACGCTCGCGACCTTCGCTTTGTTGGAGTCCATCCAACACAACGCGCCCGTCTCGCTCATCTGACCCCAACCGCAACCCCGCCATGACCACTGCCAAATTTTTCTGGTATCTCCATCGCCTCCGCGCCATGGAACCCGCTGAGATCGCGGGCCGAGTGATGGAAAAAACCCGCAAGTGGAACACCCCAACGGCACTCGCCGAAATCGACTCCTTTCAACTCTCCCCACCCTGCCCACTCGCTCCACCCAAGCTCGACAAGCGAGAGGCTGCACCGATCACCCTTCGAGACGCGATCGCCGTCGATGCCTCACGGATACGCGACGGAGATTGGAAGCTTTTCGGTTGGAAAAACGCCAACGTGGGCACCCCGCCCCGATGGAACCATGACTTCCTGCATGATGCGCCCGTCCCCTGTGACATCGAGTCCGCAAAGCTCGACCACCGCTCTCTCAAGGATGGGGCCGACGCCCGTTGCTGCTGGGAGATCAATCGCTGGAGCGAACTCGTTCGGCTCGCCCAAAACGCATGGTTGAATGAACAACCGGACGACGCCCGCATCGTCCAGCAATGGCTCGCAGACTGGTGCGAACACAACCCACCCGCCCTCGGCCTGCAATGGACCAGCGCCCTCGAAGTCAGCATCCGGCTCATCAATTTCTGTTGGATCGATGCGATCATCCGCGCCTGTGAAGATCCAGAACTCACGGCGCAGCAAGACATCCTCGCGCAACGGATCGTTCCAGTTCACGCTTGGTGGGCGTGGCGCCATCGGAGTTTTGGCTCCTCCGCCAACAATCACCTCATTGGCGAGCTTGCGGGCGTCGTCATCGCCTCCTCTCGCTGGCCCAGCCTCACGCGGTTGGGTTGCTGCGGAGAGCGCGCATGGCAACTGCTCGAAGAGCAGATCCTCCGCCAGTTCGCCCCCGACGGAGGGAATCACGAACAGGCCCTTCACTACCACCTCTTCGCCTGGGAACTCGCGTGGCAGGCTGCCCACGCGGCCGGAGACCTCGCCGTGGCGGTGCTTCCTCGACTCCGCGCTGCCGCACGCTTCTTCGTTGCCGTATCACCCTCTGCAGAAGGCTGGGACTATGGCGACTCCGACGACGCCATCATCACACCCTTCTTCGCCTCACGCACCAATGCCGCCTCCGAGTGGCGTTCCTGGCTTCTGAGCGATCCCGGAGGCCACTCCATCGCCTTCTGGCTGAAAGACTCTCCAATTGCCCGAAGGGACACAAACTCCGCTGCCTGGGCTCACTTTCCAGACACAGGACATGCAGTCCTCCGCACGAATGGCTGGATGCTTCGCGCCGACGGATCTCCCCTCGGCCTGGGAAAGATCGCTGCCCATGGACACCTCGACGCCCTCCACATCTCCATTTGGCATCAGGATCAACCTCTGATCATCGATCCCGGCACCGGTGCCTACTTTTCCGGCCCCGAGATCCGCAGCCAACTGGCCGACGGACCAGCCCACAACGGACCTTGGCCCACCACCGGACGCGAAACACCCCGTCGACTCGGCCCCTTTCTCTGGTCTGAGCAGCACCCCGTTCCATGCATGGACATCACCGACGATCAAGCATGCGTCCTCCGCTTTGCCTCTGGCAACAGCCCCTTCGTCAAACGAACCCTTCGACAGTCTGGCGACGGCATTGAGATCGTCGACGACATCTCCTGCAAAATCGCGCATCAAGTCACTTGGCAATTCCCTCCACAAGTGATTGTCACACCGGCGGGGGATCACAGCTTCACGCTGCGCCTGCAGAACGGGTCCGAATTCAGCATCCACCTGGCCAGCAACGATCCGGCCAAGATGGATCTCCTGGAGAATGTGGTCTCACCGCGATTCGGCCAAACCGTCACCGCTCCTGCACTCCGGGTGACATTCACCAATCACCTGAAAACGAACATTCAGTCCGTGTAGCGGTCAGAGTCTTGCAGAATCCTTCATTTTGCGGCAGAACGTCTTTATGCTCAAACGCATCGTCACTCTCCTTTCCTTGAATTTTCTCGGAGCCCTCGGAGTCGCCGCGGGCCCCACTGAGGACGCTCTTCGTATCGGTGAGGAAGCACTGGCTGCCGGTGACCGCCAGAGCGCTCAGGTTACTTGGATCAACGCCTACAACGAACGCGCCACCGCCGAGACCGCGACCGATGAAACCTGCGCCCAACTCCTTGAAAATGCCGGCAAGCTCTTCATGGAGGACGGAAACCACCAAACCGCGCTCGGAGTTTATGAAAAACTCCTTCCTCTTCGCCAGACCCTCAATGGCAAAGACAGCATCGAGGCAGCCAAGGTGTCAGTCCTTCTCGCGGAACTGATTGTCCTGAACAAGGGAGACACCACTCGCGCCGAACGCATTGCCCGGGATGCCACCGCCACATTTCAGAAAGCCGGCCCTGACTATGCCCAAAATGAGTTCGAAGCCCGCATGAACATCGCCTTTGCCATGATGGGAAGGAAAGACCGCATCGGAGCCCAAAGCGCCTACCTAGAGGCCCTCGAGTTTGGCAAAGGCCGCAAAGGTGTCGATCAAGCCTTGGTGGGCACGTGCTATTGGATGCTCGCCGATATCGCCTCCTTTTTTGGCCGCACCAAGGACGCCCTCCTCTACGCCGAGAAACGCACCCAATTCCTGCGTGAGGCTCTCGGCCAGCACAGCCCGACCTATTTCAATGCCTGCCTCCAGCACGGCAATCTCATGTCCGCAGCGGAAAGACCCGCCTACTATCAAGACCTCCTTGTCCAACTCGACTCCGCTCCGAAGACCAAGGACACGTTCAAGACGCAGACCATCCTCTCAGATCGACTGGCCCTGATCGAGTTCAACCAGAACAACCGGGAGCGTGGCATCGAGCTCTTCAAAAAAGCCGTCCACTATGGAGAAAAGGCCTATGGCCCACAAGACGGGCGTCTGCTCCCCATCTACCTCAACCTCGCCAAAACACTGCTCGTCGTGAAACGCTACGATGAAGGTGTCGCAGCCTACAAAAAGGTTCTCGCGATCCGAACAAACGCTCTCGGCGATGACCACCCCGACACGATCGAGACTCAGAAAATGCTCGATCAACTCATCGCCAATCTAGACAAAGTCCGATAGTCTCTGGTCCTTCAAGCTCCGCACTCACTTTCCATGGGACGCCCCAAAAGGCGTCCCTTTTTCGTGCCCTGCCCCACCGGCCTTGCCTCAGGGAACCACCGCACCTTCGCCGCCCACGCACCAAAGCATCTTCTCCGTCCGGATGAATAGCTTGTTGTTCCCGACTGCCGGGGTCGCGTTGATCGGACTGTCCAGCGTGCTGACGCCCAAGATCTCAAACTTTGGACCTTCCTTCACCGTCAAGACTTCACCCGTCTGAGATCCGCAAAAAATCTTCCCGTCCGCATACACCGGGCTGCTGAAGTACTTCGTGCTCCCGCGCTTGCCCTTCATCCGCTCTTTGTCATAGACCACCTTGCCGGTGGAGAACTCCACGCAGCTCAACAGGCCCCCATCATTCAGGAGATACAGGAGATCCCCCACCACCAAGGGCGACGGAACATACGGAAGCCCATCCTTGATCTCGTATTTTGCAGGCCCCTTTAATCCGCTCGCACTCAACTCCAACACGGCCGACTCCTTGCCACCCCCGCCCGATCCCAGCGACCCAAACAGAAGGTTGTCTTTCAACGCGAGCACACCCACGGACCTCTGACTGAATCCAGGATTGTGCTGCCAGTTGAAGTCTCCCGTCGCAGGATCCACCCCCAAAAATCCGCTGCTGGTGTTGGCAATGAGGAACTCCTTCTTCCCGCCAGGAAGCTCCCGAACCACGGCCGTTCCATACGAGTTCAACGTGTGCGGAACCGTGTGCTTCCACTTCGTCTCACCCGTTGCCGCATCCAGACCTACGAAGCAGTTCTCCCACCCCGCCTGCTCCTCCGTCGCGAGCGCCTTCCCGTTCTTCTCCAGCAAGAATTCAGAACGCACCAGCACCACCCCATCGGCCACCACAGGGGACGATCCCGAACCGTGCTCGTGAACGTAGTTCGCAATTCCTGTTCGCTCCCACAACACCTTCCCACCGTGGTCCAACGCCATTGCCTGAACGTCATTGCCACTGGTCCACGTCACATAGATCCGTTGATCATCGATGAACGGGGTCGAGGAAGCGAAGCTGTTGAATTTGTGCTGCTTGTGCTCGCTGAAGCTCACCTCATGGCGCCAGCGCTCGGACCCGTCCGCCGCATTGAGCGCGATCGCCGCCCGCTTGCCTGGGCCCGTCTCGGCAGTCACCACCACCATGTCTCCCCAAATCACCGGAGACGACCAGCCCGCCCCCAGCTCGATCTTCCAAAGCGTGCTCTTGTCATCAATCTCCGCAGGAAGCCCCTTGGCTTCTCCCACACCCGATCCATTCGGCCCCCGAAATTGATTCCATTCCGCTCGAACGGAACACGGCAGAAGAGACAACAGGGCGAGACACGGAATCAGTTTCATAAAAGCAGAATTCAAAAGACTAGGCCAACCCGGCCAAAACCAGCAAGCCTTTCCTCCAACGCTGGCCACCCCCTCCATCCATCACAAAACCTGAACGTTCACCACAATTCAGCCCCCTGATTTCTCTCCCCATCCCTGCTTCGGCTTCCCAATCCTCAAATCCAGTTCGTCCTGTCAATCCTACCCAAAAAAAGTCGCACGCACCGGGCTTGAGCCCGTCCCATTTGCCCCGACGCCCTACAACTTCAGCATCGAATCCAACTCCAAGACCAACTGCCAATTCCGAGTCATCTGAGCCCCGAGAAAAACCAGTGTCAGCAAGCCCACCGGCAGAGCAAGACCTCTCCAAAACCGAACCGCTCCCTCGAGCCCGATTCCGACCACCGCCACAAGAATGGGCGTCACCAAACTCCCAAAGAGAAATCGGTCCAGCTCCACCCGATAAAAAAGCAAGAACGCCGCCACAAACGCCACGACGCCCAGAAGGGCCAATACCATTCCTGGTGCATGGCGAGCCATCACTGGGAGTCCTCCGAGCCCAAGCACCAAGAGCAGCGCCCAAGCTCCCCACACCGCGTGGTGAAAGTCCATCTGTAGCCAGCGATCATCCTGAAACGACACAGATCTTCGCACCGGCCCGGCCTTTCCCGGCGTCCTTTCCTTCACCACCGCCTCGGGTGCCACCACCGCCGTGAAGCCAGCCGACTGGATCAGCCTCCGTACCCTCTCGCGACTCCAAGCCTCCGGTTGAACACCTGCAGAAACGATCTCCATTTCTTCTTGTAGAGCCGCCACCTCAAATCCGTTGATCACCCTCGGATAGAGCACGCGCTGCAGTGTGTTCAACGCCAGCAGGGCACTCACGATCACCGCCAGCGAACCCAATACCGAAAAGAGTCTGCCAAACCAGGACGACAGCTTCCCCGCCCGAAACTCCGCCATCAACAGGAGAAACACCGCAGGGATCACGAGCCACGCCCAGCACCCCACCGCATACACGACGGCCAGCGGCAGTTCCCACCAGCGCCCGCTGCGCCCACGAGCCACCGCCCACAGCATCGCCATCAGTCCCAAACCACAGAACACCCACACCTCCGGCACCGCCGCCCACACCGCCGCCATCGTCGAGCCCCCTTGAATCGCCGCAGCCAATACGGACCTGCCCATCGACACCCCCGTCCAGAGAAGCGTCTGATAAAGTAATAGAACCGTGAGCGCTCCAGCGCCCGCCGTCAAAACCGCCACCGCATGCTTCCGGGCGGAATTCGTGCCCTGACTCAACCGCTCCCAACCCAGAATCGCCAACTGAGCCGCAGGCTGATGAAAGAGCGTGAACAGTGGATGGGCAGATCCCGACAAACCTCGCTCGTCGGAGCGAGCCGTGATCAGATCCGTAAACACCATCGACGTCCGAGCCGACGACAGCGCATCATCCTTCAAGTAGACCACCGTGTCGGAGAGCCGCACATGGGCGGCGAAGTACAGACTGTAAAACCCCAGGAACAGAATCGCACCCAACCCGCGCCAGCGGCGTGAGACTCGGGCATGAACGGCCCCTTCAGATTGAGCATTCGGCACTTCCATAAGTTCGAAAAGCTAAGGGCTCGCCCCCACCCGCGCCAGCAACGATTCGCCGCTCGCACCCCGGGCGGGCCGACTTCCAGACAGCCACTCCACTTCATTCCACCGCTTCGAGCCAGCCATCAGTGATCAGCATCCAGCCCTCCCGGCTCCCTACCTCCCAGTCTTCGACAGTCGCCGCACCAGTCCATACTGGCTTCTGAATCCATCGCTCAATTGGCGGGCCAGTCTGGTCTCCTTCACCCGGTCCCGCTCTCGCAAAACCCGCCCGATGGAGCCAAGGGCAGTGTCATAGCGGACCGCGTTCATCTCCTCGAACGCCTCCAGCGCACGCGGAGGGCAGTCGTGCTGCATCATTTCCTTCCAGGCCGCTTTCAGTTCATCGTGCGTGTCCACGCACATCACCCGGAGGATGAACCGGATCGCGTTGAAGGCCCCTGCAGTCCACTCGGGGTGATACGTGAAGCGCTCCGCCAATTCGTAGGGCTGCTCGTCGCCATCGCTCATTCGGGCCCGGTTTTCATCCGTGTAAAAATCCCGCCGCACCGGCAAGCGGCGCAGCGCGTGCTTCGTCGGGCCGCCCGGCTCGCCCACGCGAAAGTCCCAGAGCCTCTGTCCCTCCGAGAGGACAAACTCCATGAAGGCGGTGGCCAACTCGGGGTCGGGAGCGCCCCTCAACAACGCGACAGAGTCCGCGCCGATGGAGGTTCCGCCTTCGGGCGTCACGAAGCCCACACGCGAACGCCCATCCGCATCTCGAAACTGCTCCTGAACCGTCCGCCCGTAAAAGTCGATGCACATGCCCGCCGCCGCATCGCCGCGCGCCACCTCCAGCGGGATTTTGCTCGACGAGTCCGTGAAGTAGCGGGCATTCGCGCTGATCTTCTGGATCAGTCGCATGCCCTCCGCCCAGCCACGGCGAAGCCCTTCAAACTCACGCCGATCTTCCGGCACATTCCCCGGCGCTTCCATCATTGCGGCTACCCAGCGCCCCATCTCCTGCTGAAGAAGCATTTCAAAAGCCTTCGTCACCGATCCACTCCGGCCAGGATCCGCCAAAGCCACCTGGCCAAACAATCGCGGGTCTGCCAGATCGCGCCACTGCGTCGGCTCATCCTCAATCCCCAACCGCTTCAGCACATCGCGATTGAACACGATGCCGAAACTTGAAAGACAGGTCCCGCACCACCGCCCCGTCGCGTCGCGATACGGCTCGCCCCCCACCGAAAGTGGAATGCCCGAGTCGGAAAACCAGTCTGGATGAGTCTTCATCAATCCTGCAAGCCCGAGGCCCTTGTCCGCATCTCCAGACACGAGCATCCCAATTGCCGATTGAATCTCAAAATCGTAGGCACCGCCGCCAAATACGAGGTCGATCCCCACCCCCACCTCCGATTCCAAAAAAGCGCGCCTCGCCCGATGCTCCTCCATCGCCACCTCCCCCTCGGCAGGTTCCTTGAGTTTCGAATCCAACACGCCAGACGCCACCCGCTGCGACCACGGCTCTCCCAGCACCTCCATCCAATGGCGCTGAAACGCCGCTAGATACTCCGACTTCAGCAGCCGCGCGATCTCCGAAGTCCCCCCAGGCACGCGCCAATCGACAAAGACACGCTCGCCCGTCTTCGCCTGCCAAAAAATCGCAAACGCCCGGCCAAACTCCTCCCGGATCGACTCGTGATGCGGACTCACGATTACCAAACGCCGGTCGTAATCCCCAGCGCTCGCACCATCGCCCTTCTCTGAGCTCAAAAGAAACGGCCCCGCCAGCGTCGCCACCAGCGCCAAGCCCACCACCAGTTCCTTCTTTGAAGCGAACGCCCACGCAGCAAGCCGTCTCCAAAACCCACCCCGACTCATTCCGCCACCTCCCTCTTTCCAAGCAACGCCACACGCGGCATTCCCTCACCCCTGAAGAGGCTGGGGTGCTGCCGCGATGAATCTTGCCGTCTCATTTCCGGATCAAAAGAACATCCTCCGGTGCCACCATCGCACGCAAACTCTCCATCGACGGCTGCCGCACACCCAAGGGGTTGGTCTCACAGACCTGGATCAATGGACCACCATCCAATTGCAGCTCATAATTCACTGTCGCCCCGAGATACGTCGTGCCCACGAGGTGGCCGGAAAATCGATTCGGCGAATCCAAGACATGAGAAAATGTCAGCGACTCAGGCCGAATCGAGACCCACACAGGCTGACCGGGCACCGGATGCCAGTCCGCGGCGTTCGGCAGGCCGCGTACCATCCCACACACCGTTTCCACATCATAAAACCCCTCCCGGCTCGACTCACGCATGGCCGTGCCCTCGATGAAATTCGACTCGCCGATGAACTCCGCCACCATCCGCGTGGCCGGAAATCGATACACCTCCTCCGGTGTGCCAATCTGCACCAACTTGCCCCCATCCATGATTGCCAGACGGTCAGCCATCGAAAGCGCTTCATCGCGATCATGGGTCACGTAAATCCCCGTCAACCCTCGCTCCTTGCACAGCCGCCTGATCTCCGCCCGCATCTCCAGCCGCAGCTTCGCATCCAAATTCGACAGCGGCTCATCCAGCAAAAGCGCACGCGGTTGAATCACCATGGCACGAGCGAGCGCCACCCGCTGCTGCTGCCCGCCCGAGAGTTGCTGGATCTTCCGTGCCCCGAGCCCATCGAGCTGGACCAGATGCAGCGCCTCCGTGACCCGGTGCTCAATCTCCTTCCTTGGTCGCTTCCGCTCCTCCAGACCGAAAGCCACATTCTGCGCCACATTCAGATGCGGCCAGAGAGCGTAGCTTTGAAACATCATGCCCGTGCCTCGCTTGTGCGCCGGCAACCGGGTCACGTCATGATCATCAAAGTAAATCGACCCCTCATTCGGAGTGTAGAACCCCGCGATGTGGCGCAGCAGCGTCGTCTTTCCACAGCCGCTCGGACCCAGGAGGAAAAAGAGCTCCCCTGCCGCAATGTCCAGATCGATCCCCGCCAGCACCGTCTGCTTGCCGAACCGCTTGAAGAGCTGCCGAATAGAAATCGAAACCATGAAAGTACGCCCGGTCACACTCAGATCCGGCTCGCCGTTTTAAAGCAAATCCCCGGCTAGAGCAAGAGCAAGCCTCGCAAGGCCACACGGTTCATCCACACCAGACGCGGGCTGGGATCAACAACCGCACATTGACCAGCCGCCCCCCTGTGCCGGAAACGAAGCCCACATCTCCGCCCCAAGTTGGAGCGGACCCAGGTTTTGTGTGTTTCCAGCGTCCTTGGGCTGAGCCCAGATCTTTGGCGGTCAGGGCGGCCCCCCGTCAATGCACCTTCGGATGGCCCATTCACATCGCACGGCCTGCGCTGCGCCGACGGCGCAGTGCAAGGGCGGCAAGGCTCAGACCGAAGAGCATCAGGCGACTTGGCTCGGGCGCTGCAATGAACAGAACCCCGTTGGTCTGCCAGAGGCGGGTGTCCCAGAACCAATCCGGATCCGATAGCACTGGCAGAATGAAGCTTCCAAAGTTGCCCCCATTGCTCAGATAGCCAGACGATGCTCCGTCGTCAAACCCGCTCCAGTCATCCGAGCCCACTCCGAACCAATCCATCAGGTTGAATGTGTCACCCACGGCCGCTGTATAACCAGCGTCAAACAGCACCTCCACTTTGGCCGTGCTGCCCACACCCCAATTGATGTTCCCACTGATCTCCAAGTGATCGTGCTCGTCGCCAAACACCAGTGTGTTGTATTCAAAGCCAGCCTCGCCAAACGCCGTCGGGTTCACCGCCTGCCCTGCAAAGCTGCTCATGAAGTTGCTGTTGATGTCCGAGGCATAGCTTGCGCTGTTCACGTCATAGGCTCCCGATTGAACGTCGGCCTGCTGATAGATGGATTGTAGGATGGAGAACTGGAGCGTGCCTGAGGTCGCCATCAGGTCGCCCGTGGTGCCATCGCCCACAAACAGCGTGTCAAACCCAGTTCCACCCGCATCACCAGGTGTCACCACACCGCCTCCCAGCACCAAGCTGCCACGGACATTGCCCGATCCAGTCAGGGTGCCGCCTGCGGCCACGATCGTGTCACCTGTCCCGGTCGTTCCCGCCAGTTGCACGCCAGGCGATACCGCCGACCCGAACACCGTCCGGCTGCCTTGGGTCACTGAGCCCCAGGAGCCATCACCATCCACACCCACTTGCAGCACGCCTTCGTTCACGGTGGTCGTGCCGGTGTAGTCGTTGACCACCGTCAGCGTCCCACGACCAGCGCCAGCCTTCACCACGCTCAGGGAAGCCGCGGGTGCCGTGGTGTCTTCTCCCACCACATTGGAGACAACTCCATCACGGAAGTAAGCGTCCCAGTTGGTGTCCGTGGTCTGCGTGATCGTCAAGGAACCCGCTGTAGTCGAGGCATTCTCGATGATCTCGGAACTGCCGCCCACGATGGTGATCACCTTGCCAGTCCCGGAGTTCGCCCCCACCACGTGGTCGAGTTCAAAGGCGCTCTGCCGTGCGGTGGAATGGGTCGGATCGGTGAATGAATACAGACCCGAAGTGGTGTTGCCGCCATCGGTGAAGAGGCGTCCAATCGTCACGTCCTGTCCACCGGTCTGCATTGTCGCAAGGTTTCTCAGGCGCACATCGTTGTCCGCATCAATCGCGGTGGAGGAGCCAAAGCGCAGCACTTCAAGATCGTCCTTGTCGAAGGTCGTGGTCGTCTCCCCACTGACTCGCAGTTCCCCGTTCCATGCGGTGTTGTCTCCGCTGAAGAGGTAGGTCGTGGTGATGGCCCGTTCCAGATCGTTGGCCACCGCCCCGGCGATGGTCTGGTTCTGGTCGCCACCTTCGTTGGTGTCCAGCAGGATGTGGCGGGTTCCGGTGATATCACCGGTGACAGCCATGACCACGTGTTGTTGGTAACCCATGAAGTCGGGGTGCACGTTCTCAGTGTCTTCATAGTAGAACCGCGTCTGATTCGCACCGCCCGCTCCCATGTCGATGTTCCCAGACCAAGTGATCGTCCCGCTGGTCGGAACGTAGCCCGACATCAGGCGGATGTCCTGAGCCGTGCCATCGGCGATCCGAATGTCGTTCTTCACTTCCAAGGAGGTAACGGGTGAATCGTAGGTTAGCACCGTGCCATTGCCATTGGTGCCGTTCTCAGCGAACATGGCTAGGCGGGTCTGGCCGAGGCCGGAGGCACCCCCGTCCACCCCCAGCACGATCGGCAGGGCTCCAGTGCCAAACACATCCCCCTGGCCATAGCCATAGAGACTGCCGTCTTCAACGGTGAATTGCCCGGTGTAATTCGGAATCGAGTCACGGATCTGCAGCGTACCATTGCCAATCTTCGTGATATCGCCGTCCCCATAGAGACCGCCTTCATTCACGCCAATGTAGAGCGTTGGCTGGCTGGTGCTTGTTGTCCCCGAGTCCCCATACCGCTCATTGTTCACGTTGACCGTCAGATTGCCCACCACGTTGTGAAAGCCATCCAATGCGACTTCACGGTAAGTCGAGTGATGGATCGTGACCGTGTCTGAAGAACTCTCACCCCATTGGAACCACTCACGGAATCGCGTTTGACCATCACGTGACGTGTCACCCCGGCGCGGAGCAAACTCCACCGTCGCGTTGTTCCTCACAATCGTTCCGTCCGCCCATGAGAACGTGGTTCCAAACGGACTCAACTGACCGTTGTCCGCCGGTTGACCCTGAATATCCACCCGCAGTGGGTTGGTTCCGTCTCCAATCACCGTCAGTCCCGTGTAGTTGTTCACCACACCCAGCACGTCCGTCGTCGCATTCGCCGAGACCCGATCACCAAACTGGATGGTGCCCGAGCCCACCAGACTCAAGCCGCCCGAGAACTGATTCGTCGCGGTGTATCCTGCCGTTGGACTCGCCTCGCTCGTAAACTGGTTGTTCGCCGTGCCTTTGAAGATCACCTC
>CAXBNA010000025.1:0-38508 GCA_963976915.1 uncultured Verrucomicrobiales bacterium
GAAGTGCCGCCTCAAGCCAAAGGATTTCGAATCAACACCCCGACCGGACAGATCGTCGATCTCGGCACTGAATTCGGGCTGGAGATCGCCGAAGGCGACGCCGAGGTCCATGTCTTCAAGGGCGAGGTCGAACTCCACTCTCCTTCCGCCGCGATGCAGTCGCTTACGGAAGGCCAGGCCGCCTCCTTCGCCAGCACGCCGGAATTGCGGAAGGCCGATCCCGCAGGCTTTGCCTCCCTCAACGATTTGGACGCCCGCTCCGAACTCTCGGAGCGCTCCAAGTTTGCCCGGTGGCTCGATCAAAGCCGTGAATGGAATCAAGACCCCGCCCTGCGCCTCCGCTTTGACTTCCAAGACTCCAGCGAATCGCGCTCGCTGACAAATCGATCAACAAGCGGTTCCGCGTATCCCGACGGCAGCATCGTAGGTGCCAGCTGGACGGAAGGTCGTTGGCCGGGAAAGGGTGCCCTCGAATTTCGCCAAGTCAGCGATCGGGTCCGGCTCAGCGTGCCCAGTGAAGTCAGCCACCTCACCCTGACCACGTGGGTCCGGGTCAACGGCCTCGACCGCACCTTCAACTCCCTCTTCATGTCCGAGGGCTGGGGCGAACGGCGCGTCCATTGGCAGATCACCCGTGATGGCAAGATTCGCCTGGGCGTGGCCGGCCCCGGAGACAAACGCCATTCCGACTACGACACCCCCGTCATCTTCACGCCCGAGCGCTTCGGACGCTGGATTCACCTTGCCGTCGTGTTTGACCCCGACACTGCCGAAACCCGTCATTACGTGGACGGTGATCGAGTCGCCACTCTACCGCTCAAGGACGCCTCACCACTCCGCATCGGCATCGCCGAATTGGGAAATTGGAACGACCGTCGCGGCTCCGACAGCGTTGCCATTCGCCATCTCAGCGGGGCCTTGGACGAGTTTTGTCTCTGGGAACGCGCCCTCACCGACGCCGAAATTGCCAAACTATCCCGCTGATTTTTCTTGTCCGGTTCCCCCCCTTGGCGTGGGATAGCCTACTCAATCATGAAAGGGCCAAGCTCTTCAGCCTTTTACTTTCCAACCATGCACCGTCACCTCCTCCTCACCGCGCTCCTTGGGGCGCTCTGCCTCCCTGCTTTTTCTGCAGACCCCGCCAAGAAGAAGGAAAAAAAGCCCAAAGTCACCCAGCCTGAGGGCGCCCCCCATCAGCCTTCCGCCGAACCACCGGTCGCCACGGAGGCCCGCCCCCAAGACGTCGCTCCGCCATCCAAAGGAGAGCGCATCGTACTTGTCGGCAACGGTCTCGCCGAGCGCGACACTTGGTACAGCCGAATCGAGACCGAGTTGCAGCTTCGCTACCCGGACCAGGATCTGATCTTCCGCAACATGGGTCATGTCGGTGACACCCCCGGGTTCCGACCCCATCCATCCCGCGCTTCGCAATGGGCCTTCCCCGGCGCGGAAAAGTTTCACCCCGACAAGACCATTCACAACGGTCAGGGATTCTACGCCACGCCGGACCAGTGGCTCACGCACCTGAAGGCGGACACCATCGTCGGCTTCTTCGGTTACAATGAGTCCTTCGACGGGCCAAGCAAGGTCGACAACTTTGAAGCGGAACTCGACGCTTGGGTCGTCCACACATTGAGCAAGGCCTACAACGGTAAGACCGCCCCGCGCGTCATCCTCGCCAGCCCCATCGCCTATGAAGATCAGAGCGCCAAACGCGATCTGCCCAAGGGCGACGTGGAAAACTCCAACCTGCTCCTTTATGCCGCCGCCATCGAGAAAGTGGCGAAAAAGCACGGCCTGACCTACATCGATCTCTTCACACCCACCAAGGCGATTTATGCCAAGGGCGGCGAGTTCTTCACCACCGGCGGTTTTGTGCCGACCGACAAAGGCTATGAGACCATCGCCGAACTGCTCGCCACCGGCATGTATGGTCACCAAAGCCATGAATCAAAGGCCGATCCTGAGCTGGTTCACGCCGCCGTGAAGGAGAAGGATTGGATGTGGAACAGCGATTACAACATCCTCAATGGCGTCCACGCGCATGGCCGCCGCTACAATCCCTATGGCCCGCAAAACTACCCGGATGAGGTGCAGAAGACCCGTGAAATGACCGCGCTGCGGGACGAGTTGATCCACAAGGTCACCCGTGGGGAAACAACCGATCTCGCCGTCGATGACAGCGGCACGCACAAGCTCCCCGAAGTCCCAACCAACTACGTGCCGAGCGTGAAGAACGGCAGCGAAGAGTATCTCTATGGCGAAGACGCCGTGAAGTCCCTGACCGTTCCCGAAGGCTACAAGGTCGAGCTTTTTGCCAGCGAGAAGGAATTCCCGAATCTCGCAAACCCGATGCAGCTCAGCTTCGACAACAAAGGCCGCCTCTGGGTCGCCACCATGCCGACCTACCCGCACTACAAGCCCGGTGACCCAATGCCGGATGACAAGATCCTCATCTACGAAGACACCAATGGCGACGGCAAGGCCGACAAGGAAACGGTCTTCGCTGACAAACTGCATTTGCCCATCGGCTTCGAACTCGCCCCTGAAGGCGTCTATGTGAGCCAGGAGCCGAATCTGATGCTCATCCGCGACACCGATGGCGACGACAAAGCCGACAGCATGGAGATCATCCTCGGTGGATTCGACACCCACGACACACACCACGCCGTCGGTGCCTACACGGCCGACCCAAGCGGCGCGTTCATGATGTGTGAGGGCATCTTCCTTCACTCGAATGTCGAGACGCCCTATGGCCCCGTCCGCTGCGTCGATGGCGGCTTCTTCCGCTACAGCCCACAGCGCGGCATGCTCGAGCGCACCATCCAGATGCAGATCCCGAACCCCTGGGGCTTTGTCTTTGATCAATGGGGCCAGGATTTCCTCCTCCACACCTCCGGCACCACGATGAACTGGGCACTGCCGGTCGAGGTGAAGCCCGCCTTCGGCAGCAAGACCCCCTCCGCTCCCGACCTCGTCCCGCCGGACCACAAGGTTCGGCCCACGAGCGGTCTGGAGATCGTTTCCTCACGCCACTTCCCCGACGAAGTGCAGGGCGATCTGATTTACTGCAACGCCATCGGCTTCCTCGGCATCAAGCAGGTGAAGATCGAAGACGAAGGTACCGGTTGGAAGACCAGCCACCGCCATGACCTCATTGTCAGCAGCGACGGCAACTTCCGCCCCGTGGATCTCGAATTCGCGCCGGATGGCAGCCTCTACGTGATCGACTGGCACAACGTTCTCATTGGTCACATGCAGCACAATGCACGCGACCCCCTTCGCGATCACGTCCATGGCCGGGTTTACCGTATCACCTATCCGAGTCGCCCGCTGGTGACGCCCGCGCCGGTCGCCGGAGCCTCGCTCGACCAACTCTTCGAAAACCTCAAAGAGCCCGAGCTCCGCGTCCGCTACCGCACACGCCGCGAACTCCGCGCGCATCCCGCCAGCGAAGTGGTCCCCGCCGTCAAAGCCTGGTCTGCCAAGCAAAGCGACACCCACGCCAAGCTCGAAGCCCTCTGGGTCACCTGGGGCGCCAACCAAGCCGATGAAGGGCTGCTGCGCGAGATGCTCTCCTCCGACGATCTCCACGCACGTGCCGCCGCTGTCCGTGTCCTGCGCTACAACACCCACCGCATCGCCGACCACGTCGCCCTGCTCGAAAAAGCCGCCGCCGATGAGCACGGCCGAGTCCGCCTCGAAGCCATCGTCGCCGCAAGCTGGCTGCCCAACATCCCCGCCGGGAAAAAGATCGTCGCCATCGCCGCCGCACTCCCACTCGATGAATGGAGCGAAGCCGCCGCCAAGACCGCCGCCGACCGTCTTGCGGGCATCGTCGAGGAAGTGAAACCCGAGTACGAAGCCGTGCCGCCGCCCGCCCACCTCAGCGACGCCGCCAAGGCGCAGTTCACCGCCGGTCAGGAAGTTTACTTCCGCGAAGGCCACTGCGTCACCTGCCACCAGCCGAACGGTGCCGGGCTCGACCCCGCCTTCCCGAGCATTGCCAACAGCCCCTGGGTCACCGAGGACCGCGACCGCCTCATCAAGATCGCCATGTACGGTCTCATGGGTCCCATCAAAGTCGGCGATAAGGAATACAACGGCCAAGTCCCCATGACGCCCTTCGGCGGCATGCTCAAGGATGAAGAATTGGCCAACGTCCTCACCTTTGTCCGCAACCACTTCGGCAACAAAGCTGACCCGATCACCCCCGCCGAAGTCAAAGCCATCCGCGATGCCAACCCCGGCCGCATGATGCTCTACACCACCGACGATCTCCTCAAGGAGCATCCGATGAAGTGAACCCCGAAGCCCTCGTGCTTCGCGAAATGGACCTCGGTCTCAAGTTCAGGCCGCACACACTGTGTGCGGCCTTTTCTTTGTAGGCATTCGGGGGGCGGATGAACCGAAATTCTCGGTTCCCCAACTCACTCCACGTTCTGCACCTGCTCGCGGATCTTCTCCAACTCCGTCTTGGCCTCCACCACGAGATGGGCGATTCCGGCATCGCTCGCCTTCGAGCCCATCGTGTTGAATTCGCGGAAGAACTCCTGCAGCAGGAAGTCCAGACTTCTTCCAAACGGCTTGCCACTTTCCATGGTATCCCGAAACTTCTTCACGTGACTCGCCGCCCGAGACAGCTCTTCCGAGATGTCACTGCGATCCGCAAACAGCGCGATTTCCCGGATGATCCGCTCATCGTCCAAGGCCAAAGGCAGCCCCGACTCCTCCAGTCGTTGCAGCAAGACCTTCCGGTGCAATTCGGGCACCTGCCCTGACTTCTCCTCCACCTCGGCCAGGATTTCTTCGATACGCTTCAAGCGCGCCTCCATGTCCTCGCGCAAGTGCGTTCCCTCCACCGTGCGCATCTCCACCAGATTCGCGAGAGCCGCGTCCAGCGCCTCGTGGATGACCGGCCACAGCGCCTCAACATCCTTCGCCGATTCCTCCGCCGCCAAAACGCCGGGAAGTCGCACCAGTTCCCCGAGCCGCAGATCAGGGGACACGCCGAGCGACTCCGCTGCTGCCCGCAATTGCGCCACATACTGAGCCATCACTTCCGCATTCACCTGAACCGGCGACGCACTCCCGGTTCCCGACTCATTCTCCGAGCGAATGCTCACATTTACCCGTCCCCGCGACGCCATCTGCGAAACTCGCTCCCTCACCTGCGGCTCCAGGTTCCCCAACTCCCGCGCCACACTGACGGACACCTCCAACTGCTTCCGATTCACCGACGCACACTCCACCCGCCACGTCACGCCATCGCCACGCGCCTCACCCCGACCAAATCCCGTCATGCTTTTCATGCCGCCCACTCAAGCGGGGAAACCCGCGCCGCGCAACACGTAGGCGCGTTCGCCGAAACGCCGACCCACGATCCCCAGCCCACTCATCGGCGATCAATCGCGCCAACCACCCTCAACTCTTGCAGCCATCCACACCACCTCCTACTCTTCCCCCATGAAACCGACCTCATGGTCTCTCGCCGTCCTTCTCTCGATTGCATTCCAATCGTCACCAAGCGCGGAGACGGTTCGCTTTCTCAACTACCCCAACGCCATCGTTCTCACCAACGAGACCACTCGGGTCGTCCTTTGTCCCGATGCCGGCGGCCGTGTCCTCGTGTACTCCCTCAACGGCACCAACGCCCTCCACCTCGATTCCGCAGAGGCCGAATGGACACCGGATTCCAAGAAGCCCATGATGAGCGCCGGTCGGTTCGACATTGGCCCCGAGCAAATCATCCCCAGACGCGAGGAACTTTGGTCCGGTCCATGGACGGGCGAGATCACCGGCAAACGCTCCGCCCGACTCACGAGCCTCCAACACGAGGCCACCGGCGTCCAACTTGTCCGCGATTTTGAACTGGCCGCCGGCAGTTCCAAACTCACCTGCACTCAAACCATCCGCAACATCACCTCCGACCGCACCGTCGAGTGGTGCCACTGGAGCCGCACCTTCGCTGAAGGCAAAGGAATCGTCTATGTCCCCGTCACGGAACCCAGTCGTCTCCCGAACCACTACGTGATGTACGAAGAGCGCGGCACGCTGAATTTTCGTCCCGAAGATCCCAACATCCAACTTCGCGACGGCGTGTTGGAAATCCTTGCCGCACCCGCCTTTCCGAAGCTGGGCATGGACTCCACCGCCGGGTGGCTGGCCTGTCAGGAACCCAACGGTCTCCTTTTCGTGAAGAAGTTCCCCACCTTCCCGAACCGTGTTTACAACGAAGTCGCCGGGCTCACCATCTCCGTCTGGTATCCGCAGGACAAACCCGTCATTGAGCTGGAGCCCATTGGCCCGCGAGAAAGGCTCGCCCCCGGTGAATCCGCCTCCTTCACGGAAACCTGGTTCCTTGTCGATTACCGCGCAGCCAGCGATCCTGGCGAGGTCGACCTTCAGGAGTTGCGTTCCACCGTTGACCGATTGAAGTGACATATCCCATGAATTCCTCTTTCCGATTTTTCGTCTCCGGCATCCTCGCATCTGCCCTGTCGATCCACGCGGAAGATTCCTCCCACGACTTGGTCATTTACGGCGCCACGCCAGGGGGACTGATCGCAAGCATCGCAGCGGCGAGACAAGGGGCGTCCGTGGTCGTGATTGAGCCGACCCCGTGGATCGGAGGGATGACCACTGGCGGTCTCACCCGGTCGGACGTGGGCAAGGAGCAAACCATCGGCGGCCTGACACGGGAATACTTTGAACGTGCTGCCGCCCGATACCATGGCGAGAACCTGTGGTATGCAGAGCCTCACGCGAACATGGAGACGTTTCAGACCATGATCGAGGAAGCAGGCGTGGAGACCCGCACGAGCCGGACGATTCAGAGCGTGAAGAAAGATGGGAGAAAGCTCCTGTCGCTGACCACCGATTCCGGGGAGGTTTTTCATGGCCGGCAATTCATCGACGCCAGCTACGAAGGCGATCTGATGGCCCTCGCGGGCGTGAGCTACATCGTTGGTCGCGAGAGCCGGACGCAGTATAACGAACCTCTGGCTGGCTACTACCCGATGTCAGTGCGTGAACGTTCGGCGGAGACCATGGCCTATGATGGCTACCTTCGTGGTGAGAAAGGGGGCCCGCGCTATGTGCACGGAACTCCCACCCAGATCCGCTCGCGCGACGACCATGGCCATTTGCTTTTCGGCGTCCATCCAGCGCCCGACCTCCAACCGGGAGACGCCGACCACGCCACCCAGTCCTACAACTTCCGAGTCGTCGTCACCCAGCGCGAAGACATTCGCATCCCCTTCCCCAAGCCGGAGAACTACAACCCTTCTCATTTCGAACTCCTGCTCCGCCTCATTCAGAGCTATCCGGTCGTGCGATTCGGCAGGCTCGTCCATCTAGGCGAGGTGGCGAACGGCAAATACGATCTCAATGCCCAGGGCTTCTTCTCCACCGACTTCCCCGGCGCAAACTTCGACTATCCCGACGGCGACACCGCCACGCGGGAGCGGATCTACCAAGAGCACAAGGACTACGTGCAGGGGTTTCTATGGTTCCTCGGCCACGACGAACGCGTGCCGAAACAACTGCGTGACGAGACCAACTCTTGGGGCCTGTGTCGCGATGAATTCACCGACAACGACCACTGGCCCTACGCACTCTATGTTCGCGAAGGCCGCCGCATGATCGGCGAGTACGTGATGACCCAACAAGACTGCCAAAGGCGCATCCGCAAACCCGACAGCATCGGCATGGGCTCCTTCCTGCTCGATTGCCACATCGTGCAGCGCATCGAGACCCCTGAGGGATTCGTCGTGGACGAGGGTTCCTTTCAGGACACCCCGACCCGGCCCTACCAGATCCCGTATCGCAGCATCACCCCGAAGGCCGATGAATGCGAAAACCTTCTTGTCCCGGTCTGTCTCTCCGCATCCCACATCGCCTGCTGCTCCATCCGCATGGAGCCCGTCTACATGGCCCTGAGTCACGCTGCGGGCCTTGCTGCCGTAGAGGCAATGCGGAGCAATCAACCCGTTCAAGAGATCAACGTGCCGGGTTTGCAGACAGCTTTGAGAAAGCAACAAGCCGTACTCGAACTGGATGACGGGGCGACCGGCCCCGAGTCCGTCGATTTGCCCGGCATCGTAGTGGACGACATGGACGCGGAGTTCGTCGGCCCATGGACCGGTTCCAACTACGGCACGCCGGTGGATGGATTCGGTCATCACGACGGAGACTCGGACAAAGGCAAGAAGACCGCCACGTTCACCGCCAGGATTCCCACATCTGGAAGATACGAAGTCCGCTTCGCATACTCCTCGGCACCCAACCGGTGTCAGGCCACACCCGTCACCGTGATTCATTCCGAGGGAGCATCCGCGCTGACCGTGGATGAAACCAAGCCACCGGAGTTCGACAAGGCCTTCACCTCCCTCGGAGTCTTTGCCTTCTCACAAGACCTACCCGCCATCGTGCGAATCACCAACGAAGCCACTCAGGGTTACGTCTCCGTCGATGCCGTGCAATTCCTGCCGATCACTGAATGAAAACCACCTTCAACGCTCCTTGGGGCACGACGCTCAAGTGGACCAGTTCGCTCGTGACCATCGTCGTGCTCGCCGTTTCCCTCGGCATCCCGGCCCCTGAAGAAATCGGCTACTTCTGGTGGCCCATCCGCCTTTTCGGCCCCGTGCTCATCATCGGCACCGCCCTCTACACGGTGCGAGGCTATGAAATTCACGATGGCACGCTCTACGTCCAACGCCTCCTCTGGAAGACACCTGTTCCCCTTCGGGGACTCAAGGCCGTCGAGTACCGGCCAGGCAACTTCGGCTGGGCATGGCGCACCTTCGGCAATGGCGGCCTCTTTTCCTTCAGCGGCTGGTATTTTCAAACCGGCCTCGGCTCCTTCCGCGCCCTCGCCACCCAACTCACCAACGCCGTCATCCTCCAATTCAACGACCGCAAACCCATCGTCGTCACCCCCGAAACCCCGGAAACCTTCGCGCAATCCATCCGCGAGGCAGCAATGAAGTTGAAGCCTACCATCAACTCGGAACCGGCTCAAGATGGGTGATGTGGCCAGGTCGACTCCAACTTCATTTATCCCGCCACTTCCTCACCTCCGACGAAGACCCGTTTCACCTTCAGACGCCGGTTGAGAATCAAGAGATCTGCCCGTTTCCCGGCCTCCAAGCTCCCAGTCGTCTTGGCGATTCCCGTGCGTTCGGCGGGAGTGAGGGTGGCCATGCGGATGACCTCGACCAAAGTTGCACCAGTGCTCTTCTTCATGTGGCGCACCATGTGATCCATCCCTTGGATTGAACTGGCCAAACTGCCACCCGGTGCCCAGCCTACTTCTCCATCGCTCTCGAACCATGAGCCATCCGACTCGGGTCCAAATCGGTAGCGGCCCGGCGGCAGGTCCAGCGCTCGATTGCAGTCCGTCACCAGGAGAAGTCGTTTTGCGCCCTTCATTCTCCACGCGAAGTCCAGCAACTCGGGCGCGAGGTGGCAGCCGTCCGCAATCACCTCCGTGCTCATCTCGGGATGCGCGAGCACAAACTCCAGCATGCTTCCCTGCATCGGCACGCCCAGCCGCGCACGCACCGATGACACGTTGCTCATGGCGCACCAAAAATGATCCACATGCCGCATGCCCGCTTTGAATCCCCGCGCCATTTCCGTCCAACTGGCGTTCGAATGTCCGCAGGTGACCAAACAGCGTCGGCGTTTCGCTTCTCGATAGAACGCCTCTGCGCCCGGCAACTCCGCCGCACAAGTCGCCACCTTGACGATCCCTGATTCAAAGTAACCTCGATACTCCTTTGCGCTCGGCGAACGGCGGCCTTTCACACTGTGGCAGCCCACCTTGTCCTCGGCAAAGAACGGGCCATACAAGTGGACGCCGGCAATCTGCGCTCCACCAGCTGCCGATCCTTCCTTCTTCACGGCGGCACACGCTTTCAGCATCGCCCGAATCTGCGCGGGCGATCCCGTCGTGGTTGTTGGAAAGATCGTCGTGGTCCCGTGTCGACCATGGGCTCGGCACGCGGTCCTCACCGCTTCCCGCGTCCCGTCCATGAAATCCGCACCAGCGCCTCCGTGCACATGGATGTCAATGTAGCCAGGCGTCACGTAACCTCCCTGCGCATCGATCACCTCCGCACCCGGCGGAGGCGTCTTCTTCCCACGGCCCACCGAAACGATCTTCCCCCCATCGACGACGACCACGGCGTCCTCGATGCCCCGATCCGGCAAGACCGCCGTTCCATTGACCACCATCTTCATGCCCCGATTGGAGCACGCCGGGTCATGTCAGTGCAAGTGCGATCACAAACTGGATTCACTTCAACTCAGGCACCTCAATCCACCGCCCCTCAGCGTGGGATTGGAGACTGAGTTCCGCCAGTTGCACCCCCTTGGCTCCTTCGCGCAGCGTCCATGGAAAGGGTGTGTCGAAGGCGACGTGCTTCAGAAACAGCTCCCACTGGATCTTGAAGGCATTGTCGTAGGTCGTCGTATCTGGCGCTTCAGTCCAGCCGTCATAGAAATTCAGCGGCTGCTCGATGTCAGGATTCCACACCGGCTTGGGCGTTCCCGCCGCGTGCTGCGTCCAGCATTTCCGCAGACCGACAATCGCCGAGCCCATCGTGCCATCCACCTGCATCGTCAGGAGATCATCACGACGGACGCGCACATTCCACGACGAGTTGAACTGACAAACCACCCCCGTCTTGGTCTTGAAAATCGCATACGCGCTGTCATCGGCCGTGCAGGCGTAGGGCCGCCCCTGCTCGTCGATCCGCTCAGGAATGTGGGTCGGCGCGTGGGTGAACACATGCGTCACCTCACCAAACAACTGATCGATCACGTAGCGCCAGTGGCAGTGCATGTCGATCACGATACCGCCACCGTCTTCGTTGCGATAGTTCCAACTCGGACGTTGGGCAGGCTGATCGTGCGTGTGCCCGGTGAAGACCCAATAGCCAAACTCACCGCGAACGGACAGAAGATCACCAAAGAATCCCTGGTCACGCGCGGCGACGAACTTCCGGATGCCCGGCAGCCAGAGCTTGTCCTGCACCGTCCCGTTCTTCACGCCCGCCGCTTCCGCTTTCTGCGCGATGCCCAGGGCGTCCGCTGTTCTGGTGGCCGTCGGCTTTTCACAATACACGTGCTTTCCAGCCGCAATCGCCCGTTCCAAAAACGGGATCCGGTGCGGGGTGCCTGAGGCATCAAAAAAGATCGAGTAGCTCGGATCGGCCAGCACCGCGTCGAGATCGGTCGAATACTTCGCCACTCCATGCGCCTTTGCCAACGCGGCGAGTTTGTCCTCGTTGCGACCCGTCAAAATGATGTCCGGCATCAAGACCGTGTCCCCATGGACGACGCCGCCTTGTTTCTGAATCGCGAGCACGCTGCGCACCAGGTGCTGATTGGTGCCCATGCGTCCGGTGACGCCGTTGAGGATGATGCCGAGGGTCTGTGTTTTCATGAAGTTGAAGGAGACAGGATGAATGGGGTTGTTCGGGGCTTAACAGGATGAGTTTCTGTTCTGATGTCTGTTGTCTCAGAAATAGACGCTCTGATACGCCGCTTCGATGGCGTCGAGGTACTTGTGCTGATCTTCCGCCCACCACTTGCGCGAAAAAATCTCCACTTCACGGAAGCCGGAGAAACCGGTCGCCTGAATCCATTCGTCGATCTGCTTGAGCGGAATGCAGCCCTCGCCCATCAGGCCCCGATCGAGCAGGAGGTGATCCTGCTCGGGTTTGAAGTCGCAGATGTGGTAGGCATCGAGCCATCCACCGGCCGCGCAGCGCTGGATCTGCGCTTCGAGATCCATTTCGTGCCAGACGTGATACACGTCGAAGGCGATGCCGACATTGGGCAATCCGAGTTCCTCACAGAGGTCGTTCGCGTCGCGCAAGGAACAGATTGCCGAACGGTCCCCGGCATACACAGGGTGCAAGGGTTCCACCAAAAGTCGCACACCCAACTCCTCTGCTCGTCGGGAAATGCGCGAGATACCCTCCGAAATCTGCGCTCGATTCACCTGCGGCGTTTGGCCCACCGTTGCGCCACAAACGAGCACGATCTTGTCGATGCCGAGCGCCTCGCACTCGGACAGAGCGGTAAGATTGCTCTCGATTGCCTGATGCCTCGCCTCCTTGGTTGCGCCGGTGAAAAAGCCTCCGCGAACCAAGGACACCGGCTTCACCCCGGCTTCACCGAGATGCTTCTTCACCTTTGCCAAATCGCATCCCGTGATTGTCTCCCGCCAGATCGAGATGCCGCCGATGCCCTTCCGCGCATAGTTCTCGATGCACTCGTGGATGGACCACGGCTTGTTCGTGAAGGTGTGGATGGCGAGGTCGGAGAGCATGTTCACAATGCCTCCAATTGCTTCACAATCTCCGCGAGGATCGCCCGATCCGAGTCCGGGCGCGTTCCGCTCTTCGGATGCGTGTCGTCACAGTCGATCCATCCCCGCAGCTTGAGAAACATCGCCGCGCTGTGTTTGTAAGCGGGCACCGGCGCCCGAAACGTGAGGAAGCCGAGATACTGCAGCACATCGTTGATTTGATAGAAGGCCGGATCACCGGCTTCCCAAGCCGCGTCGCGCTTCCCGAACCAGTCGGGTGCCATCGTGCTGAGACCGAGGAGGTAATCACTTCCATACATCACCATGTCGATGGCAAGGTCGTTGCCAGTGAAGACCTTGAACTCCGGGCGGACCTCATCGCGCAATTGCAGCCGCTGCCACTCCAACTCCCGGCTCAGCGATGAGTGCTTTGCCCCGATGCATTGCGGGACGTCGAGCAGTCCGCGATAAACGTCGAGCGAGTAGATCTTGCCAAAGGGCGCGAACACCTGCCCGAGTTCAAAGCCGACGAAACGGTCGCAATGGCGACCCAGTTCCGTGTAACTCGCCACAATGCCATCGTCACTCTGGGCGGTGAGTCCCGACGATTGGAAAATGACCGGGATCCCGTCGCGGGACGTGATCATCTCCATCTGGCGAAGGTAACCATCACGGTCAAACGCCTCGCTGGGACCCACAAACGCCCCGGCCACATAGTCGCGCCCAGCCGCTTCCTCACGCGTGATGTCCAGTACTTGGATCTTGGTCGCGTCATCAATCAGGTTTCCGTAGCCCGTGTCCATGTTCACCGCAGGGCCGAGACCCGCATCCAGTGTGCGACGAACGTGGGCGCGAAATGCTGGCCAGTCCGGCTCACCGGACGAGGTAAACGGAAGCAAGATCGCAGAGAAACCGGTGATCTTGCGCTTCGGACGAAGCATGGCGATGGGGTCGATGATGGTCGGAGTCATGGGAACACCATGGATCCACCCGACCGGACCGCTTCGCAATCCGGGCAATCGCTCATTTGCAAATCGGGCAACCAAATCAACTCAGCGCTCGATTCACCGCACTGAGCACCGCTTTGATCGACGCGAGTTCAATGTTCGTGTCTTCCCCAGCGCCCCAGCAGGTCTTGCCGTCAGGGAGGCGGATCTGGATGTAGGCGAGGGCGCTGGCCTCGGTGCCGGAACTGAGGCTTTGTTCGCGATAGCTGGCGACTTCGAAAGTCGGTGCACCACCGTCCTTGATAAGGCCATCGACCAAGGCGGCAATGGGACCATTGCCCTTCCCGGTCACTGCGATCTCCTCGCCGTTCTTCTTGAGGCTGCTGCGACAGGTGAAGACACGGTCCACACCATCCGCATGAAAGTGGTGGAGTTGGAAGGGCTGCTCGCGCTCGATGTATTCCTTCCAGAACATGTCCTTCAACTCGGTGGCCGTGACCTCACGGCCAAGATTGTCAACCGCGATATTGGCCAGCGGACCAAACTCCCGCTGCATCTCCTTCGGCACTTCGATGCCGAACTCGCTCTCCAGCAAGTAGGCGACGCCGCCCTTGCCGCTCTGGCTGTTGACGCGAATGACCTCGCGATATTCGCGACCCAGGTCCTTCGGATCGATGGTCAGGTAAGGCACGTCCCAGATCTCACGATGCGCCTCGTAGCCTGCCAGCCCTTTCTTGATCGCATCCTGGTGACTGCCACTGAAGGCGGTGAACACCAACTCGCCCGCATACGGCTGCCTTGGAGCCACGCTCATGCCGGTGCATCGCTCATACATCTGAACCAGTTCGTTCATGTTGCTGAAATCCAATCCGGGAGCGATGCCGTGCATGTAAAGATTCATCGCCACCTGAACGATATCCAAATTGCCCGTCCGTTCACCGTTGCCGAATAACGTGCCCTCGACGCGGTCAGCCCCGGCCAGCATGCCCAGCTCGGTCGCCGCCGTTCCGGTGCCACGGTCATTGTGCGTGTGGAGGCTGATGATCAGGCTATCGCGGTTGCGAATGTTCGTGCAGATCCATTCGATCTGATCCGCATACACGTTCGGCATCGCGACCTCGACGGTGTCCGGCAGGTTGAGGATCATCTTTCGCTCCGGCGTGGGTTGCCACACGTCCATCACTGCCTCGGAGATCTCCTTGGCAAACGCCACCTCGGTTCCACTGAAGCTTTCTGGTGAATACTGCAGCGTCACCTTGGTCCCGGACTCCTCCAAGCGATGGATGCGATCCTGAATCAATTGGGCCCCCTTCACGGCCACCCCCTTGATCTGCTCCTGGCTCATGCCGAACACGTATTTCCGCTGTGCGGGCGAGGTGGAGTTGTACATGTGGATGATGACACTCTTGGCACCCACCAACGACTGGACCGTCTTCTCAATCAGATCCTCCCTTGCCTGAACCAGGCATTGAATCGTCACGTCATCAGGAATTCGATTCTCCTCGATCAGACGGCGGTTGAACTCAAATTCGGTGTTCGAAGCCGAGGGGAACCCGACCTCGATTTGTTTGAAGCCGCACTTCACCAGCGCCTCGAACATCTCAAGCTTCTGCCCGACGTTCATCGGCACAGCCAGTGCCTGATTGCCATCGCGGAGATCAACGCTGCACCAGATGGGCGCCTGCGTCATGTGTCGGGTCGGCCATTGCCGGTTGGGCAGGTCGATCAGCGGGAACGGTTGGTATTTGGAAGATGGATTCTTCAACATGGTCGTGAAATAGATGGAGTGAATGAGGGGCCTTGGCAACGAGACAGGAGGATTGTCCCGAGAGGTGCCGTTTTTTGGAAATGCCGTATCGTGACGGCATGGGCGAGGCGAGGAAACACGGGCCGCCTACCCTAGCGTAAGTCGCAGGGTGACTGTGAGGAGGAGCTCGCGAGTGGCAGAATTCACAACGAAGAAACCGTTACCGCTCCGAGGAACGTTGTCTAGTGGGGAATTCGATGCTAGCAGCGGCATCTTCCGGCGTTTCTTTTCTCTCTCCCCTCTCCATGTCCACCACTTCTCCCCCCTCCGTCTGGACTCGCTTGCTCGTCTTCGCTCTCGTTCTGGGCGGAGTCGCCGCCGCGGGATGGTGGATCTGGAAGAAACAAACCTCCAGTGACGGCAGCCCAAGCGCGAGCCGCAAAGGTGGCGCAGCCGAAGTGCTCACCACCAAGGTCATCAAGGACAACTACGTCCTCGATATCGTCTCCGTGGGGACCGTTCGTGCCTACGAATCGATCAACATCAGCGCCAACGTCACCGAGACCCTGACCAGCCTCCATTTCGACGATGGGGACTACGTCAAAGAGGGCACCCTGCTGGCGACCCTCAGCGACTCCGAAGAGCAGGCCATGCTCGCTTCCGCCAAAGCCTCCCTCAGCGAAGAAGAACGTGAGATCGAACGTATCCGAAGTCTGGTCAAGGACGGAGCCGTTCCCGAGGCTCGGTTGGAGGAACGCCGGACGCTGGCAGAGATCGCCCAGCAGAGCATCCGCGAAGCCGAGGCCAAAATTGCCGACCGGAAGATCGTCGCGCCCTTTGACGGATGGGTTGGACTTCGACGCATCAGTGTCGGAGCCCTGGTTTCCCCCGGAACGGTGATCTCCACGCTGGACAAGATCGACGTGGTGAAAATCGACTTCAGTCTGCCTGAAACCGTGCTGGGCCAAGTCAAACCCGGCGCCCGAATCCAAACCCGCGCCGATGGAGCAGGCGATGCTCTTTTTGAAGGAACGATCTCGCAGATCGATTCCCGCGTGGACCCGGTCACCCGATCGGTGGCAGCGCGGGCGGAAATTGCGAACCCCGATCTTCTACTCCGGGCTGGAATGCTCGTGACCGTGAAGATTGGATTGAAGCCCAGTGAGTCCCTCTCCATCCCGGAACGGTCGCTGGTACCGATCGGCAGCAAGCAGTTCGTCTTCACCATCGCCGAGGGAAGCGCCAAGCGAGTCGAAGTGCAGATTGGCCGCCGCAAACCCGGCTTCGTCGAAGTCACAGGCGGCCTCAAAGAAGGCCAAACGATCATCACAGACGGCCTTGTCGGCCTGCAGGACGGAGCCCCCGTGGAAGAGAGCGGACAGTTCACGGCTCCTGTCGAAGCCTTCAACCCGGAGGTCGCGCAGTGACCCGGCTTTCGTCATCCAGCATTCCTCATTCGTCATTCACCGATGTGGCTCTCTGACACCAGCGTACGGCGGCCAGTGTTGGCCACGGTGATGAACCTGCTCCTCGTCGCCTTCGGCGTGGTGAGTTTCACGCGCCTGCAGGTCCGCGAGTATCCCGACATCGACCCACCGATCGTCACGATCGAGACAATCTACCCGGGTGCTGCCGCCTCAGTGGTGGAACGCCGCATCACCCAGCAGCTTGAGGACCGGATCAATCAAGTCGAATCCATCAACAACATCGCCTCCAGCAGTGTCGATGGGAAATCGGAGATCACCGTAGAATTCGATCTCGACCGCGATCTCGACGACGCGGCGAACGACATTCGGGAAGCCATCGGGCCGGTGGCCCAGGATTTCCCCATTGAAGTCCTTCCGCCAAACGTGAGCAAGACCGACCAGCGGGCGGAGATCCTGATGTATCTCAACCTGACGAGTGACAGCGCCACACCGCTCGAACTCACGGACTACGCCGAGCGCTACTTGGTCGACCGCTTTGCCCGGATTCCAGGAGTCGCCCGCGTCCGCCTCAGCGGGGGAAGCCGCTACGCCCTGCGCATCTGGGTGGACCGCGAGGCCCTCGCCGCCCGACAGCTCACCGTCAACGACATCGAGGAGGCACTGCGACGCGAAAACGTCGATCCGCCCGCGGGGTCAATCCAGTCTCTTGACCGACAGTTCACCGTCCGCATCAACCGCGAATACAGGACACCGGAAGACTTTGAAAAGCTCGTCATCGCACGCGGAGAAAATGGCTATCAGGTTCGGCTCGGGGAAGTCGCAAAAGTACGGCTCGGCGCCGAGGAGCCCCGGATCATGTTTCGAGGGAACCGCGTGCGCATGGTGTCACTGGGCATCGTCAAGCAATCGCAAGCCAACACGCTGGAAGTCGCGCATGACACTCGTGCCGAAGCCGCTGAGGTGCGGAAGATCCTGCCGCCGGGCATGAAGCTGGAACAAAGCTACGACATGAGCGTCTTTGTCGAGGAATCCCTCAACGAAGTGTTCCGGACGCTGATCATCGCCTCAATTCTCGTCGTGCTGATCATCTACCTTTTCCTTGGAAACCTGAGGTCCGTAATCGTTCCCGCCGTTGCCGTTCCCGTCTCAGTCTTGGGGACTTTTCTGGCGCTCGACGCCCTGGGCTACTCCATCAACACACTCACCATGCTTGCGCTGGTGCTCGCCATTGGACTCGTCGTGGACGATGCGATCGTTGTGTTGGAAAACATCCACCGCCGAATCGAGGAGGGAGAGAAGCCGCTGGTGGCCGCCTACCTTGGCACTCGCCAGGTCTCCTTTGCCGTCGTCGCCACGACGCTGGTGCTTCTCGCGGTGTTTGTCCCGATTTCGTTCATGCCCGGAGACACTGGCCGATTGTTCGCGGAGTTCTCCATCACGCTCGCGGTCGCCGTGGTGTTTTCCAGCTTTGTTGCCCTGAGTCTGTCCCCCATGCTCGCGTCAAAGGTCATGCGTGGCCGGGAGAGCGACGGATTCGTCGCCCGCCTTCTTGAAAAGGGAATGCACGGCCTTCAACGTGCCTACCGGGGGGCGCTCAAAGTAGCGCTTCGCTTTCCAGCCACCACCATCCCCATCATGCTGGGCTTGCTTGGGCTTTGCTGGCTGCTGATCAAAACGATTCCAGAGGAGTTCACACCACGCGAAGACAGGGCGTCGTTCTTCATCATTGCCACCGGCCCGCCTGGCTCCACTTACAGCTACATGCTGGACGTTCTCGATGAATTGGAGGACACCCTCATGTATCTCAACGAGGAAACGAAGGAGGCCGACCGAGTCCTGGTGCGAGCGCCACGGAGTTTTGGCACCACGGCGGACTTCAACGAAGCGATCGGGATTGTGACGCTTGGCCCGTACGGCGAGCGAAGAAGCGCCTTCGAGATGATGGACGAGGTGCGGAAGCGCGTCGCTCATGTACCCGGCGTGCAAACGATGGTCATCATGCGGCAGGGACTCTCCCGTGGGCTGAACAAGCCGCTCGAACTGGTCGTCGGTGGACCCACCTTCGAAGAGCTGTCTGCGTGGAGAGACATCATCCTCGAAAAAGCAAAGGAGAACCCCAAGCTCATCGGTCTCGATTGCGACTATCGCGACACGAAACCTCAGTTGCGCGTCAGCATCAATCAAGCCCGCGCCGCCGATCTCGGTGTCAGTAGCGCCAACATCGGCCGCACGCTGGAATCCCTCCTCGGCGGACGGCGCGTGACCACCTTCATTCGTCAGGGTGAGGAGTACGACGTGCGCATTGAGGGGAAATTCGACGACAAGCAGAGCCCACTGGACATGAACAATATTTTCGTTCGCAGTGAGCGGACACAGGAATTGATCCCTCTTTCCAACCTCGTCACCTTCGAAGAGTTTGCCGACAGCGGTGCGCTCAATCGGTACAATCGGTTGAGATCAATCACCTTCGATTGCGACCTCGCACCGGGTTACAGCCTAAGTGAGGCCCTTGCCTATCTTGAAGACCTCATTCGCACCGAACTGCCCTCCGAAGCCGTGATTGGCTACAAGGGAAACGCGCTCAAGCTGCGCGAGAGCTCTGACAGCATGGCCCTCGTCTTCGGCCTCGCCCTGCTCGGCGTTTCTCATGCTCGCAGCTCAATTCGAGAGCTTCATCCACCCGCTGACCATCATGCTCACGGTTCCGGTGGCCGTCGCAGGTGCCCTTCTCGGTCTTCAGTGGATGGGACAAAACCAGAGCATCTACAGCCAAATTGGACTCATCATGTTGATCGGCCTCGCTGCAAAAAACGGCATCCTGATCGTCGAGTTCATCAACCAACTGCGCGATGAAGGCACGGACTTCATCGAAGCCATCCTGCACGCGAGCGAACAACGTCTGCGTCCCATCCTCATGACCGCCCTCTCCACCGTGATCGGAGCCCTTCCCCTCATGCTGGGCAGTGGGGCCGGATCCGAGACGCGAATGGTGGTGGGCGTGGTGATTGTGTTCGGCGTCAGCCTCGCCACGGTGGTGACGCTCTTCCTTGTTCCAATGGTTTACTCCCTCATCAGTCGCAACACCGGGTCCGTGGGTGATGTCGGTCGCAAGCTCGACAAAGCCTTGTCCTCCAATCGTGCCTAGACCATGCGTCGACCGACCTCCATCTTCCTCATTCTTCCCTCGGTATGCGCCGTTGCACTCACCGGCTGCAATCTCGCGCCCAAATACTTCGGGCCAAAGAATGATCTCCCCACCGAGTTCAAGGCTGACGGCCCCTGGCGCACCGCCCAGCCGAGCGACCACGAAAGCCGGGGCCGTTGGTGGGCGGCCTTCGGAGATTCCAGGTTGAGCTCGCTGATGAGTCAGGCGGAAGAAGGCAGCCCCACACTGGAATCTGCGCTCCACCGCGTCGAAGAAGCCCAGGCGCTCGCACGCGCCGACTCCGCTGGCTTTTTCCCCTTCCTCAATTTTCGAAGCAGTGCTCAGCGCAACCGCGGCACCGGCACCCTCCAGTTTCAATTTGCCGGAGGGCGGACCCGCACGGTTCTCGACACCTCACTGGACCTCCAATATGAGCTGGACCTTTGGGGACGGGTGCGCAATCAAAGTCGTGCCGGGAAGGCCCGTTCCGAGGCAGCTGAGGCCGACTACCGCAGCGTCTTGCTCTCGCTTCAAAGCGAGCTGGCAATGAACTACTTTGCGCTCCAAGCCCAGGATGAACTCATCGACCTCCTTCGTCGAAACGTTGAGACGAGGAAGAAGACCGCGAGCCTCGCGCGCGTCCGCTTCGAGCAAGGCGACGTTGCCCAGGTGGATGTCGCCCAGGCCGAGACGGAACTGGCCGCGACCGAGTCCGAAGCCATCGGCTTGGAGCGTCGGCGGATGGAACTCGAACACGCCATCGCGCTCCTGCTTGGAAAGACGCCCTCCGCGTTTTCCCTCCCACACCTGTCCCTTCGTTCCTCGCCTCCTTCGATTCCCAAATCGGTGCCCAGTGATCTTCTCGAGCGCCGACCCGACATCGCCGGAGCCGAGCGCAGCATGGCCTCACTCAATGCCGAAGTTGGAGTCGCCAAAGCAGCGCTTTTCCCCAGCATTTCCGTGGGGGCCACAGGCGGGCGTCAAAGCTCCTTCATTTCTCAACTGGGCCGTGCATCCAGCCGGGTCTGGGGATTGGGACCTGCTGCGGTGGACTGGCCTCTACCGCAGGGTGGAGGTGCCCGCAGCCGAGCTGCAGCCGCCCGTGCGCGCTACGACGGGGCAGCCTCTGATTACCGCCAAACCGTACTCAACGCCATGCGCGAGGTGGAAGATGCGCTCGCTGGTCTTGCCATCCTGAAACGCCAACTCGCCGCACAGGAAGCGACCGTCAAGTCGGCCAACGAAGCCTTGGCCCTTTCCCAAAAGCGCTACGACTCCGGTCTCGTAGCCTACTACGAGGTCCTCGATGGTCAACGCACCCAGCTCCGCGCCGAGCAGGAGGAAACCCGGCTCAAAGGCGAACTGTGGATCACCACCGTGATGCTCATCAAGGCTCTCGGCGGTGGCTGGTAATGACGCACCCCATCTGGAGAGCAAGCCTCCCGGCTCGGTCATTCCGACTTCGGACCGAAACGCCACCCACATCTCCCGATACGCCGCACTCCCCTGCCCTCTGGACCTAATAAAGCGCTTCCCCATCCGTTTCAGTCCGTGCAACATTAGCTCATGCCAGGCCAGCACGAACAGGATCCAGCTTCCGTGTTGGTGAGGAGAGCGCTCGAAGAACATGAAAGCAGCCTCATCGCCTACACTGCAGGCATCCTCGCCGGGGATGTCGAGAGAGCGCGTGAGGTCGTGCAGGATGCTTTCCTTCGCCTCTACCAGGCCGACACCGAGAAGGTTCAGGAGAATGCCAAGGCTTGGCTCTACACCGTCTGCCGCAACCGCGCTCTCGACGTGCTCCGCAAGGTCCAAAGGCTCGACCTTGGGAATGACGAACTCATTGCCGCCGCCCCATCCCAAGAGCCAGATCCAGCCAGCGCAGCGGACACAAGGGAGCTTAGCCGGCACGCTTGGGAATTGTTGGACCGCCTTTCCGAGAACCAGCGCGAGGTCATCCGGCTCAAATTCCTGCACGACTGTTCGTATCAGGAAATCGCCAACATCACCGGACTCGGAACCGGAAACGTTGGCTTTCTCATGCACACCGGCCTCAAGAAGCTCCGTCAATTGATGGAACGCACGCTAGCCGACTCCCCCCACTTTCCTTTATGAATCCCCCATCTGACCACGAATCGAGGCTGACGCGATACCTGCTCGGCGAATGCGACGAGCATGAGGCGACCATGATTCGCGACCACCTTGAATCGGATCCCGAAGCAGCCGCGGAAGCCCGAAAGATTGACCTGACCATCCGCGCCCTCAGGGAAGGCTGCATCACCCAAGACTTCCGCCTGAGCTCCGACCAGCGTCGAGCCGTGCTTCAGCCGAAAAGTCATCAACCTCGATTCATCACATCCCCAAACCCGTGCGCCGTCCCCTCGCGCCGCCGCTCGACTCTCCGTGCGGTCACCGCAAATCTCCTTCGAGCCGCCGCCGTGCTCGCCCTTTGTGCCGCCGCCTTCGCCGTGGGACAAATGATGAGAACGGAGGGGACCCCAATCACAGCTTCAAAAGTGAACGACGCGGAAGGCCCCACCTCGAAAAAAGTCTTCGTCGAAACCACACCGCCATCTGAGGTAGCAAGCACGCCAGAGATCGAGGAACAGCCACCCGGCGTCAACTCGCGGGAGGCTCCAGAGGTTGAAGCCCCCTCTCCTGCGGCCCGTCCCAAAACTGAGCCACCACCAGCAAAACTGGTCGCAAAAACGACGCCCGTCGCCACTCCCACTCCCGAAAAAACCCCGACCAAAAGGAGCGCGGCACCTCAATTCCGTAGCCACACCTCGGTGCCATCTGGCTTTGCATTTGCGAACGCAAGTCGCACGCCCACCAGCCAATTTGACCTTCATCCAGCCGACATCCGCCCTCCGATCCAAAAGGTGAAGACAGAGGTTTACGCCAAGCCACTCGAACCCAGTCAGCGGTCCAAACCTCAAGTGGATTCCAAGAGAGATGCAACCCCTCCGATCTACATTCACTCTTGGAAGTCGGAAGTGGCCGACTGCCCTTGGAACCCTGAACATCGACTGCTTCGCGTGGTCATCCAAATCCCTGCGGCGCAACCTGCGGCAGACTCAAAGGACAACACCTACCCCGTTCACGTAAAGTTTGATCCGCACCACGTGCGCGACTATCGCCTTCTGTGCGAACGACACCTTCCTGCACCGGAACTCGACCGCGCTGGAGTCCACGTGCTTTGGTATGAGTTCAGTCCCAACGGCGCCCCGGCCCAATTTGGAAGCGTCACCGACAAGCCCGTCGCCTCCGTGGCGGTTCCCGGGGCCAAGTTCACCACGAAGGCCGTCGGACCCTTCGACGATAGCCGCTTGATCGTTGAAGATCCGGGCTTGTCGTGGAACAAGGTTCGAGACGATTTCGCGTTTGAATCGGCCGTTGTTGGCTTTGGCATGCTCCTGCGCGGTGCCGAACAAGCCGGGAAACTCGATCACCAATTGGTCCTCGAGCTGGCGCGCAGCGCACGTGGAGACACACCGCATGCAGAACGCGACCATTTCATCGGCCTCGTCGAAGAGGCGCAGAAAGCGGCAGGGCTCTGATGGACTTCGGTGATCAAATTTGAGATCACCACTTTTTCCTTTGAGGTTTGGGCAGCGTCTCCGCTAGGGTAGTGGCGATGAAAAATCGCCTCACACTCTTCGGTCTCGCATTTGTCCTTGCATGGACGAATCCCACCCCCGCCCACGCGGCCGATACGCCGCCCAATATTGTGTTCATCCTCGTTGATGACATGGGCTACGGAGATCTTGGCTGCACAGGCTGCAAGGACATCCAAACGCCAAACATTGATCGGATTGCCGCCGATGGAGTTCAGTTGACGGACTTCTACGCGAACGCGCCTGTTTGCACGCCGACTCGCGCTGGATTCATGACGGGGCGCTGGCAGCAAAGGCTCGGCATCGAGTTCGCTTTCGGCTACATGGTCGAACAAAAGATCCTCGTCGATGGAGAATGGGTGGACGAACCGGATATCCATGGTCTTGGCCTTCCTCTCAAGGCGAAAACCTTGGCCGATTACCTCAAAGAGGTCGGGTATACGACCGGTGCGTTTGGAAAATGGCACCTGGGTTACAAGGACAAGTACAACCCCGTCAACCGCGGCTTCGACGAGTACTTCGGCGAACTCTTGGGACATGCCGATTTCTACACACACACCTATTTCGACGGGACCTATGCGCTCAGGGACGGTCTCGAGCCCGTGAAGATGAAGGGGCAGTATTTCACCGATCTCGTCAACGACCGGGCGGTGGACTTCGTTCGCAAAAATTCCAAGAAGCCTTTCTTTCTCTACGTGCCACATCTTGCCGTGCACGCCCCTTTTCAACCGCCCGACGCTCCCGAGACTCCGTTCGTCACCCGGGAATCCATGCTCAAGGGAAGCCGTGCGATTTACAAAGCCATGCTGGAGCGCATCGACGACGGAGTCGGGCGGATCTACGCTGAACTCGAAAAGGCGGGCATCGTGGAAAACACCCTATTCGTCATGTCCAGCGACAATGGTGGCGAGCGATGGGCCAGCAACCAGCCATTCTTCCACCACAAAGCCACGCTTTGGGAGGGCGGCATTCGTGTCCCATGCCTGATGAGCTGGCCCAAGGTTCTGCCAAAGGGCATCAAGTCCGCTCAAGCGGGAATCACGATGGATTTGACAGCCACCTTTCTGAAAGCTGCAGGTGGCGAGTTGCCAACGGACGTTCCTTTCGATGGCATCGATCTCATCCCCCACCTCGTTGGCGAGAAGCCCGCTACCGACCGCACCTTCTTCTGGCGCATGGATCGCTCCAATCGGAAGGCCAAGGCGATTCGCCATGGCAAATGGAAATACGTCGACGACGGCGGCACCATGGACCTCTTGTTCGATCTCAACGACGATCCAGGAGAGCGCGTGAACATGAACTACCAGCACCCGGAGATCACGGAAGACCTCAAGGCCAAACTCAAAGCTTGGGAAGCTGAAATGGACGCCAGCGACTACGACATGCAGGTGCGCTGACTCGGAGGCCCATCACTCCCATTCAATGCTCGCGGGAGGCTTTGTCGAGATGTCGTAAAGCACCCGGTTCACTCCATCGACCGAGTTGAGAATCTTGTTCGAAGCCGCCCGCAGCACCTCGTAAGGCAGTTCCACCCAGTCTGCGGTCATCGCGTCTTCGCTAATGACCGCACGAAGTGAGATCGCTTGCTCGTAAGAGCGCTCGTCGCCTTTCACTCCCACAGTCAGCACCGGGAGCAAGGCTGCGTAGGCCTGCCAAACGTGCTCGTACCAGCCCGAACGATGGAGCTCGCCGATGAAAATCGCGTCTGCTTTCTGAGTGATCGCGACCCGCTCAGGGGTGATCTCACCCGGAATACGAACCGCCAAACCAGGGCCCGGGAACGGATGCCGCCAGAGCGCACGATGAGGGATGCCCAAGCTCTCGCCAAGGGCGCGCACCTCGTCCTTGAAGAGTTCAGCCAAAGGTTCCAGCACCTTTCCCTGCCTTTTCAGTTCCATGATCCGATCCACACGGTTGTGATGGGTCTTGATCTTTGAAGCGCTCGAACCACTGGTGGCGCTCTCGATCACATCTGGATAGAGCGTTCCCTGCGCCATCAACTCGACGGGATCCGCCAGACTGAAAAACAGATCCACAAACAGGTCGCCAATGCGTCGGCGCTTTTCCTCTGGATCCGTCACGCCTGCCAATCTGGACAAAAACTGTTCGCTCGCGTCAATGGTCTCAATCGCGACTCCCACCTCCTTGAATTGCTTCTCCACCTCCTCCACTTCGTTGAGACGCATCAAGCCCGTGTCGATGAAGATGCAGCGCACCTTCACACCGGCGCGATTCAGCAGCACGGCAAGGACCGTCGAGTCGACACCACCCGAGACGCCGCAGATCACTTCACGCTCTCCCACCTCTTCTCGAATCAGGTCAAGCATCTGGGCCTTGAAAGCCTGGATATCGAAGGGTGCCAAGGTCGCTCCGGTGCGGGTGAGAAAGTTCTTCAGCACCTGAAGCCCTTCGTGCGAATGCGTGACCTCGGGATGAAATTGAATGCCCCAAAACGACTCGGTCCATTGCAAGGCAACCGGAATACCGTCTTCGTTGGTTGCGATGATCTTGGTTCCCTCAGGCAAATCCGAAACCGTGTCCGAATGACTCATCCAAATTTGGGACTCGGGAGACAACTCCTCCAAAAGCTTCGCCGGATCCTTGATCAACAAACGCGAGGGTCCGTACTCTCGTGTCACGCCTGGCTTCACCGAACCGCCGTGCTTGATGTTGAGAAGCTGCATCCCATAGCAAACTCCAAGCACCGGGACACCCAGAGCCTTCAATCGCTCAAAATCGACATCGGGGGCATCCACCTCGGAGGTGCTCCTCGGGCCGCCCGAAAGAATCACCGCTCCAGGGTTCTCGAGCTCGGCGAGCCTTTCTGGAAGATAGAGGTGAGCCATGAATCCGAGCTCTCGCACTCGGCGTACAATCAATTGGCTGTATTGGGAACCGTAGTCGAGAACGGCAACTTCGTGGTCCGTCATGGGGATGGAGAAAGAGAAATGAAGAAGGTTGGATTAGATTGGATTGAATCCGAGCCGATCAGCTTGGCTCGTAGTTCACCGGTTCTTCGGTGATGACGACATTGTGAGGATGACTTTCCTTCAGTCCACCGGCCGTGATTCGCACAAAGCGGGCCCTCGCTTGAAGCTCCGAAAGTTTGGGAGCTCCCACATAGCCCATTCCTGAGCGCAAACCGCCCATGAGTTGGAACACCACGTCGGCGAGAGGTCCCTTGAATGGCACCCGGGCTTCCACACCTTCCGGAACCAGCTTGCCCGAGGAATTTTGGCCGTACCGATCACCCGCCCCCTTGCGCATTGCTTTGAGGGAACCCATCCCACGATACTCTTTGAAGGTCCGCCCCTGCCACTTCACCATGTTTCCCGGGCTCTCAGCCGTCCCTGCGAGCAGCGAGCCCAGCATCACGCAATCCGCCCCTGCGGCGAGCGCCTTCACAATGTCACCGGAATAGCGAATGCCACCGTCCGCGATGACTGACACCCCTGCAGCTCTGCAAACCGGAGCGACAGCCTGAATCGCGCTGAACTGAGCCATCCCGACTCCCGAGATCACACGAGTGGTGCAGATCGAACCTGGGCCGACGCCCACTTTCACCGCTGAAGCTCCAGCGTCGACCAAGCACCGGGCGCCGTCCTCAGTTACCACGTTGCCTGCGATGATGGGCAAGTCGTCACCCACTCGGGTGCGAAGTTGAGCAATCACTTGGACGACGCGTGAGGTGTGCCCCGTCGCGGCATCGATGAACAAAGCATCGGCACCAGCTTCTTTCAGAGCCGCCCCCCGATCCGCAAAGTCCTCTCCCACGCCCACAGCGGCACCGACACGCAACTGACCATTGGCATCCTTCGCCGCCAACGTGAACATCTGCCGCTTCACAATATCCTGCTTCGTGATCAGACCCGCCAACCGGCCTTCCAGATCCACAAGAGGCAGCTTTTCAATCCGGTGGGTGTAGAGAATCTTCAGCGCCTGTTCAAAGCTATCGCCAGGAGTACCCGTCGCCAGTTTCTCTCGCGGCGTCATCACGTCCCTCACTGGGGTGCTCTCCTCTTCGATGTACCACATGTCTCGACTGGTCACCATCCCCAGAAGCACACCCTTCGGGTCGACGACGGGGAATCCGCTCACCCCTTTCTCCTGCATCAAGCGAGTCACCTCGCTGAGTCGGGTCTCGGGGGACACGGTGACCGGGTGCTGAATCACCGTGTTCTCCGACCGCTTGACTCTCGCCACCTGTTCCGCCTGCTCTTCGATGGGACAATTCCGGTGAATCACCCCGAGCCCTCCCTGCCTCGCGAGAGCGATGGCCAAGTCCGCCTCCGTCACGGTATCCATGGCCGACGACAAGACGGGAATGTTTAAATCAATCGGCCCCAGGCGTGTCTCCAAAGACACATCCCCAGGGAGGATCTCGCTCATCCCCGGAAGGAGCAGCACATCATCAAAACTAAGCGCCAGAGAAGGTATTTCGCCCATGGGCCATTAAAGCGGCCTTCTCGCACCTGTCATCTGGAAAACGCGATCCTTTCTCAGATCGTCTCGTTCCCATCAAGGCCGATACGTGCGGGACTTGCTGGTGTAAGAATCCAGTTGGATGCAGTAATAATTGGCCGGAGCGTCGCCGCCACTGGCCCGACTATCGAACTCGCGGCTCTCGCCGATGGTGAAATAGCTTTGTGCGAGAGTGGGCGTTGTCACATTCAATTCGGCAGCCGAACCCGCCAGAGCACCGGAAGAACCGCGAAGTTTGAAGCTACCGTCGGGATAGAACACCAACGCCGCATATTTGGCCCCTGAAACTGAAAACGTATTCGACTGATCTTCCACCAGATTGGCGAGCAGAGGGGAAAGATTGGGATCCGAAGAAATCTCGACTCCTGACTCCATATACACAGGCTCATTCAAAACCCGCTGAGTCAGGTCTGCCGCCAAACCCTGCCCCCCACCCGCGAGACTGGAAACCGCGGCATCGTTGAGAAGCTCAACCAGTTGCATCGCACGAATCTTGGAGCGGCCACTACCATCCCTCGCATCCTGATAGGAGTAAAAACGCAACTCAACAGGCGAATTAAGACTCAGCGCCTGCTGCTGAGCCAGCCCGATCCGACCAATGATCTGATCCCCAGCCGAGGTCAACCGAGCCGCTCGAATCACGTCCGTGAGGCCGGGCGCAACGGCAGCGACCATGATCGCGATGATTCCGATCACCACAATGAGTTCGACAAGAGTGAACCCAGATCGGATCCGAGTTTTCTTCCCTGCTGAGGGCAATGTGAGAGTTGTCATATCAATTGCAATGGCGTTTAGAGATTCCACTTGGCACTAAGGATTGGGACCGTCGCTGAAAACACACGGAAGTTGGCTCCCTGCTCCGTCAAATAACCTGCAAAATTCCGAATATCCTGATCCATCGAGTCTGCATTCCTAAATGAAACCCCCGAATCACCGACCAGATCCGGCATATCGCCACCGTTCATGGCTTCCAAACGCTGAGCCGAGGACTCCCCAATGGCCACCAGCACCAGTCGAACCAAGGGTGGGACCAAGTGCTGATTACCCTGCCCTGTCGGACCCGTTGCGCCTGCTTTCTGGACTGAATCAAACCAGTAGTCAGGGGCGATGTTCGTTGGATTGACGCCGCCAACGCCCGTTCCCAGTTGAGGCTCACTTCGGGGCGAGATTAGCATCAAAACAATGTTGTCTGCAATGGGACGCGTAATGCCCCGCGTCGCCGCATTTTCATCAGCCGAGAGATTCGCCCCAGCATTCTTAAACCACAGACCAGGCTTCTTGGCGATCGATGTGTCCTGAGTCTCAGTGTAGATGAGGTTCTGTTCAGCTGGAGGAGAAAACTCCATCAAACGATAGCGGGTTCTCTGCTTGGTTATGAATGGGGGCCGGAATGCGTCATCATTCGACAACTGCACAAAGTAACCTCTCCCGCAAAGAAGGCTGTCGAGGCCAGAGTTCAGAGCATTTGATACAACACCCAACGGAGCTTGAAAAAAGACCGCATGACCCGTCAAAGGGTTTCCAGAGGCACCCGGAACCAGCGTTCTGGCCTCACCGCAAACGAAGCGCAGTTCCGATTTACGGATGTATTTCACAACCACACCACCCACGGCAGTTGGGTTCTGGAGGTAATTCGTCGAGTAATCCAAGTAGGTGTTCAGCGTTGCTTGACTCAAATTTTTCGAAATGATGTCAAATGCCACCCGGGCCTCCCTGAATTGAGAAACGCGGGCCGCTGATGCCGACCAAGTCCGCTGAACCTGACCAATCACGCTGGCACTGACCAGCAACAAGATCGCAAGCACTGTGAGGGAGACCAAAATCTCCACCAATGTGAATGCGGATCTGCTCATGCGAGCGACCGAACCACCCCGAAGGTCTGCGGCGACGCGAACAAACGTGACTGAATTATGATGATGCATGATGATGAAATGTTTGAAAATAAGCGTCCCGTCAAACTAGGGTGAGAACCTCTTGGATTCGAGAACCCGGAATCGCGAAAACGAATCCAGCGGAAGCTCTGACAGAGGATCATTCGCGGCTGCATAGTCAGGAAGCGTCACGGACGAGTCATTGACGTCAATGTATCTCTCGAGGAGGTAGGAACCGCGGTACTCAGAAGTCACATAGGCTTGTACAGGATCTTCATTGTCCACCAAGTCCGTTGGCACGTTGAATTGGTCCGCCGCCTCAGATCTCTGTGGTTTCCGCAACGTCTGAACCCGCACGTGCACCCGGAAGGTGTTCGATTTGGTCGTCAACTTTGGATAGAGGTTGGCGTAGGGCCGCTCGCGGCTGTTGTCTCCCGTCACACTATGCGCGGTCCAGAACTGAGACATGGCAGTTGTGCGTCCCGAGTAGGAAGCCAAGCCATTGGAACTGAGCCCGGCTCTTGCGACATTGAGGCTGCTATTGGACGGATAGTCCTCGGGAATCAGATGCACTTCACAGATCTGGGATGGCGTTCTGAACAACCCCTGCCGGAGATTTCCCGCTGGTCCGCTAACGCCGTACTTGAATTCAAAACGCTCATCAAATTGCTTCAGCGTCCCAATCGTTTCCGAAGATCCCTCGAACTTGTCGATGACGATATTCCGGTACCAGTACTTTTGATCCTGCCCGCTCAAAGTTTCGTCCACAAACTGAGGCTGCTTGTTGGCACCCGCGAAGCCCCTCAGAGCCTGACGAGAATTGACGTAGTCATCGTTGGGAATGGCAACGATCTTCTCGTCCTTCATGAGGGCGTGAAGAGCCGTCGAGCGGCGAATGTGCGTAAAGGGCAGCATCTGATAGTTCATGTTCACCTTACCAGCCGTTGAGAGAGGTTCGCTGATGGCATAAGGCTCCACGACCGGCATCCAGAACAACTCGAGCAAATAGTGGTCTGGAGGCGATGCCGCGCCAGGATGAGCCTGACCATTGGGAGTCTTAAAGGGGGCATCCGGACGGAACAAAAGCGTCTTCCACGAACCTTGGGAATTGGCATCCCACACGCCCGTCGGAAGCGAACCCATCACCACTGGAGACGGAATCATCCGGTTCGGGCTGTAGAACTGTTGGCTTCCCGCGTCAGCAGCAGCACCCACCACGTCCCCTGTGATGAAGTAGGTACCCCTCCATTGCGTTTGCACTGTGTTGGTGAAACGGATCAACAACTTCTTTTGGTTCCCCTCGTCAGGCTTGTTGATGTAGGGTCCCACCCTTCCACCGGGATCGCAGTCATCGTAGTCTCCGTACCGCCTCGCTGCCGTCATGGCCGCAGTGGTGTGCGGCGCATCAGGCGCATAGCGCAATTGCGTGGAGTTGGCGCGCTGGCCATTGCCGTTGTTCAAGCCGGTGAACTGAAAGCTGGCGGTGGGAATGATCCGAAAGGCCGCTCCATTCGCACCCACGCCAGCCTGACCACTGAAATCAAACCCTGGTTCGACTTGATTGTAGTTCGACAGATTGTGCGCCACAAACACATCTTGACTGTTCCAATAGTAGTGTGGAGCAAAGTCGGACGAAGGCACAATCCGTTTTGCAGCGATGATCCTCGCATCTCCATGCACCGGCTGGAGAGTCCGCACCACGTCCGTCCCAAAGAAAACCGGAACCGGCATGGTGCCGTTCATCGTGTATTCAATTTTGCGACGGCGATAGTTGTCATCATCAGGAACCAAGGCCAAGGGGGCGATCCCTTGATTGACACCCATATAGTTTCCGGTTTCGGAAAATGCATAAATAATGTCCCGAGCCCCTGGCACTCTCTGCCGTTCAATGCTGGTGGCACCGCCCGTTGAAATGTTGTTCTCTGGCCTTGCGCTGCCTGCCTGCCAGAATCGTCCGCGCAACGCATTTCTTGCAGGAGGCGTTCCCGTTGAGTCCCCCAGACGGCCCATCACACCATCGAAATGGAATCCCCACCAGCGAGGCGCTTGAACGCAAGGATGGTCGTATTCCGCTCCATTTGTATTTGTATAGTGAACGTGATAAGTGCCATGAACCACCAATTCGGGCGGTGGCGCTTGCCCTGATGGAAGCTCAAAAGTGATCGTTTGAATCGGTTCCTTCGACTGCCAGTCATGGGTATCGTAAATATCCACTCGGATCGGGGGACTCTTGGAGAATTGCAGGTAGCTGTTGGAATTGATCGTGTGGAATGACGAGGTCAGGTCAAAATTTGCAAGAGCCACGTGACCCGGTTGATTCTTCCGATTGTTGTCGAAACCTGTATCGGCAGGAAGTTTACCACGCCCTTGGGCACGTCGGCCTCCCATCGTACGTTTGGCCCCAGCCGTGCCGCCGACCGCTTGGTTCTGATCATCATAAAAGATGTTGGCATTGCTCTTGTAGACCAAGTTTCCGGTGGTCGAAAACAGAGCGGCGTTGCCCGACGCAGTATTGATCTCAATGCCACTGACGGCCTTCCCGTCGATCACGATCGTGAACTCAGGAAACATCGTCGAATACCCAACCGAGGGGCAAAACATTTCAAATGTGAGCGCCGCCTGAATGCGTTTTTGATTGGTCTCGAGTGGGGTATCATCGAGCAGAGTGTAGTTCCAATTCTCGGGTTGGAACGCAGGATGAACGGCCTGACTGAAACCGTAAAACTCATCTCCAGGGTTGGTCAACCCGTTGGCATTGGGTGGGAGAACCCGATACTTGGTCCTCACATTCGCACCCGGGTTTGGCGGGAAATTGGAGTAGAACCTCCTTTTGATATTCCCATTGGCGTCTCCATTGTTGTCCGCTGTATTGAGATTCACGATCGCAGGCACGCCTGGACGCTTGTTCTGAAATCCGATCGGAGGATCTTGATCAAGAAGCACCCGCCTCTGCTCAACACTTTCGTCCAACATCAGAGCGGTTCTTCCACCGCAGATGACGATGGGTTTCCCCTGATAGGTCGCCGCGGTCAACATGCCTGACGGATTGACCTGAGAGAAAGGTGCTCTCAGATAGTTGATGGGTTCACTTGGAGGAACGGGCTTCGCCTGAGTCGGGTCTTTGATCGGCGTGATGTAACTGAACTGGTCGTTTTGACCATCCGCAGTACAGATGAACTGAAGGCCAATTTCGCTAATCGTCACATTACGACCGAAGCCCTTAAATTCCCCACCTCCAGGTGCTGCTGGCCATGTCGTGGGAGCCACCGCAGGTGTCACTACTCCACTCCCCGGCAGTGGGTAGTCTCCATAGAGGCTCCATTTCCCGCTCTGATTCGTCACCGCCACTCCTGGCGTGTAGGTTTTGTGACTGGTCGCTTGTGACTCGTCACTCAGATTGTACAAGTCCTGCCATCGCGGGTTGGGATTGACTCCCAGATTGTTGGCAATGTTCCCTTTCGGCCATGTTGAGCGATCCCCCACAAGAAGATTGTCGATCATGTTGGTGCAGCGGATGTAATCGAACATCTGCATGATGATCTGGCGGACATTGTTCGCCGAATACTTCGAACTCTTGGTGAACTTCGTGTCACCGCCACCCTGACCATTCGCGCCCAATGGGAAATTCTGATTCTCCATCACACTTCTGAGCATATTGAGGAGCTGAACATTCCGTTGGATCTTGTTAGAGTCGTAGCTGGCGCTGTCCGACTGAGCCCGACGAAAAAAGTAAGAGTTGGAAGTTTTTCCCAGTGAGCCGCAATAGGCCATCATGTCATCAAACCCAGTCCTCCGATCCGATCCCAACGACTCATCGGCGACTGGCCACATCGAGATTTTCGGAAGACCAAACAGGTTGATCTCACTCGCACGGCTGTGGGCCGTCAGGAAGGCGGATGCGCGCTGCAGACTCGTCCGATCAAACAGAGCACCGGCATTTGTCGACAGGTCATTGACGCTGCGAAGTGAACCCGCTGCATTCATGGAAAAAAGCAACTCATCCACACTCGAATACAGGCGCTCAGTTAGAGATTCATTGATCGCCACGCTCGACATTGAGCTTCCCGAACTGTCATAGTCGTCACCCGTGAAAATCACCGTTCCGCCCTTGCTGCCTCCAGTATGAATCCGCGGGGCCAGATCATAGATTCGTTGCTTGATTGATAACGCGCTCTGTTGTTGTGCCGAGGACATTCGATGCAAGTCCAACGGACGAGTGTCGTTGAATACCCCCGTCGGGCTATAGGCTGACCTTGGATAAAAAATGCTGCTCAACGCCACGGTGGCGGGGTGCCCGGGAAACCTTTGATACTCGGATCGCGCAGCGGGACTGTCGGCCCAACTCTTGTCCCGACCATGGAAAAAGGTGGGCTTGCCCATCGCCGTCGGTTCTGAAGCCGTGTTGATGTTCACCTTGCAGGTCTCATCATCCGTCCAAAACGCCAGCCTCGAAACGATGGGATTGTCGGTGGATGGCGCAGCATCGCTGCCGATCCCTTGGAAAACCAATTGATCATTCAAGACACCCAAACTTCCATCTTTCAACATGTACAGCCACTGCACCGGCATCGGCACCCGCATGTTGTTGGGATCCCCGCCTGCGTCCGCGAAGGTTCTGACCAACTTGTTCCCACCACTGAGGTTGTTGCCGGAAATCGCCGTGGTGTCCTTGTAGGAAAATCCTTCGACAGGATAATTGCCAGACGCGGGATCAATATCGTACGCGGCCCGAGGGTCAAGAATGGGAAAGAAGACATCCGCTTGTGTGGCTGTTCCCGTTGCTGAAGTACGAGCTCTAACAACCGGTTCATTGAGATCCACATAGCGGGCCCTGTTATTGCCCTGCCTCCAGTTGGCCGGAGGTTCCGACTGTTGAACAAATTGCTTCTCAAGGGCGGCGCTCGTCGCCCCCGTAGCCTTGAACACCATGTTCGCGTCCGAGAAGAGCTTGTAGCCGGCCAAAAAGTTCCCCTGTTGGGAGTAGGTCCGGACTGCGCCGGGTTGCGTTGCATGAAACTCGCGGCCGGTATACGTCGAATCCTGATCCGAGGCCGTACGAATCTGGGAGATCACGATGTTCAATGCCGAATCCGCATACTGCTTGGCAGACTGACTGGCGGAAAACGTCAGGGTCGCCTTGTACTCGGTGTCGGTGATGCTGAAGAACGCCAGCACGACAATGGTCGTGAGCGCCAACATCGAAAGCACGGTGATCAATGCCAAGCCGCGTTTTCTGCGATTGGCACTCCGTTTGGGTGGTGAGGGATTCATAGTCTGAAATGGTTTGAAAATGCGATTAATCCTGTTTTACCAACGATCTGCCATGATCGTCAAGTCCACACATTGTAAATACATGGACAATCCTTGTCCCCTTCCGATCAAACGCCTCCAAGGAGCCGGTGTCACCCTGTGGACCTGGAGATCTATCGGACCTACTGGTCAGATTTGACGGCGGCGGCGCAGCGCCATGAGCAGGAAGGAAGCACCCAAGAGGAACACCCGGCTGGGCTCAGGAACCAAGCTGATCACGCCCATTGTACTCAGTTGGTCCAGATTCCAACTGTAGGTGTTGGCCAGTCCAGTGAACGTAATCTGATTGCTCCAATCAGTGTCACTGCCCGCACCGAGGCTAGTCCAGTCCAGAATGTCGAACATGTCCCCTGGATTTGGCGTAAACCCGGAGGCCAATTCCACTACAAATCCAGCACCAGAATTCACGGTCAACTGCTTGGAAGGGTCCACAATGACCCGGTCAAGCAGGCTCGTCCCTCCCAGGGTGAAGAGGGTTTGGGAACCGGCTCCCAAAATGAGATTTCCATCAAACTGGAGAGTGCCGATGCCGTCATTAAGGACTGGCGAACCTGGAAGCAACTGCCCGGAAACCGTGGTTGCGCCCCCGATCATTCCAGTACCACCCAAAGTCGCACCACTGTTGACGGTGACGTCACCCGTGCCTGTTCCTGACCCACTCGCGTTGTTCACCAGCAGAGTGCCGGTGTCGACGGTCACACCACCCGTAAAGGTGTTGGCATTGGTCACGGTGGCCACACCCGTTCCAGTCTTAAACAACGACAACACATCGTCGCTGGCGGTGGCGCCCGAGTCCGCCTCAGAGATCAACCCCGATAGAATAACTCCCAGATCGGTAGGCGTGGACGAAGTGACCCGCAGCGTCTTGGTCTCGCCGACTCCCACATTTAGATCCTGCAGCGTGATCGGCCCCGAAAAAGTCACCGAACCCGTGCTCACCGCGCTGCTCGCTCCGATCGTGGTTTGACCCGTCCCATTGGTCGCATTGACGTCAATGGAGTTTCCGATGGTCACTCCTGACACTCCCGCAAGAAGGCTCACATCGCCGTTCGCCTGATCGGGCCGGAAATGAATGGCCGACTCATTCAGGGTCGTGGCCCCATTGGCCAGGAAGAAGGAACTAGTCGCAAACGTCCCTGAAGTCACATTGACCCGCGTCCCATAGAGCGCCTCGGCGTCTTCATCAAACTCCGTCGCACGAACCAAGTTGATGGTTCCTGCGGGCTGGCCACCGGAATCGAAGTTCACCCGGTAGATTCCGTTCTGCTCTGGATTCCCACCCTCATTCTGAACGAGGATCAATTTGCCTGCGTCCGATGGCCCGTAGGTGTAGCCGTCAATGGTATCACTCACCTCGACAAACGCTCCAGGACCGCCCACAAACGCAAAGTCACCATCATGAGTTGGATCAAACTCGCCCATGAGTTTGGCCACGGATTGCCCCGTCGCGACGCGGTCAACGGTGATCGTCGCAGGAACCGCATCCCCAAGCTCCACCGTCGTCGATCCCAGCGCCGAAGACTGGGTCACCACGATGGATCCAGAGCGAATCACGGTTCCTCCATCGACAGCAGCACCCGCCGCTCCAGCAGCAGTTCCGTAGTTGTTGGATGCATTGGAGAGGGTCACCTGGCCTCCGCCTGTCACCACCATTCCTTGAGTTCCCGTCACTACTCCTGACAGCGACGCGATTGTCGCAACCTCCGGGCTCAGGAAGGTACGGGCTCCGAGATCCACAGCGCCCGACAGTGTGGTGTTACCTTCGAAGCGAACCATCGAATTCCCTCCAGAGTTTGCACTGCCCACCGAAAGGGCATTCGCGTGAGTGCCCCCCTCCAAAGTGAGGGTCAATGCGCTTCCTGACAGCGTGTGAGTCGTACTGGTTCCAATCTCTACCACCCCCGTGCCAAACACATTGGCCACATTGGCGGCTCGAAGGGAGCCCTCGGCCAATTGGGTGCCACCCGAGTGGAGATTGCTCACGGCAAAACGAAGCTCACCCAAGCCGATCTTGAGAAGTTTCCCCTGACCGGAGAGCGCACCAGCAAGTTCGCCATCGACCGCCGCCAAACCATCGTCCACCCGGATCATTTGGGTTTGAAAACCGAGATCAATGGGGTTCATGATCGTGACTTTGTGAGTGGAGTCGTGGGCTCCCAAAATGAATGAGGAACCACTCGGAACAAAACTGCCACGCCCAAATCTCACTCCGTCCGTGGTTCCACCAAACATCACCGTCCGATCCGCATTGTAGGCGGCCACACCACCCGAGCCCGTGAATTGGATCCCATCCGAACCGGTCGACAACGGGCGCTGCAGATCGCCAACACCCAAGCCGAGAACACCACCTTCGACTATGATGGCGCTGGTTCCTCCTGTTGCCCCCAGACCGCCTGGAATCGCGTTCGCTGAATTCGCGACAACCGCACCTCCATTGATGTAGGTGTCACCTTGGTATTGATTGTTTCCCGTCAGAAGCGTGGTGCCAATACCCGCTTGAGCAAAGTTGGTCTCACTTGAGAACGTATAGGTCTGGTTGCTAGCATCCACCGAAGCTGGTTGGCTGAGCGTGATCAAAAAGTTGACCGTATCCAGCGCCACCACCGTGGTTCCAGGTGCGATCCCGGGACCTGACACTTCGTCGCCAACCCGGGCATTCGCAAATTGACCCGTCGAAAAAGCCTCAATCTTCAGGGCAGTCGACCCCTGAACCACAGAACCACCAGAGAAAAGAGCAAAGAACGGATCAGGATCCACAAGGATCATCTGACTTCCATCAATGATCGAAGCGCCAATCGTGAATGGCGCAGACTGGTTGTAGTTGTGAATGAGGAGATCCGTGCCGCCGTCGGCGGCGACGAGTTTTCCGCTAATCGTCCCGTCTCCCAGGATCGACTTGTTGCCTTGGCGCACATTGTAAGCCAGCAGAATGGCACCCTGTTCAATGGACAAATTGGTGCCGGTGGGCACATTGATCACGCTATCCTCGGGTGTGAAATATTTGATGGTTCGGACACTCCGATCCTGACTCAAGGTGCCCGTTCCTCCCAACCCAAAGGTTGTAAAACCTGCAATAGCCTCAGAAACATCCAAGGAAGCCGTCCAATTATTCGGATCGTTGAAGGTGGAACCAATCGTGTGCAGGAAGAACGAGCTGGCGGCTTCCAGTTCACCCAAATCCGAGCCGGCCGTGGCAAATTCGTTCACCCCGGGTGCGGTCGTCAGGAATGTTTCCTTGTAGGTCGCCCAAGGCAATACGGTCTGACGTTCCGCCAACGGAATGTTCAGGCGGATTTGCGCAACCGATGTATTGCCCCCGGGAATGGCGTCTTCAATGAAATGAACGCTACCACCCGCATTCCGAATGATCGTGAAGTCCTCATCGGCCCCTTGGAGGAACAACGTCGCATTTCGAGAAACGTTGCTCACCGTGTTAAAGTTCGAGGAAACCATCACAGTCGACGCCCCTGAATCAACGGTCATCTGCCCACCAAATTGTTTGTATTGGAGGAGTAGCTATTGGATCATTACAATAATTAACATTACCTGCAGCTGGATTTAAAGACCATTCTGTTGTGTGAGCTGTTACTACTTGATTTTCACATCCATAACATGTAGCTGTAACATGTGAATGAGG
>CAXBNA010000026.1:0-38018 GCA_963976915.1 uncultured Verrucomicrobiales bacterium
CCAGCAAAATCAACGTTCGCAGCACTTTCAGCTTGACCGGCTTTTTCCAGAGAAGGCTACAAATATTGACAGATTGGTTTCAGGAAAGGGGTAGGCTACACGAGGCAGAGGCCGCTGGGTCTGGGATGGGATCTTCAGGCCATCGTGATGCCCTGAAGGATCTCCGCTTTGCGATGGACCAAGCGCCATCAAGAATCTGATGACGCTGGACGCATCTCTCCCTCGGAATCTCCTCTCACGAAATCCTGCGGACTGCGATCCCTTGGCGGCCCTTGCTCGCGGCAGCCCGGTGAAAAAGCATTCGCGCTTCCGTGCCTTCATGTGAGTGTGTACAGAATGAGTGCCCCACAACGCCCCGGCTGGACTTTGGTCCGTTGTGAGTCCCATGCCGCCATGCGCCGTGAGGCGATCCGCCGCTGGCAGCGCGTCAGCGCCACTCGGCGTGCCGAGGCCGCTTGGAGCATGGTGAAAGAGGCCTGGACGCTGAAGAAACGCCCCGCAGATGAACTCCGATTTCAGAGAACTGTTACAGTGCTTCGCAAGGCATAGGGTGCGCTACCTCGTGGTCGGCGGCTACGCCGTCATTCAGTATGCCGAGCCGCGATTCACCAAAGACCTGGATCTGTGGCTCGAGCCTTCCCCCTCCAATGCTCGTCGCGTGGCGGCCGCATTCCGGGAGTTCGGCATCCCGCTGATTGAAATCACGGAGGCAGACTTAGCCGAGCCCGGCACTCAGTTCATGCTGGGACGATCCCCGGTGATGCTGGACTTCCTGACAACCATTCAGCCATTGGATTTCGCCGACTGTTGGGTGCGAAGAAAGCGTGTCCGCCACGATTTCGGAAATGTGAACTACCTAGGCAAGGAGGATCTCATTTCCGCCAAACGTCACTCCAATCGACCCCAAGACCAAGCTGACATCGAGTCTCTTCGCGGCGGTAGCTAGCAGCCCAGTCTAATGTCCCACCTCGTCTTCTTCCTGCGCAGCGTCGGCCTGCTCGACGTCGTTTCGTGCGTGCTCCTGCGTCTCATCGCCAGGCCGCTGGAAGATGCTTGGGCCGAAGAATTCCATCCATCGGCGGCATGAAGAAAGTCGTCATCCATTCCGACGGCGGCTGCCATGGCAATCCCGGTCCCGGCGGCTGGGCCGCCGTGCTGGTCTATGGGAAGCACATTCGCGAAATCAAAGGCGGCGTTCCGGCCACCACGAACAACCGCATGGAGCTTCAGGCCGCCATCGAGGCCTTGCGCCGTTTGAAAGAGCCCTGTCACATCGACTTCCACACGGACTCGCAGTACGTCCGCCAGGGCATCAGCCAATGGATCGCCGGATGGAAACGCAACGGCTGGCGGACCAGCGCTAAGCAGCCCGTCAAAAACGCCGACCTCTGGCGCGAACTCGACGCCGCCACCGCCCAGCACCAGATCCAGTGGCACTGGGTCAAAGGCCACGCCGGGCACGCCGACAACGAACGCTGCGACGAACTGGCCAACGAAGCCATCGCCGCCGTCAAAGCCAGCCACACCCCGCAGCAACTCAAGGCGCTGCTGGAGGCGTTCAAAGGCGAGGCGGAAGCTCAGCTTCTGTGAATCCCCTCGTCTGACGGGTAGGCCTAATAAATTGCCGCGCTGCGCCGCATTCGGGCAACCACGCCTGCATTGAACGCGTGCCAGCAACGGCGGCGCATGAGGGCAGGCCAGATAGAGTGGTCGGGTGAGATCAAGCGTTGGTTGTCAACCGCCACCATCTGACCGTTGCCTGTTCGGATCCGCGTGCACGCCGGCCAAAGCCCCAACTCCAATCAGGCGTTTGGCTGGGCATGGGTCCCGGATGCTGTCTAGGAATCGGGACGCCTGTAACGCTCGGGTCGAAATCGGTAAGTACCCCGCTGAACCCATTTTTGACCATGAAATCCTGCCTCCTTGCCCTGTTCTTGCTCGTGCCCGCCTCCTTGGTTTCGGCGCTTACCGAGATTGCCCTGAGCACCAATCCCGAGTTGTTGGAGTTTCGCGGTGGGGCCTCCAGCGATCATTTGGGCTGTGACGCTTCGACGTCGACCTCGACGCTGGCGGCGGGAGATCTGAATGGGGATGGCATCAATGACATCATCATCGCCTCCAATGATGAGGCCACGTACGGATCGATCCAGATCGTTTTTGGGGAAAGCAGCTACTCTCAGAAGCTCTACCGCATCAGCAATGTGGTGGACGTGAAGATCGCGGGCCGTTCCAGTGAGAACTTCGCGGAGGCCATCGCGATCGGCGATGTGAACGACGACAACGTCGATGACCTCATCGTTGGCTCTTCCAAGGCGGACTACAACAGCCTGCTGAACACGGGCGCGGTGTACGTCTACTTCGGCAGGGCCTCCTGGTCGAGCACGCTGGGTGTCACCGACGCGGACGTGGCGATCGAAGGGGATGTGAACGGAGATTCGTTCGGTTACGCGGTGACCTCGGGCGATGTGAATGGCGATGGCATCGATGACGTGATCGCTTCCGCCCGGAGTCGGGACACGAACACCCTGAGCAACAACGGGACCGTGAGCCTCTTTTTCGGGAGGGTCACCTGGCCGGGAACGGCGATGACGATCGCGGATGCGGACTGCGAGCTCAGTGGGCCGCGAGACAGCTCGAACCTGGGTGATTCGATTTGGACCGGCGATTTCAACGATGACGGCACGGACGATCTCTTCATGGGCGCATATCATGATGATGATCCCACCCACTCGGGAACGCCGGGTTACAGCGGGGTGCTCTACGGCGTGCTGGGAGGCCCGACCTGGGCGTCGAGCGCGACGCTGAGCGCAGCGACTGCCGACCTGTATGTCACGGGGACGGGCACGGCGGTGTATGGACTCGGCTACCGCGGAGCTTGCGGAGATGTGAACGGTGATGGGGTTGACGATGTGGTCGTTCTGGCCACAGACTCGCCCTCACCCAAGACCGTGTTCTTCTACGGGGACGCGGCCTTTGCCGGGCTGGTGTCCTACGACGTGGTGACGGATGCTGATTACATGATCGACTATGGCAATCCGAACAACAATCACGGGGTGCCCTCTTCGATTGCCTGCGGAGATCTGGATGGGGATGGCATCGCCGACATTGCGGTGGGCTTTTCGACGTCGTCCCCCAACGGGCTTCTCTTCTGTGGATCGACGACGATCTATTATGGACGCAGCGTTTGGGGCACGGACGATCCAGCGGACGTGAAGTACACCGGCATTGCGAGCTCGGACTACCTCGGGCAAAATATCGGCTTCGGGGACATCAACGGGGACGGGCTGGCCGAACTGATGATGAATGCGCCCAACAATGACAACTCCTTCAATCAAGCCGGTGCCGTCTACATCATCGGCGGTGAAGCCTCCGAAGTCTCCACCACTTTCGCCATCTCAGGCGGTGGATTCACCTTCGAGGTGTTTTCGCGCTCGGGCAGGACGCTGATGCTTCAATCGAGCACCAACTTGAGCTCGTGGACGGACCTTCTCACGTTCAACTGCGATGGCAGCGATTACGAGATGAGCGACACCCTGCCGACGGACGACACCTTCTACCGAGTCGTGGTGAACCCGCCGCCAGAAGCGGCTCCGTGACCGAGGGTCCGCCCTGTCAGGCAGCCGTGGGCACTTCTCCGTCCAATCCTGAGCGGTTCGAACCACCAGCGCACACATCCTCGCCCCAGGGAGACTTGTGCAAACTGTTGATTCTTAGGAATTAGGGATTCGAGTCCAATCGGAGGCGGGGTCGACGGTTTCCGCGATCCCTGTGCGAGCAAGAGCCAATCCGAACGATGTCTGGACGGCGGACCAAGGGCCGCTGCGTGGACATGGGGTTGGCAACTTCCGTGCAGGATTTGGCAAAACCTGAGAAAACTCGGAACGCTTGATTGATTCTCGAAATGAATCTCCTTAGAGTTTGCGTTAAATAGTCGCGTAAAAAATCGCGCGTTCCCCAATGTCCACAGCCACAGCCCCCTCGTCGTCGCCCAAGGTGACGTCTCTGCGTAACGCCGTTATTCGGCTCGCCGGTAATTCCCAGGATGGGATTCAGTCCATCGGCGGTTTCCTTGCCCGACTCGCAGGTCGGACCCAAAAGGATGTCATGACGTACATGACCATCCCGTCCACCATCTCGGGCGGAGCATCGATCTTCCAGCTCCACCTTGGATCGGGCGAGGTGCTTCACCCGGGGGATGAGTCCGACATGCTGGTCGCTTTTTATCAGCACAGTTACGACGATCATCTCAGCTCACTTCGCGACGGCGGCGTCTGTTTTTATGACGCCGGTGAAGTCACAGAACTGAAGAACGAGCGTGGCATTCTTCACATCCCCGTACCCTTCACGGCGGCCACGATTGAAGCGATTGGCGGCTCGGCGCGGGATCGTGGAAAGAACATTTTTGTCTTGGGCCTCCTTTGCGCCGTCTTTCAGCTCGACCGTGACAAGCTGGTCGGCATCATTGAGCGTCAGTTCGGCGGCAAGCACGAGAGTGTTCTCCGCAACGCCCTCCTCGCCTTCGATGCGGGGTATGCCTATCCGATCGGTGACATCGGGACCTTCGCCTTCGATGCGGGGGAGCATCAGGATGAAAACCGCATCAGCACGGACGGCAACACCATGATGACGATGGGTCTGCTCTGTGCCGGTGTCCGCTACGGAGCTGCCTACCCGATCACGCCGTGGTCCCAGATCATGGAGATCCTGCGGGTCGAATTGCCGAAGTATGGCGGGCTCTATGTCCAGGCGGAGGATGAACTTTCGGCGGTGTCGATGACCATTGGCGCGGCCTTTGCCGGTCACCTGGCGGTCACGGGGAGCGCGGGACCGGGCCTGAGCCTGAAAATGGAGGCCCTCAGCTACGCCAGCATGGCGGAACTCCCGATGATCGTCATCAACGTCCAGCGGGGTGGCCCTTCCACCGGTCTGCCGACCAGTGTTGAGCAATCCGACCTCATGCAGGCGATCTATGGCAGCCATGGCGATTGCCCCCGGATCGTCCTCGCCCCGCGCGACGTGGAAGACTGCTTCTACATCGCGCTTGAAGCAGGAAAGCTGGCCCGCGAGTACTCTTGCCCGGTCATCATTCTGAGCGACCAAGCACTGAGCAGCCGGATCGAAGCCTTCACGGAACCCGATCTCGACAAGCATTGGGTCGAGCCAACCCTCGACATCGGTGAGCGAGGCGCGGACTTCAAGCCCTACCCGCTGGACAAACTGACCCGTCACGCCCCTCCAGGGTCCAAGATGACCGGAGGAGCCAAGTATCCCATCGTCACCGGCCTTGAACACGACGAGCTGGGGCATCCGAGCGGCAATCCGAAGATGCACCAGAAGATGACGAACAAGCGCCGCAACAAGCTCGTCGATCTGAGCAAGAAGCTGCCTTTGCCTGAAGTGACCGGTGCTCAGGAGGGCGATGTCCTTCTCCTTGGCTGGGGAAGTACCTTTGGCCCCATCAAGGAAAGCGCCGAGCGTCTCGGTGCCGAGGGCCATAAGGTTGGCGCGGCAAACCTCCGCAACCTGCATCCGCTGCCTGCCGATCTCGGCAGCCTCTTTGCCAAGTTCAAGCATGTCGTGGTCGTGGAAATGAACGACTCCGGCATGTACGGCTATGGCCAACTGGCCATGCTGCTGCGCGCCAAACTGGCCGACGACCGCATCCAGTCGCTCTGCAAGACCGACGGTCTCAACTTCCGCATCCGGGAAATCGTGACGCATGTCGAACGAGTCCTCTCCGAAGGAAACTAAGCCTTTCAACAACCCACCGAAAAACGAACGCCCCACTCTGCCATGTCCACCGCTACCCAGGACGCTCCCGCCTCTCCTCCTGCTGAGGAGAAGCTGACCAAAAAAATCCTCACCGCCGATCATCCCACTTGGTGCCCCGGCTGTGGCGACTTCGCCGTGCTCGCTGCCTTTTACAAGGTGCTCGAAAAGCTTCAGTATCCGCATGAAAAGATCGTCTGCGTCGCGGGTATTGGTTGCTCCTCCCGCTTCCCCTATTTCGTCAACAGCCACGGCATCCACTTCATCCATGGCCGTGCGCTCCCGCTCGCGACGGGCGTTTCCCTCAGCCGTCCCGACGTCCACGTGTTCGTTTTCGGTGGTGACGGCGACGGTTTTTCCATCGGTGGCAACCACTTGAACCACGCGGCCCGGAAAAACGTCAAGCTCACCTACGTCATCATGGACAACTTCGTCTATGGCCTGACCAAGAAGCAGACGAGCCCGACCAGCCCACAAGGCTTCAAGTCCAAGACGGACCCGACCGGGTCCATCGACCGGCCCATCAACCCGATGAAGCAGCTTCTCGCCAGCGGCGCGACGTTCATCGCCCGCACCCACGCCGCCCAAGTGAAGCACATGATGGAAGTCTTCGAGCGCGCCATCCTTCACGACGGCTTCAGCGTGGTCGAGTGCCTCAGCGAGTGCGTCATGTTCTACGCCGGTTCCTTTGACGACAGCACCCCGCGGAAGGGCGGCGTCTATGACATCATCGACGAAACCCAGCACGACGTGAAGGACGACATCGCCGCCTTCAAGCTGGCCGACGAGCCTTCACCCGGAAAATTTGGGGTCTTCTACCAAGTTGAGCGCCCGACCAAAAACGCGCTGGAGCAGCGCTGGATCGATTCCACCAAGGCCAAGCTCGGCGACAAGTCCGGCAAGCAGATCCTTCAGGATCGCATCGCCATGATGCGCTAGCGACCCTCCGGAGCGGACCTCCCACCATTCAATTGATCGACCAGTGGTCCCAAAGGCCACTGGTCTTTTCGTGTTCGGGGACTTTTACCGTTCGTTAACACGATTTCATCAAGCTCTTAACCAAGTCTTTACAAGGCGCGGGTTAAACCCTCACAATCCCTTCCGTTCCAACCGGCAAGGGAAGCCATCCAACCCGATTCCTCATGACTCTCTCCCGCGCCCTTTACCTCCTCCTTTTCACGTTCGCCCTGACGGCGGCGGCCCAGGCTCAAGACCCGCGAATCACCTCGTGGTACACGGAGGGCTCCGGCAAGTATGCGAAAATCTTCGCCACCACGGCGGATCAAACGGCGGGCAATGCAGCGACGACTTGGAGCCGGGGACAAGGCAACCAAGCGCTGCCGACCTATGCGGGCGTTCATGAGGTCAGCTACTCCGACAGTTGGGTGTACATTCGTGCCAGCGGCCTGGGTGCGTACACCATGGGGCCGTGGTACCTGAATGCCGCCAAGACCAATCTTTTTCCCAACTACCCGGCCAATCGCGGCGTGCTCTACCGGATCCCGCGCGTGCCCACCGTGCCCGGCACAAAAACGCTCACCGGTCTGGGAGTCATTGGCGTCTTCGTGGATGGCGTGTCGATGTTTGACAACCGGGATGCGTTCTCGTACTCGAACGCCAATGCAGCGGATGCCGCACCCAATACGGCCTTCAGCGGCGATGGCATCTGGAACCGTGACGCCTATGTCAATGAGGGCGTCACCTTTGACGCAGGCAACGCGCACCAAGCGGGGAACAACTACCATTACCACGCCAACCCACCCGGTCTCCGCCACCTCCTGGGCGATCATGTGGACCACAACCCGACGACCCACACCTACACCGAGAATCCCGCCAGTTCGAAGCACTCGCCGATCATCGGATGGGTGCGCGACGGCTATCCGATTTACGGACCCTACGGCTACAGCGATCCCAACGACCCCAACAGCGGCGTCCGGCGGATGAGCTCGGGCTATCAACGTCGTGACGGCACCAATGGATCCACCAATCTCAGCGCGACCGGTCGCACGACGCTGCCGGGTTGGGCCGGGATTACCCAAGGGCGTGGGCTCACGCTCGCGACCAATCAATACGGCCCGCCCGTGAGCGCCAATCAGGTTCTCGGCCATTACATCGAAGACTACGACTACAAAGGGGATCTCGGCATGACGCTGGGCATCGACTTTGATCTGGATCTATACAACGGTCGCCTCTGCGTCACACCTGAGTTTCCCGGCGGTACCTACGCTTACTTTGTCTGCATTGAGGCCGACGGCACACCCGTCTTCCCCTACAACATCGGCCGCTGGTTCTACGGAACGCCGACTGGCAACAATGTGGCCAACATTCAGGAGGTCATTACAAGACACTTTGAAGGCGGCCCCGAGAAAGAGGATCAGGCGGGCAGTGTGGCCGTTGACCCATCGACGGGTGACGTCACCGTTTCCTGGGACGGCGTGGAGGGTGGAGAGTATGAGGTCGATTACTCCTCCAACCTTGCGATCTGGAAAACGATGAGCGGTTCCATGACCGCCACCTCGGACAACCCCGGTGCCATCGATGCCGGACTCGCCAACACTGAGGAGCAGCAGTTTTACCGGGTCCGCCGGGTCGGGATGCAGCCCTTCGACTCCACCGGGTTCGACTACACACCGCAGAACTACGACACGCTGACCACGATCACGGTGGACATCGCTGGAAGCAGCGTCGCCCCGGCCGACTTGAACGTGGATCCGGTGAGTCTGTCCTTCAATGGCCAGCCCGTCATCTTCGTCGGACGGCCCACGCAAAGCCAGGTGCAGATTCGCGTGGCTCTGGGAGACCTTCCAGATGGCAACTACCCGGTCAGCGTCACCTTCGATGGACTCTCGGGGACGCATACGGGAACGGTGACAGTTGGTGGTGGCGGACCCATCACGTCGGGAGACAACGTTTTGCTGCTGATTGTGGACGATTGGGGCATTGACTGGAGTCCGGTCGACAACACCTCGGGGGGCGTCACCCTTCCCAACATGCCGACACTGCAAAGTTTGGCGGCGGCAGGCCTGCGTTTCACCAACGCCTACGCTGAGCCCATCTGTTCTCCCACGCGGGCAGCGATGATCACCGGGCGCCATCCCTTCCGCAATTCCGTGGGCAATCCCCAGGCCAACAACACTTTGCCGGCGTCCGAGCTGACCCTGCCCGAGATTTTCACCGCGCAGTCCTCGCCCTACGCGCTGGGTTCCTTTGGAAAATGGCACCTCGGCAGCGGTCAAACCGGTGCGAGCACCGCGGGAGGGTGGAATTATTTCAAAGGCATCCTTCAGGGGGCCGTGCCGGATTACTTCAACTGGAACAAGGTAGATGTCATCAATGGCATCGCCACCGCGACCAATGGCGTGACCACCTACACCACCACCGACCAAGTGAACGACGCGGTGAGTTGGATCGGGACTCAGGGATCGAATCCCTGGTTTTGCTGGATGGCCTTCAATGCTCCCCATGACCCCTTCCACGAGCCGCCTGCCGAGTTGGCTCCTCCGGGAGGCTACACGGCAGGCACTGGCAATTCGGGGATGTATCGCCGGATGCTGGAGGCGCTGGACACGGAAATCGGTCGCCTGCTGGCGGCGGTGGACTTGAACAAGACCAACGTCATCATCATTGGTGACAACGGTTCTCCCGGCCAAGTGGTGCAGGCTCCGTTTGGTGCGGGACATGCCAAGGGCGATCTGTATCAGGGTGGCGTACGCGTGCCTCTCATCGTCAGCGGGCCGGTGGTGAGTGTGGCTGGAGGTTCCACTTCACCGAAGCTGGTTCACTGCGTGGATCTGTTCTCCACCATTCTCCAACTGAGCGGGATCGACGCTGCTGCCGCCACCGCTGCGGTCGATGTGATCGATTCCACCAGCATCGTTCCCATTCTCCAAGGTGTGGCAGACACCGCAGATCGCTGCGTCGTGGTCGAGAAATTCGGCCTCGATAGCTTTGACGGTCGCGCGATCATTTCCGATGACTATCCCGACTACAAACTCATCATTTTCGGCGACCGTCTCAGCGACGCAGACACGCCGAGATTCGAGTTCTACAACATCGCAACCGACGTGAATGAGCTAAGTCCGCTGAACATCGCGGCGCTGACCGGCGAGGCACTGGACGCCTACGATCATCTCATCGCCAAGGATGCCGCTCTCGGTGGCGGTTACAGTGATCCGGCTGCAGGCGGCGGCGATGTCCAGACCGTCTATCTTCAACTGCCCAACCCTGGAGATCCTCCCGTTCCTCCGCTGATTTCCGCCATGGGCCCAAATGCCGGCAACGCTCTCCATCCCACAGGCGTCACCATCGGTGGCCAACCCGCAACCCTCGACGCTACCGCCTTGCCCGACGGCAATCCCGCCTCGCGCGTCGATTCATCGGGCAATTCGGATCGCTACTCGGTGAAGGTGATGTTTGACCCGACGGCTGCCGGGCTCACCACCGGAACCTATGAAATGATCGTCACCTTCCCGGGAATGACCCCCCGCGTCTTTACCGCGACCAACAGCTTCGTCGTTCCGTGAACTCCCTCTTCACCGGAGTGGCGAAACTCCCGTCGCCACCCATCGCCGCACCGCAGACCCGTTGGAGTAAAGCCTTTAGGCGATCACTTCGAACGTCTCTCGGGGTGGCAACATTGGGTGATCGGCTAAAGCCCTTACTCCAACTCGGCATTGCCTCGTTTCTCATCTGCCTCTCCTCCGAAGCCGCCACGCTGGATCTGGAGATTGAGCACACGTGGAAGGGTGACCCGATCACGCTCTCCGACGCATGGCATCCACGCTCGGGCAGTGACGAGGTCTCGCTCACCCGCCTCGCCTATCTCCTCTCGGAACCCGCGGTGATCACGAGCGCCGGAGATCGAATCGAATCCCCGGACAGCTACGGTTTCGTTTCTCTCGAAGAGAAACCGTCCGTCGCCATGGCCTTGGATCTCCCAAACACCCAGGCGGTCGCACTGGAGTTTTGGGTGGGTCTTTCTGACTCCACCAACGAGGCGAATCCGAATCAATGGCCGCCGGATCACGCCCTCAACCCCGTGCGCAACAACCTCCATTGGAGCTGGCAGGGCGGCTACATCTTTCTGGCGATGGAAGGTCGGTGGCGTTCGGTCGAAGGTGAGGAAAGCGGCTTCTCCTACCATCTCGGCAATGCGCCTCATCGCATGCGCATTCGGATCCCACTCGATGCCGACCTGACTTCCGCTCATCGGCTGCGACTTCGATTTCATCTCGACCGGGTCCTTGGCGACTCCGAACAAGTGTCCATCGCGGAGCAAACTTCGACCCACGGCCGCGAAGGTGACGTCCTCGCCATGACCTTGAAAAAGAGCGTCGAGGCTGCCTTCGAAGTCATTTCCATCGACCGAGCTGATCCAGCTCCGCCCAAAGCATCGACCCACGTCGCCGATGTCTCCCAAGTCGGCACACCCTATGGTTTCAAGATGAAGGCCGACTTCCCCATCCCTTCATTGCCGACCGACTACCCTCTGACGGAGGAGCGTGTCGAGCTCGGTCGCCGTCTCTTCAATGACGCCTCCCTTTCCCGCGATGGCAGCATCAGTTGCGCGTCGTGTCATGACGCGACCCATGCCTTTGCCGACGCCCGCACCTTCAGCGTCGGCATCGACGGGCAGGTCGGCCCCCGACACGCCATGCCGCTGATGAACCTCGCGTGGAAGACGACCTTCTTCTGGGATGGCCGCGCACCCTCGCTTCGTGCACAGGTCCTCATGCCCATCCAGGACCCCACCGAGATGCACGAGACGCTCGGCAACATTGAGGCCAAGCTCGCCTCCCATCCCGCTTACCCCAGCCTCTTCAAAGCCGCCTTTGGTTCGCGTGAAACCACTGCCGAACGCTTGAGCGTTGCCATGGAACAGTATCTCCTCACTCAAACCTCCTTCGACTCCCGCTTTGATCAGGCTCGCTACGGTAAAGGGGAACTTGCCGAGCAGGAGAAGCGCGGCTTCGAACTCTTCTTCACCGAGTACGATCCACGACGGGAGCAGTTCGGAGCCGACTGCTTCCACTGCCACGGGGGAGCCTTTTTCACCGATCACGGCTTTCACAACAACGGCCTCGACTTCAAATCCGACCTCGGACTCGGAGCCATCACCGGCAGGGAATCCGACCAGGGCAAGTTCTCCACGCCCAGCCTCCGCAATGTCGCGCTGACCGCGCCCTACATGCACGATGGTCGCTTCAAAACCTTGGAGGAGGTCGTCGAGCATTACGCCACCGGCATCCACCGAAGCCCGACGCTCGACCCGAACCTCGCCAAGCACTTCGGCAACGGCATTCCCCTCTCTGAAGCCGACAAAGCCGCCCTCGTCGCTTTTCTGAAGACCCTCAGCGATCCAAAATTCGAGAAGAAGAACCCATCGTTGGATTGAAGGCTTTAGCCGATCAGTGTGAACGCCCAAAGGCCGTTGAACCTGTGGTGATCGCCTGAAGGCTTTATTCCAACGGCGCGAAGCACGGAATCCCTGACAAGATCGGCGTGCGCAGGCGTACTACCTTGTGCCCCCATGTTGCTCCGACTTCCATTGCTTCCGTTGCTCTTCCTATCGCCTGTCGCCTTGGCGGCTCCGATCGATCTCGCCACCCATCCAGGTGCGGCGATTTATCGTGAGCAGTGCCTCGACTGCCACGGGGACAAAGGTCAGGGCGTGGAGGAGAAATATGATGACCCACTGATCGGCAATCGCTCTCTGGATTCCCTCACCCGCCGCATTGATCGCACTATGCCAGAGGACGAAGCCGAGCTCTGCGTGGGTGACGATGCCCGCGCCGTGGCGGAGTACATTTACCACGCCTTTTACTCCCCCACCGCACGGGGTGAACTCGCTCCGCCACCCCTCGATCTCTCCCGCCTCACGGTGGCGCAGTATCGCACGTCGGTCGCGGATCTCATCGGCCGCTTTCGCGGTTGGAATGTGAAGATTCCCGAAGGCGAGCGTGGATTGAAGGCCCGCTACTCCGGCACGCCCGAGTACAAAAAGGTGGACGACAAGGGCAAGAAAATCGATCCGCCCAAGGATCAGAGTTTTGAGCGGTTGGACGCCCGGGTGAAATTTGATTTCAAAGACGGCAGTCCCGCACCGGACAAGTTCGGTTCGGAGAAATTCCGCGTCGAATGGAACGGTTCGATCACCGTTGAGGAAACCGGAGAGTATGAGTTTGTCGTTCGCACGCAAAACGGCGCGCGACTGTGGGTGAACGACCTCAACACCAACGATGAGACGTCCAACTACGTCATCGATGCTTGGGTCAGCAGTGGCCCCGACGTTCGGGAAGAGACCGGGCGCATCTTCCTTCTCGGAGGCCGGGCCTATCCGATGCGTCTCGACTTCTTCACCTACAAGGAGAAGACCGCGTCCGTCGAATTCCTCTGGAAACCGCCGCATGGAGTGCTGGAAACGGTGCCCTCCCGCGTGCTTTCGCCGGAGCGCCCTCGCGAAGTCTTTGTCTCATCGACCCCCTTCCCAGCCGATGACCGCAGCTACGGCTACGAGCGCGGCAACGCTGTGTCGGAGGCTTGGTTCACCGCAGTCCTCAAAGGCGCCATCGAAACCGCCGATCACGTCATGGAGCGGCTCGACTCCCTTGCAGCGACCAAGGCCAATGCTCCGGATCGGCCTGCCAAACTGCGCAAGTTCTGCGAAGTTTTCACCGAGACCGCGTTTCGCCGGCCCCTCACCGATGAGGATCGTCGGCAGTTTATCGACGCCCTCTTTGAATCCAGCGACAGTCCCGACAAAGCCGTGAAGCGCTGCGTGTTGGCCGTCATGCAGTCGCCGCGCTTCCTCTATCCGGTGATTCCCGGTTCTGATCCCGGCGATTCTTGGAGCACGGCGTCCAAACTGGCGCTCGTGCTCTGGGACTCTCTTCCCGACTCTCCGCTCGTCAATGCAGCCAGTAAAAACCAACTCGACCGCCCGGAGCGAATCCTGACTCAAGCCAAGCGCATGCTCAATGACCCCCGGGCCAAGGCCAAGATGCGCGGCTTCTTCCACCAATGGCTCGAGCTCGACCGCGCTCAGGATGTCACCAAGGACAGCAAGCAGTTCCCTCAATTCACGCCTGCGGTCATGACGGATCTGCGCACCTCGTTGGACCTGTTTCTCGATGATGTCGTCTGGAGCGAAACGTCGGACTACCGTCGCCTGCTGCTCGATGACGAGCTCTTCATCAACGCTCGGCTCGCTGAGCTCTACGGGGCCAAGTCTCCCGAGTCCGGTTTTCAACGAGTGAAGCTCGATGGTGGCAAACGTGCAGGTGTCGTCACGCACCCCTACCTCCTCACCGCCTTCTCCTATCACAACAACACCTCGCCGATTCACCGGGGCGTTTTCCTCACGCGCAACATCGTCGGCATGACGCTCAAGCCGCCACCGGAGGCCATTGAGTTCGAGGACGCCAAGTTCGACCCCAAGCTCACGATGCGGGAAAAGGTGACCGAACTCACGCGTTCGAAGGCCTGCATGGCCTGCCACTCGACGATCAATCCGCTCGGCTTCAGTCTCGAAAACTTCGATGCGATCGGTCGCTGGCGGGTCAAAGAGAAGAACAAGCCCATCGATCCCTCGGGCGAGTTCACCACCGAGGAAGGTCAGACCGTGGAGCTCAACGGCGCGCGCCATCTCGCCGAATTCGCGGCTGGGAGCGAGCCCGCCCACCGTGCCTTCGTCCGCCACCTTTTCCACCACTTCGTCAAGCAACCTGCGGCCGCCTACGGTTTCGAGACGCTCGATCGCCTCACCGACAGCTTCGAGGACAACCAATTCAACATCCGCCACCTCCTCGCCGAAATTGCCCTGACCGCCAGCACCCCATCTCCGCAATAAGATCCAGGGAAGGATGGCATTTTTGCCGTCCCCTCCCATGAAACGAAACGCCGTGAACGGCATTCCTCCTTGTCCACCCGCCTTTCCATTCCCCTCGCTGCCCCATGAAAACCCGCCGCCACTTCCTTCACGACCTCGGCATCTCCGCCGCGGCACTGCCGTTTCTCTCCGGCCTGCCCGGGCTCCGTGCCGCGTCTGCCAATGGCTCGCCCAAGCAGAGGCTCATCATCATGTTCTCGCCCAACGGCACCATCCCCGACCAGTTCTGGCCGGATCAGCCGAAGGAAGGCCCCGCTGCTGCTGCGGATGCACTGCAGTTCAAGCGCATCCTCAAACCGCTCGAACCCTGGTGCGACCGCACGATGCTCCTCCATGGCATGTCGAACCGCGTTGGTGGCGATGGCGACCGCCACATGCGCGGCATGAGTTGCCTGCTCACCGGCACCGAGCTTCTTCCCGGCAACATCCAGGGTGGCTCCGACACGCCTGCAGGTTGGGCCAGTGGCATCTCGATTGACCAGGAGTTGAGAAACTTTCTCCAGTCTCGCGACGAAACCCGCACCCGGTTCGGTTCGCTCGAATTCGGCGTTGCCGTGCCCAATCGCGCGGACCCGTGGACGCGCATGAGCTACGAAGGTGCCAACCTTCCCGTCGCGCCCATCGACGATCCCGAACAGATGCTGTCCAAGGTCTACGGCCGCATGAAGGACAAGGAGAACGTCGTGTCCATCCTCGACACCGTTCATGCCGACTTGAAGCGGGCGGCAGGCAAGCTGTCGTCCGACGACAAGTCGCTCCTCGATCAGCACATGACCCTGGTGCGCGAGCTCGAAACCCGCCTCACGCAAAACGATGCCGAAGCCAACCTCAACCACCCCGTGCCGGACATTGATCCCGACATTGAGCTGGTGAACGACAACACACCGCAGATCAGCCGGATGCAGATCGATCTGCTCGTGAACGCGATGGCCAACGACATGACCCGCATCGCCACGCTGCAGTACATGCGCTCCGTCGGTCAGGCGCGCATGGCCTGGCTCGGTATTGAGGAAGGTCACCACGGTCTCTCGCACGATCCCGACAACAACAAGGCCTCGGTCGAGAAGCTCACCAAAATCAATGAGTGGTTCTGTGGCGAGCTCGCCTACCTCACCAAGCGCCTCGCCGAAACGCCCGAGCCCGGCGCGGATGGGTCCATGCTTGACCACACCCTCATTGTTTGGCTCAACGAGCTCGGCAAGGGCAACACCCACACGCTCGACAACCTGCCTTTCACCCTCATCGGCGGGAAGAGCCACGGTTTCAAAATGGGGCGTTGCCTCAACGTGCCCGACAAGACACCCCACAACCGCCTCTGGCTCGCCATCGCCCAAGCCATGGGCCACGACCTCCAAACCTTCGGCACCGCCAAGTGGTGCGAGGGCGGGGCGTTGAATCTGGGGTGAGCAGTGGGATGCGGACAATGCGCTTTCCAAGGACTTGGTGCCGTGGGATACTGAGGCCATGTTTTTGCGCGAACTGCGGCTTCACAATATTCGAGGGATTAAGGATCTGGTGATCAGTTTTTCCGACTCGGAAGACACTGGCAAGATTCGCCAATGGACCCTCCTGTTGGGAGAGAACGGAACGGGCAAGAGTACGGTCTTGCGAAGTGCGGGCCTCCTCTTGGCCGGTAGTGAGGACCTGACGGATCTGGTGGGTGATACGGACCAGTGGGTCCGCTCAGGCTGTGACGAGGGGCTCATCAGCGGCGTCCTGGAAACTCAGAAGGGCGGGGAAAGGCAAATTCAGCTCCGCCTGAAGCGCGGCATGAAGCGCTGGGATTTGGTCAAGGCGAATCGGGAGAGCCTAGATCAACTCGATGCTGCGCTCAGTCACACTCCGAGGAACTACTTCGTCGCCGGTTACGGAGCATCCCGCAGGATGCCTGGCGGCAGTCACGCGATGTCTTCCGAGGGCAAGGGGGTGGAGTTTTTCATGAATTCGCGCGGACGATCCATGAGCTCCTTGTTCTTTGCCGACGCCTCTCTCCAGTCCCTCCAGGAGTGGGCCGTGGACCTTCACTACCGCAAGGGAGAGGAAGGTCTGGACATCATTCGCAAGGGCTTGAAGGGACTTCTGCCGGGGGCGACCTTGGAGCGCATCGAGAAGAAGGACAAGACGCTGCTCTTCAAGACGGCCGACGGTCTCGTGCCGCTCAGCCAGCTCAGCGACGGCTATCAGAACGTCGCAGCCTGGTGCAGCGATCTGCTCTACCGCATCACGACAACGTTTGATGACTACAAGAATCCGCTGCACACCCGCGGTCTGCTGCTCATGGACGAAATCGATCTGCATCTGCATCCCGTCTGGCAGAGAAAGCTGCTGGAGTTTTTGTCCACCAAGCTGCCAAACTTTCAGATTCTCGCCAGCACGCACTCTCCCTTGACCGCGCAGCAGGCGGGAGCGGGAGTTCTTCATCTCCTTGAGCGGAAGTCTTCGCGCTCCGCACCCACAGTCTCCCAGTTTGAGGGAGTGCCCCGCGAGATGTGGATTGAGGACCTCGTCATCTCAAAGTGGTTCGGCCTTCAGACGGGCTATTCCTCGGCGGTGGAGAAGAAGATCCAGACACACAAGAGTGATCTCAAGACAAGGGGCCGACCGGCGGCAAAAAAGGCCGCAAGCCGGAGGAGCACCCAACGGGGTTCCAACGGTTCGGGCGTCGAGGCTGATTTGGTCCGCGTAACGGCGCCAAGGCGGCGCACGCAGATCGAAAAGCAGAATGCCGCACTGCTGACGAAGCTCGACAAGATCGTCACATCTCTAAAGAAGTAATCTCAAGCCTGCCCGCGATGATCCGTCTCCATCGTCATCGAGATCAGAAGATTCCTCTGAGTTTTAGGGGACAACGTCGCGTCAAGCGCGAGCGTGCACTGCTGGAAGCGAAACGGAGCGGAGCCCTGAAGTCCCATCTGAAGAACTCGCTCTGGAAGCCTGCCAAACCCAATCTAATCCGGGAAACGCACGGCAAGTGCGCCTACTGTGAGGCTCCCACAGATACCGTCGCCCACGGCGACGTGGAGCACTTCAGACCCAAGAGCGTTTGGTGGTGGCTGGCCCTTTGCTACGACAACTACGCCTTTAGCTGCCAGGTCTGCAATCAGGTGTTCAAAGGCGATGCTTTCCCTCTCTCGAACTCGCGCATGAGCGGCCCCTCCATCCGGTCCAACACTTCGGATGAAAAAATCGGGAGTCTTGCAGGCACCCTCGCCCCCGATCCGCTGGACGCTGCGGAGGGCTTCCCAAGAAACCACTTCTTCGACGCCTGTGCCGCAGAGAAATCCCTTTTACCCGACCCGTACGCCGAAGATCCCGAGGACCTGTTTGCCTACGAGGCAGATGAGGTGCTTCACGAGGTCAGGGTCGTTCCTCGTTCCCCTGCCTCGACGGATCGGGTGGTGGCGTGCGAAACCCATTTGGGACTCAATCGCCAGCCACTTCGCCGGGATCGATGGCTGAGATACGAAACGCTTCGCCAGGTCAAACAAGCTTGGGACGTTTCCCCTGCGGCCACCCGTGTGCTGCTGTCCGACTTGTTTCGGGCGGAGATCTCTGCCGACAAATCCTTCGCTGGCATGTCCCGCTACTTTGTGAAGACGGTTTGGCAAATCCCCGGCCTTTGAAACGCACTGGCGGCAAATGCATGCATTGAGTTCAATGGCCTGCTCCAGCAACTCCACTTCCAGTCAACGACCACAGAGTTCGAAGCCCGCGCAAGCCGACTCATGTGTCACTGCGGTCACGATGGAGAAACTTCCGCCTCCCTGCCTTCGTTTCCAACGCTCCTCACCATGCGCACGCTCCTTCGTTCACTCGCCCTCGCTTTCCTCACGACCTCGGCCGCCCTGGCCGCCGACCGGCCCAACATCGTCTGGATCGTTTCCGAGGACAATTCCATCCACTACCTCCGGCATTTCTTCGAGGGCGGCGCGGAAACCCCGGCCATTGAGGCGCTGGCGGCCCACGGGCTCACCTTCGACAACGCCTTCTCCAATGCACCGGTTTGTTCCGTGGCCCGCACCACGCTGGCCACCATGTGCTACGCGCCACGCATCGGCACCCAGTTTCACCGCCGCTACGCCATGGCTCCGATGCCGGAGGGCCAAAAAATGGTCTCCGCCTACCTGAAGGACGCCGGCTACTACACGAGCAACGACTCCAAGACCGACTACAACGCCGAGGTCAACATGAAGGAAGTCTGGGACGACACCTCGAAGGGTGCCACCTGGCGCAATCGCCCGGATCCGAAGCAGCCCTTCTTCCACATGCAGTCCCACACGCAAACGCATGAGAGCTCGTTGCACTTCGACCAGAAGACCTACGAAACCGTCAAGACCAGCCACGATCCGGGAGCCGTCAAACTCGCCCCCTACCACCCGGACACGCCTCTCTTCCGCTACACCCACGCCCGCTACCTCGACAACCAGCAGATCATCGATGGCATTGTCGCGGAAACCGTCGCGAAGCTTGAGGCCGACGGAGTGCTCGAAGACACCTTCATCTTCTACTTCGGCGATCACGGCGGCGTGATGCCGCGCGGCAAAGGTTATGCCTATGAGTCCGGCCTCCATGTCCCCCTCGTCGTCCGCGTGCCGGAGAACTTCCAGCACCTCGTCGAAGGTGCGAACCTCGGCGACCGCCTCCCCGGCTTTGTCAGCTTCATCGATTTCGGCGCCACTGCCCTCCAACTCGCGGGTGTGGCTCAACCCGCCGGCATCGATGGCAAACCCTTCCTCGGCAAAGGCATCGCCATCGCCAACGTGAATCAGCGTGATGAAACCTTCGGCTACGCCGATCGCATGGACGAAAAATACGATCTCGTCCGCACCCTCCGGAAGGGGAAATTCCAATACCTCCGCAGCTTCCAGCCCTGGATCCCCGATGGCCTCAACAACAATTACCGCTACAAAATGCTCGCCTACGAAGAGTGGCGCGAAATGTGGAAAGCCGGCCAACTCAGCGGCGCCCCCGCCCAGATGTTCAACGCCAAACCCATCGAGATGCTCTTCGATTGCGAAGCCGACCCCCACCAAGTCATCAATCTCGCCAACGATCCCGCCCACGCCGAGACGCTCAAGGCTCTCCGCGCCCGGCTCGGTGAACAGATGCGCGCCATGCCCGACCTCAGCTACTACCCCGAGAGCTACCTCGTCGCGCATGCCATGGAAAACCCCACCGCCTTCGGCCAGAGCCACAAAGCCGAAATCGCCCAGCTCGCCGACACCGCCGATCTCGCCCTGCTGCCCTTTGATGAAGCAAAACCCCAGCTCGAAGCCGCGCTGAAGAGCGACAACGCCATGGTTCGCTACTGGGCCGCCATGGCCTGCACCGCCTTCGGTGAAGCCGCCGCCCCGCTCGCCGACGCCGCCAAGCCCCTGCTCGAAGACAGCAGCGAGATCGTCCGCGTCCGCGCCGCCGAGTTCCTCGGACGCATCGGCACCCTCGATCCCCAAACCATCCTCGTCCCCCTGGTCAACGCGACTCAGGATCCGGTGGTCGCCACGGAGGCCCTCAACTCCGTCGTCTGGTTCCGCGATCACTTCGGCGGCACCTACCCCGTGGAACGCGCCGACTTCCACCCCGTCGCCAAAGGTGCCGACCTCGACGACCGCCTCAACTACCTCAACGGCATCCCCTATCCTCCCAAGGCCAGCAAGGCAAAGAAGAACAAGAAGGGGAAGAAGTAGCGTTGCGGCTCAAGCGTGTCATCACTCCCGTCTGATGCGACGTTGCAATGCCTCGCGATCAGGACTAGACATCGAGCCAAGCCGCGATCCCGATGCACCATCCATGGAAGTGACCTACCGCTATTCCGGCCACGAGACCTTCGTCTGCCGCTACGCCTGGCTGCCGAAGGTTGTGCGCGGCTTGGAGCGTGACCCAGTGCTGTTCAAAAACGAGGATCGGGCAATGGTCCAACTCGGAGTCGGGAAGAACATGGTCCGATCTGCGAAGTTTTGGGCAGAGTGTGCCGGAGTGATCGAAGGGATTGACGGTGGGGGCTACGCGGCAACGGAGTTTGGTCGATTGATTCTCGGTCACGAAGGCTACGATGAATTTCTCCAGCGCATCGAGACCCTATGGCTTTTGCATTGGAAACTGGCGACCAACTCCCAACGCCCTCTTTTCCACTGGGTTCAACTCCTGAACCATTGGCAGCGTGCTGAGTTCAGCGAATCAGAGGTTCTTCCTTTCCTCAAACGAGGCTTGGCCGCCAACGAGACCGTGAAGTCAGAGCGGACCTTCGCCGATGGGTTCCGAGTGTTCGTGAACTCCTACATCCCAACGCGTGGCCGAAAGGGGGAAATAGCGGAAGACAATCTCGATTGCCCCTTGATTGAGTTGGGACTCCTTCAGAAGGTCGGCGAACGGCTCAAGGAACCCCACTCCCGCGAACCGGTTTACTCGTTCGTGATTGGGCCGAAAGCAGGTGTGACTAGCGGCCTGTTTGCCTACTGCATCTGGGACTATTGGCGGAATAGCCAATATGCAGGTCAGTCGTCACTCGGCTTCCGCTTTGTCTCGTCCGCCGAGGGGAGTCCGGGGCAGATCTTTAAACTCCCAGAGCTCGCAGTCCGGTCGCTGCTCGATGGTCTCGCCTCCGCTACAGATGGCGCTCTCGCCTTTGTCGAGTCCTCGTCGATGCAGCAGGTCGAAATGAAGCCAGACCTTACAGAAGAAGAGCTCATCCGACACATTTACACGACCGCCGATTCATGACCCTGGTCAGCGACTTATTAAACGTCAGTCCGCGCTTCATGCGTTCCGTGAATTTGGAACGCGACTTCGCCGACCCTCAGTCTCTCGAAGCCTACGTCACCACTGCCGATGCCAAGGCTCACCTCCGGCAGATTGGCAACGGCCTGCGCAAGGCGTCTGGGCAGCGCGCCTGGCACATCACAGGCGATTTTGGCTCGGGAAAATCCAGCTTCGCCCTAGCCTTGGCGACGCTAATGGGCCGCCCTGCGTCGGAGATTCCAGAATCGCTCAAGGATCTCGGAGCTGTCCTGGGCTTGGACCCAAAAGCGCCACGCTTTCTTCCGGTCTTGGTGACCGGTTCACGTGAGCCCATGTCCTTGGCCGTCTTGCGCGGCCTCGTTTCTGCATTGGAAAGCGCCCACACAGGGACGAAAAAGAAGTCGCCCGTTCTCGCCAAAGCAAACACGTTGCTAGCGAAGGGCGGTTACGGGGACCGCGATGTCGTCGAGCTCGTCGAGCAAACGGCATCCGAATTGGTCCGTGCCGAGTCGCGGGGAGGCCTGCTTCTCATCATTGACGAACTCGGCAAGTTCCTCGAATTCGCGGCCCTCAATCCAGACGCACAGGACGTCTTCTTCCTTCAGTCGCTTGCAGAATCTTCGTCCCGCAGCCAGTCCGCGCCGATCCATCTCGTTGGCCTCCTGCACCAGGGCATTGTCGAATACGCCGAAAAGCTTTCCTCCACCGCTCAGAAGGAATGGCAGAAGGTTGGTGAGCGCTTTGGGCAGATTGAGTTCAAGCAGCCACTTGGCCAGGTCGCCACACTTGTGTCGGCAGCACTGCGAGTGAATGAGAACGCCAAGGAACTGAGACCGTGGAAAGTATCCGCCAAAGAAGCGATGACTGCTGCCGTGGACCTCGGCCTCTTTGGCCCCGCTCCCGGGAAAGCAGAGCTTATCCGCCTCGCGCCGTCTCTCTATCCGCTTCATCCGACAGTCATTCCGGTTCTCTCAAAGTTTTTCCGACGTTTCGGCCAGAACGAGCGCTCGTTGTTCAGCTTCCTTCTCTCAGCCGAACCCTATGCTTTGAGAGCCTTCGCCGATCAGTCGGCATCCACTGATACCGCATTCCGTCTGGCAGACTTTTACGACTTCGTTGCGTACAACTTCGCTCATCGTCTCGGCACCCAAAGCTACCGCAGTCACTGGAACCACATTGATGCTGTTGTGCGGAGTGCGGTGGAAGAGGATCAGGAGACTCAGGCCATTCTCAAGACCGTTGGGATCTTGAATGTCCTTCAAGAGCCGGAACTTTATCCCACCTTCGACGTGGTGGCGCTCGCGCTGGGTCATCCCACGGATCTCGAGAAGCGCCTCCTCAAACTGTGCCAGCGTGGGATCCTTTACAACCGCGGTCGCCTTTCCGGCTATTCGCTGTGGCCTCACGCCAGCGTCAATCTGGAGCAGCGATTTGAAGCAGCTTGCGAAACAGTGACTCACAGCGCGCCAATCGCCACCGTGGTTCAAGCCCGCTTGGATGCCCGGCCCGTGGTGGCCCGCCGCCATTACATCCAGACCGGCAACCTACGATCATTTGATGTCCGCTTTCTGACTGCCGTCGAGTTCGCAGGGGCCGAGACAGAATTGCAGGCCACCCACCCGTCCGATGGCGTGATTGCCGTCATCCTCTGCGAGTCCGCAGCCGAACGCGCCGCCGCGGAAAAGGCCGCCCGAAAGAGGAAACATGACTCACGGCTTCTCATCGCCATCAGCCCGCCGCTGGAGTCCCTTGCCAGCTATTCACTCAATCTCGAACGTTGGCTTTGGGTGGATCGATCCACTCCTGAGTTGAAAGATGACCGATTCGCGTCGGAAGAAGTCGACCGCCAGATTAAAGCGAGCACCCAAGCGCTTGAACTCCGCATCCAGGAATATGTCGGCTTCCGGGGAACCGATACATCGAACACCTCGTCTGCCGTTGCTTGGTATCACCAAGGCAAGGAACCCGGAGCGCTGAAAAGGCGGGAACAGTCGCTTCAGGAGTTCCTCTCCAGCCTCTGCGACGATCTTTTCAAGCTCGCACCGCGTGTTCGAAATGAACTGGTCAACCGGCACGCCATCAGCTCCGCCTCCGCCGGTGCTCGCCAGAGACTCTTCGAATGCATGCTGCATTCGGCGGATCAACCGCTGCTCGGTCTTCCCGAAGATCGATACCCGCCGGAGAAGTCGATGTATCTCTCCGTCCTCGCAGCCGGGGGAGTGCATCGCGAGCGAAAGGGAGCGTGGACATTGGATTTCGCACCCGAGAACGATGATCCGCTTCATCTGCGCCCTGCGTTAGACGCGATCATCGGGAAACTGGAAGAAGTTCCTGATCGGCGCGTGCCCGTCTCCGAACTCTACGAAATGCTTCGGTCTGAGCCCTTCGGGGTCCGCGACGGGCTGATTCCCATCCTGCTTCTCACGGTCTTCCTCGTGCACGAAACGGAAATCGCCGTTTACGAGGACAATGTGTTTCAGCCAGAGGTTGAAGAGAACCTCATGATGCGATTCGCCCGGCGTTGGGAAACTTTCGAGTTTCAGCTCTGCCGCATTCAAGGCGTCCGCAAGGCGCTCATCAACGAGTTGGCAGCGGTCGTCGATGCCGACAAAGCCGAAAGCTCAAAGATCCTTTCCATTGTCCGACCGCTCTACCTTTTCGTTGCCGGCTTGCCGGACTACTCTCGGCACACCGACAAACTCTCGCCGGAAACCCTCGCCTTGCGCAAAGCCATCGAAGCCGCACGCGAGCCCGCCGACTTGGTCTTCCACGAGATCCCAAAGGCGCTTGGCTTTGACCCGAACTCCAAGGCCAAGCTCAACACGACCGCCCTCGCCAAGAAGCTTGGTCAATCAATCACTGAACTCCGGCGGTGTTTCCCCGAATTGCAGAACCGGATGGCCGCCACCATTCTCAAGTCTTTCCGCTACGAGGGCACTTTGGCGAATTGGCGCCAGGCCGTCGCTGACTCCGCTGAAACGGTGGTCGTGGGCCTTGGCGATCCCGAATTCCGCGCGTTCTGCCTGAAACTCACCGATGCGGAGAACCCAGAACCCGAGTGGCTGGAAGCCCTCGGCAGTCTCCTCACGCGCTGCCCGCCGAGCCGATGGAAGGATCGCGATGAGGTCGTTTTCTGCGAGCGGGTTGAGGCCTTCGCTCGACAATTTGAGAGGGTCTTGGCGACCTGTTTTTTGCGGGATGGATCACTCCCCGAAACGGCCATCCGCGTCGCCGTCACTCCGCGCAATGGCGTGGAGAAGGATCTCGTCGTGAGCCTCACCCCCGACCAATTGCAAGAGACTGACCAACTGGCAAAGGAACTGCGCAAGCATCTTCCTAAAAATAGACCTGCAATTTTGCTTGCCGCGCTCTCAAAACTGCTTTGGGATAATCTGAAGAACGACGAATGACCCCCCTTTCCATCGAGTTCGAAAATGATCGTCCGGTCCGGCACGTCCTGAACGTGTCCGGCGGGAAGGACAGCTCTGCACTCGCCCTCCTCATGGCAGGACGGGTCAAGGGGCTGGAGCACTTTCGGCACGATGGGATGGAGTATGTGTTCTGTGATACTCAGAAGGAGCTGCCGGAAACTTACGAATACCTTGCCCGACTTGAAGCAGAACTGGGTTCCAAGATCATTCGCTTGAACGCCAAGGCCGGCTTCGATCATTGGCACAAGTTGTTCAACGGCTACCTGCCTTCGCCCCAGAACCGCTGGTGTACCAAGTATCTCAAGCTGAAGCCTTTCGAAGCCCACGTCGGCGAAGACAACGTGGTTAGCTACGTCGGACTCCGAGCCGACGAGGATCGCATCGGCTACATCAGTCGGAAACCAAATATCAAAACTCGATATCCTCTCAAGGAGGCCGGACTTGACTACGACGGAGTGATCCGAATTCTGGAAGATAGTGGTCTAGGCCTACCGACTTTTATGAAATGGGGCCGAACCAACTCGGGATGCACTTTTTGCTTCTTTCAGACGCCATTCGAATGGGTCAGACTGCTCGAGAACTACCCCCAGTATTTCAAGGAGGCCATGAAATACGAGACCATCGACCCAGCCGACCCAAACAAACAGTTTACATGGATGGATGGTGCACCTCTCACCTCACTCCTCGATCCCCAGAAACGCAGCCTCATCCTCGAAGCAGGTATTCGAGAGGTATCGCTAAAACGTGACGGCAAGCTGTCTTCAGTATTTGGGGTCGGTTCTGGCCGTAAAACCGAGGCCTGCTTGATGTGTCAGAAGTAAAAATACTCGATGTTGCAATGAGCACCCCGACTGAAATTAGCGAGATTCACCTTATCCCTCTCACAGATATTCAGGTGAGCGGCGACAACGTAAGAATTTCTCAGCAAACCGTAGCGCTTGAAGAGCTTGCCTCGAGTATTGCGATTCACGGCCTTCTTCAGCCGGTTGTCCTAGTCGGGGAATTTGGAAACCCTCCGTATCAATTGATCTCTGGGCAGAGGCGATTCTTGGCACACCAGAAGCTGGGGAGGGAGGAAATCAAAGCCGTCTTTACAGGCCCTCTGACTCGAACAGAAGCAATTATCAGAAGCCTGGTTGAAAACCTCCAGCGCGTAGATCTAAATTTCGCAGATACACAGGTCGCGGTTACAGAACTATATCGGGAATTCGGGTCTGACGAGGAGGTTCGTAATCGCACAGGTTTGTCGATGCGGACGATTCGGGATCACTTGCGGATTCAAGAAAAAGCGTCCCCCGCGATAAGAGCGAAGATTGCATCCGGCGAAATCTCAATCATGGATGTCAAGCGTGCTCTTAGGGCCGCTCAAGATGACATAGACAAGGCAGAGAAGCTGATAGATCTAATTATTGAAAATTCTCCACCGCCCAACGTTAAGCGACGCTTGGAGACCTATGGAGTTGGAGACAGTGGGCTATCAGCAGAGGAAATATTTACCGAAGCCAGTAAACCTCACGTTGAGCAAAAGATTATTCTCACACTAGACAAAACAACACAAGACTCTCTAATTTCAGCGTCGGCCGCTTTACAACTGGATCCATCCGACGTTGCGAGCAAGGCCCTTGAAGAGTGGTTAGTCGAAAACGGATTCTTCGGTGATAAATGAGCAAGGACTCACTAGACAGGCACCTTGCTCGAATCGTTGGCAATACTCGCCGAAAGAAACGCGTTGTGAGCATACCTGATCTCGCGACAAGCATCGACAAAGCAGCCCGAATGGTTGGCGGAATTGGCAGCCTCAGTGATCGAGTAATGCTTTCGGAGACAATGCTCAGGCAATTCTTGAGCGTTAAAGACCTTCACCCGAATGTTCGCGAGCTGTTCGACAAGCGGGACTTGGACAGCGTAGATCTTTGCGCGCAACTTGCCACCCTCGATCCCGAGGATCAAATCGCTCTCGCGAAAGAGGCAGTTTGCGGTTCCCTGCGAACAAAAGATATTAGAGATTTTCGCGAGCTCCGGAAGCGCAACAAAACACTTTCGACAACAGAAATAATCAGAAAGGTGCTGGAGTCTAAACCACGGGTCGAGTTCCTAGCCGAGTTTGTGCTAAGATCAGGCGATGCCGCCGAGCAAGTTGACGCTCGATTACGGAAGCACCTAAAAGCTGGGGACATTCTTCAGATGCATATCGATGGATCAATAGTATCCCTGGTTTTAAGCAAGGCAGGTCGTGATCGCATGCTTGAGCTGTCGAGAAAGTCTGGTTTCAATCTTGAGCAAACCATACAAATGGTTGCATCTTCAAAGCTCTAAAGACGACATCTATGGATCTTCGACTTGGACTGGCAACGCAGCGGCTCTCATCAATGGCTAATGAGCTCTACAAGCTTCGCGAAGATTACCCGCCCTTAACCAAACGAGCAGATGGAAAATACGAAGGTGACATACTCGCTTTTGTTAAGGGTCTTCGCATCGCTGCTCTCGTCACGTACTGCCTGCGGACCTGGCTGTCAGGTTCAGCCTGGGAGGCAAGTTGGGGACATGTAATAGATAGTGACGGAAAGAGTTGTTCGCCAGAGTGTGATATTATTATCCATAAAGGCTACGTGGCACACTGGAATGGCGACGGAGGTTTGAGTCCGATGATGGATTTTAAATTTGTTGATGCTGCTGCGGTGTTAGCGGTCGTCAGCTGCAAGTCTCGCGTGGCGAGTGTAGATGAAGATTATCCGGGTCAGCTCAAAAAGTACGGGGTTAAGAATGTTATGCTTTTTGGCGAATGTTGTTCTCAGACGAATTACGACAATTTGGTAATCAAAGCTAAAGCGGCCGGATACCAAGGGCTTTGGTGTGCGTACTTTCAAGATGGGTCCGGGGAAGGATTCACCACCGATGAGGCGGTGTATGCCCAGTTTTATGAAACTGTTAAGGCTCTACTAGCTGGCGATCAAATAGCGTCAAATGAACCAGCAACTGTTTAACGACTTCTTGTGTGCCACGTCGTCTGAAGAAATCGACGGGGCTCTCGTAACTGTGTCTGCGGTCTGGCTGCCGCTGGGTAGAAACGAGAATAACTTCGGAGTCATCGAGAACCAACAAGCATCCCCGGTTGCTGCGCTGATTGAGAAGCTGACCAATTCAATCGACGCCATTTTGATGCGGCGTTGCTTGGAAGCGGGCATCAACCCGAAGTCCCCCGAAGCGCCGCAATCGATGCACGTCGCCATCGAGACGTTCTTCGGGCCGGACCACAAGAACTGGCATCTTTCAGGCATTCGGAAGAAGCAGGCGCAAGCGATTCAGATTCTGGCCTCAGGGTCACGAACGAGACCATGTCTGACGATTTACGATGACGGCGAAGGACAGCATCCTGAAGACTTCGAGCAAACTTTCCTCTCCCTGCTCCAGGGAAACAAGAACGAGATCCCTTTCGTCCAAGGGAAATACAACATGGGTGGAACTGGGGCGATTGTGTTTTGTGGCGAGCACCGTTACCAGCTAATTGGCTCCAAGCGCTTCGATGGCACAGGCGACATCGGATTCACCCTAATCCGCAAGCATCCACTCACTGCTGAGGAAAAGAAGACGAAGAAGAACACTTGGTACGAGTATCTGACGATCAATGGAAAAATCCCGAGCTTTCCGATCACCGAGCTCGATATCGGATTGGCCGGGGACCGCAAGTTCACCACGGGCACGATCATCAAGCTATTCGATTATCAACTCCCGGCTGGCAGCAGGGGAGGTCTTCCTCAAGAGGTGCGAAGAGCGCTGAACCAATTCCTTTTTGAGCCAGCCCTACCCATCTACCTCAAGGACAGCCCGCAGCGCTACCCCAACAACAAAGTTCTGGAGGGCGATACCTTCGGCCTGAAGCGCCGGTTGGAGGAAGACGACAGCCGTTACATTCAGGAGCACTTCACCGATGAGCTCAGCCACAAGGGTGTAGGGAACATCAAGGCGACCTGCTATGTTTTCAAAGCAAAGGTGGATGGCAAGAGTGTCAAAGAAACCCGGGATGCCATTGACCGGGAGTTCTTCCCCGATGGGATGTGCGTGCTCTTCTCCCTCAACGGTCAGGTTCACGGGCACTTGGGAACCCAGTTCATTTCTGGGACGCTCAAAATGCCGCTGCTGAAGAATCATCTGCTGATCCATGTGGACTGTACCGGGATGGACTACGACTTCCGTTCGGAGCTGTTCATGGCTTCCCGCGACCGACTCAAGTCTGGTGAAAAGACGGCGGAACTGCGGAAACTGGTGAAGGACCTTCTGATCAAGGGTCGCCTCACCGAGGTGTACAAACAGCGCAAAAACTCCATTTCGGTCGAAGGCGGTGATGCAAAGGATCTGCTCAAGTCATTCTCGAAGAACCTCCCGTTTAACAAGGACTTGATGCGGCTGCTGAACCAGACGTTCAAGATCGAGCAACAGGACGAGGAGAAGAAGAAACGCGACAAGCCGGAGAAACCCAAAGAGAAGAAGAAAAAAGAACCCTTCGACCCCAAGCGCTATCCGTCCTTTTTCAAGCTCAAGGGAGGCGACGGCAAGCCCTTCCTCACAATCCCTGAAAAGGAAGAGAAGACGATCCAGTTCGCCACCGACGTTGAAGACAGCTACTTCGACCGCAGTGAAGACCCTGGAGAACTCAAGGTCTCAATCTTGCAGCGCCGCACCAATGAAACCGAAGGAGGTGACAAACCCGGTGAGGTCGATTCACCCGATGAGCTTCTCGACATTCGCAAGTCGAGTCCGAAGGATGGAACCATCCGAATCGGCTTGGGCGCGACAAGCGAATTGAAAGCCGGAGACGAACTCGAGATTCAAGCGGCCCTTGGCGGGCCGGAAGATTTCGAGTGCCGCTTTTGGCTGAGGGTGGTCAAACCACAAGAGAAGCCGAAGGATACCAAAAAACCTGATGAACAGGATGAGCCCCCCATGGGCTTGCCCGACTACCAGCTCGTCTACGAAAGTGCGCCCGAAGAGTTACCCGACGCGCTGACCTGGGAAAAGCTTGGCGAGGGCGCTGGCATTGAGATGGACTGGGCGATCCCGATGTATCCAACCGTAGGCGAGGACGGCAATTTGGAGCGTGTGTACATCAACATGGACAGCACCGTCCTGCGGAATTTCATCAGCCGGCAGGGCGCGATCGGCATGGATCAGAAGGAGCTGTCTGAGAAGAAGTACATCTCCTCAGTCTATTTCCACACGATCTTCCTGTTCAGCATCACCAAGAACAAGAAGTACGAGCTGAAGCAGGGTGAGAAGGAGATTGATCTCCAGGACTATCTCAAAGATGTGTTCTCCAGCTACTATTCCGAGTTCCTTCTGAACTTCGGCATGGAGGATTTGATTTCCACGATGGCGGACTAAACATTGGCGGCCACGAACGCTTCCAATGCGGTGAGGAGCTGTTCCAATTCGCCCACTGTTGACTCTTGCCCAAGACTGACTCGAATCGACTCGCTGGCTTGCTCATGGGATCCATTCATCGCCAAGAGCACGTGTGACGGAGCGATGGCACTTTCGAGGCAGGCCGATCCAGAGGATATGCAAATTCCCTGCTGATCCAAGAACGTTACAACAGCGTCGCCGTCCAGACCAGGCAAGTAGAGGTTCGAAGTGTTCGGCAGCCTAGCGAATCGCCCACCATTGATTTGCGCTCCTTTAATCCGCGCCATTACGGCAGATTCGAAGTCATCTCGCAGCGTCGCAATGGGTCCCCAGCACTGAAACGCTTGATTCATCGCGATCTCCGCAGCTTTACCCAATCCAACAATCTGAGCCACGTTCTCAGTCCCTCCGCGACGCCCTGCCTCTTGTTTCCCACCATGGATTAAGGGCAGAAACGATTCAGAATCTCGCACAACGAGCGCACCCACTCCTTTGGGTCCTCCAATCTTGTGAGCGCTAAGTGTGAGGAAGTCCAACCCAGCGTTGCGAAAGGACACTGGGATCTTTCCGACGGCTTGAACCGCATCAGTATGAAGCGGCACACCCGCATCAGTGCATACAGAGGCAAGCTCAAGCATGGGCCAAATGACTCCCGTTTCATTGTTCGCCCACATCAGAGACACCACCGCAGTATAGTTGCGGATGGCTTGGCGGAGATCATCTGGATCGAGCGCGCCTTCTGCGTTCACAGGCAGGCGCGTGATTTCAACGCCATGGACTCGCTCCAAATAGTCGCAGTACGCGAGAACCGCGGAATGCTCGACCGCTGAAGTCACCACGTGCCGCTTCGCTGGATCACGAAAGACCGCAGAATGAAGGGCCGCATTGTTGGCCTCTGTGGCACCACTCGTAAAAACCACCTGCTCGGGTTCAGCATCGACAAGCGCCGCAACCTTTCTTCTCGCATCCTCGATGGCCCGGTATGCCGCACGGCCCAGCTGGTAAATGCTCGACGGATTCCCCCACTCGGCCTCCAGGTACGGAAGCATGGCGTCTCTGACTTGAGGCAGGACAGGTGTGGTGGCGTTGTGGTCCAGATAGATCACGCCCAAGCATGGATGCCGGTGGAGGGATGGCAAGCGCGGGGAACGGCCATGGGCGACATGAGCGCGACGACAAGTGGCGGGGTCTGCCCAAATCCGGTTTTCCAGCCACGGTCTGAATCGGCTCACGGACGGCGTGTAGATAACGCTCAGCCACTTCCTCGTCCGCATTTTCCAAATTATTGCAGGGTCAAGTCCTGCTCGGCCCGGGTGGAGATGGAAATGGGCAAGCTCATGCCTGGGCTCTCGCATTCTGCCGGATGCGGTCGAGCACGGTGGCATCATACGGAACATGAGGCGAACGCACGCCTTCCAGCAAGGCGGCCTCCAGGGCGGGAGACTCATCAAACTCCTGACGTTCCAGCACGCGCAGCGCCTCCCTCACCACCTCCCCTTCATCGGCATAACGGCCGGTGCTGAGCAGTCGTTCAACCAGATTCCCAAGGGCGGGTGGAAGGGCGATGGTCATGCCGAGAGAATACGATTGTGAGCCTTCGTGTCGAGAAGCAATTCCTCCTGCACGAGTACCATCAGATGCCAAAAACCAATCCTATTCCCGATGCTTCGCAAACGTCCGCTGATGGTGGCCCATGACGTCGTTGCCGTTCTTTTCGTAGCTGCCGGTGGCGGTGTGTTCGACGCCTTCGATCCAGAGGTGATGGTGAGGAACCCCGAGCTCGGTGAGGTAGGCATCAAAGGCTTGGTTCATCTCGTAGTTGAAGCACTTCGTGCCGTCCCAGATGAGGATGTCGAGTGGCGGCTGTGGTTTGTCCGCGCGGTCGGCGTAGGCTTTGGCGAGGTCCCAGGCGTTGTAGCCGATGGGCAGAAACTGGAGCTTCTCGCTCTCGTGGCCGTTGTTCTCCTGAATGGTCTTTTCCGGGCCGTACCCTGAGCCGCCGGGGGCGACGGAGAGGAAGAGTTCCGGGTGCTTGAACATGATCCGCGTGGTCCCGCGTCCGCCTTGAGAGTAGCCTTCGAGCGCACGGCCCTCGCGATTGCCCCAAGTGCGGTAGGCTTCGTCGATGTGGGGGATGAGTTCGTTCACAAAAACGGTTTCGCCCATGCCGTTCTCCAGCTTCGGCATGTCGTACCAGCTCATGGGGCCTCCGTTGGGAAACACGTAGATGGTTGGCTGGATCGTGCCTGCCCGGGTGGCTTCGTCGACGAAGGTGGCGAGCTTCACGCTCTTGCTCTCCGCGCCCGGACGACCGCCGTGCAGGTGGTAGACCACGGGGTAGCGGTTTTCCCCCTCCTCGTAACCCGGAGGCAGGTAGATGTAGTAGCCGACGTCGATGCCCATGGACGGGCTCTTGAAGGTGGCGTGCTTCAGGGTCGGGGGCAGGATCTTCTTGGCCCAGTCCGCATTGGGCAGAGGCGACACCCAACTGAAGGGCTGTGGGGCGGTGGCGGTGCATAGAGCGAGCGTCGCGATGAGAATGCTGATAGGTGAAGGGCGCATGGTGTGGGATGGGATCAGGTTGGGTGAAGCGGCGCGATGAGGCATGGGCGGGGCGTTTGCCTTGCTCGCCGCTTAGTTCTTTTGCTTCCGGCTGCGTGGCTCAAGCGTGAAGGGCCAGTTGGGGTCGTCGGTGCGGGCTTCTTTGAAAATGGCCTCGGCCTTGTCGACCAACTCGGGCTTTGCGGCGGCCCGATCCTTGGACTCCGACACATCGCTGGCCAGGTCGTAGATCTCGACGGGCCCCTTGGGACCATTCCGCACCGCTTTCCAGTCGCCCCAGCGTGCGGCCTGCATGCTGCCCGCACCGAATTCGTGGAGTTCCCAGTAGAAGTGATCCCGCTTGGGTGCCTCGCCGCCCTTGAGGAATTCGACGAGCGAGTGGCCGTCGGTGTGGAAGTCTTCGGGAAGCTTGGCTCCGGCGAGTTCGACCGCCGTCGGAAGGTAGTCCCAAAAGGCCCAGGGCTCCTCCGTTACGCGACCCGCAGGGACCGTGTCCGGCCACCATGACAGGGCTGCTTGGCGCAGGGCACCCTCATACATGCCACGTTTGAACCCGCGGAGCATCCCGCCGAGCGTTTGGTCGAAGTGCTCGCCAATTTCGGAGCTGGGATCGAAGGAAGAGCCGTTGTCGCCCGTGAAGATGACCAGCGTATTCTTGTCCACGCCCATCTCCCGCAGGGTCTCCAGAAGCTCGCCCACATCGCGATCGAGGCGGGTGACCATGGCGGCGTAGGTTTTCTGAAGATCGGTCCATGGCTTGTCCGCATACTCTCCGAGGTCATCGATCTCGTACTTTCCGTGAGGGAGGGTGGCGGCGTAGAAGAGGAAGAAGGGATGGTCTTTCTGCCCCTTCACCCACTGGATCACATCCTTCTGAATGAGTTCCTGAGCATAGGTGCCGCGCAGCTTTTTGCCGTCGTTGCCCGGCAGCTCAAACCGTTGGTCGTCGTTGTAGAGGTAGGTGGGGAAGTAGCTGTGCGCGTGTCGCTGGCAGTTGTAGCCGAAGAAATGATCGAACCCCATTTTGAAGGGACTGCCCGAGGTGTCGAACATCCCCATGCCCCACTTGCCCATGCAGGCCGTGGCGTAACCGGCGTCCTTGAGGAGCTTGGCCACGGTCACGGTACCTTCGGGAAGTGGCATTTGACCTTCGGGCTGAAGCTCACGGTTGGCACGGATGGGGCAATGGCCCATGTGCAGCCCGGTCATGAGGGAGGAGCGGGAGGGCGCGCAGACGCTGGTGCCGGAATAGGCCTGCATGTAGCGGGTGCCTTCGGCGGCCATCTGGTCGAGGTGGGGCGTTTGAATCAGCTGCTGGCCGTAGCAGCCGAGATCGCCCATGCCCGTGTCGTCCGACAGGATGAAAATCAAATTCGGCTTGGAGGCATCGGCGGCACCAGCCACAACGGTGGTGGCCAGCAAAAGGGCGGCTTGGAGGGTCTTCTTCATGGCGGACACTGGGAACGTGGTGGAGGCGCGATTGTTTCGGAGCACAACCATCGCAGCCTTGATGCGTTTCATCGTGTCACCTTCATTCCCGTCATGTCACGTCTTCCCTTGGTTTTCCTCACGCTCGTTGCAGCCATCTCGAGTCCCGCCCAGCAGCCACAACCCGCTGGGGCGATTCAAGAGCGCTTTGCCTCCCTGGACAAGGACGGCGACGGGCGGTTGAGCGCAGCCGAGGCGCCGAGACCGGAACTCATGGGGCGCGTGGACACGGACGGCGATGGGATGGCCTCGCTCGAGGAGTTCATGGCCTTCGTCCAATCGCTGCCCCAACGGGGAAACGGGGCGGAGACTCCCGCCAAGAACGTTCGCCCGGAAACGGCGGAGGATGCGGCGGCGTTCGCGGCGGCAGCGGCCTATCTGGAGTCGAAGAATGGCCACGCGATGCTGGTGTACCTCGGTGGTGAGCTGGTGTTCGAGCGATATTTCAACGGCTATGTAAAAGAGGTGCCCCACCTCCTTGCCAGCGGCACGAAGAGTTTCAGCGGAGCCATGGCCATCGCAGCCGTGCAGGATGGGTTTCTCGATCTCGACGAGAAGGTGGCCGATACCCTCACCGAATGGAAGGACGACGAGCGGAAGTCGCGCATCACGGTGCGCCAACTTCTCAGCCTGCGCAGCGGGATTGCCGGTGGCGACAATGGCAGCGTGCCGCCCTATGCGGCGGCTGTGAAGATGGCAGAAGCTGTGGCTGAGCCCGGCACCAAGTTCTCCTACGGCCCGATTCCCTTTCAGTGTTTTGGAGAGCTCATGCGGAGGAAACTGGAGCCAAAGGGTGAATCGGTCGAAGCCTACCTCGCCCGGCGCATCTTGAAACCCATCGGTCTGGAACCGTCGTTTTGGAGAAAGGACAGGGACGGGAACATCAACCTGCCGTCCGGGGCGTTTCTCACCAGCCACGAATGGGCCCGATTCGGACTGTTCATCCAGCGAAATGGGATGTGGTCGGGCGAGCAGATTCTGGACCCGAAGTTGCTCCAGCAGTGCTTCCGGGGATCGAAAGCCAATCCTGCCTATGGACTCACCTTTTGGCTCAAAGCGGGTGATGGGATTCCCGACGATCTCGTCATGGCGGCTGGCAAGGGGAAGCAGAAGCTCTACATCCTCCCGTCGCTCGACCTGATGGTCCTGCAGTTTGCCGACGCCAAGGGCTATCAGGAGAATGAGTTCCTCAAGCGGGTGCTCAAGGATTTGCCGAGGGTGAACGGGGACACCGCCAAATAGCAAATCAGGCGGTCACGATGACCGGGCCCGGCTCCAGATGCCCCGGCGCTGGGTGCGCGCCTCGCGGGCCAGGACTTGGAGTTCGTGAATGTAGGTCTCGATGTCACGCCGGTCGTCCGGTAAGTAGGTCGTGAGGCCGTTGAGTCGGGCGTAGCCTTGCTGCACCAGAAGGTCGGCCAGATAGACGCGGCGCCCGGGTTCGATCTCGACGACGATCAGCCCGTAGTAGCGGGACATGTTCGGCACGCCCTCCCAGCGGGTCCGCAGTTCGAACGGGCGGGAACTGAGCACCGTCGTGACGTAGTTCATGGCTTCTTCGCCCATCGCGACAATGTCCTCACGGGAGGCATTGCCGAAGTAGCGGCTTTGCTCGGCGATGCGCTGTGGATGGGTCCATGAGGCCTCCAGGGCATCGATAAAATAGAGTCGAAAAATCTCCTCCTTGCCCCCGACACTGATCCGCAGGGTGTCCGCTTCGTTGCTCCGGCTGACGACCAGAGAGACGTCGGCAAAGGGTTGGAAGTCGGGGGTCAGCTCGCGGGAACCCGGCGTTTCCGAAGTCGGTTGCGCCATCGCGATGGGGATGGCCGCCACCGGGCCGGGCCGGCTTTCGCGCAGCAGCATCGCCACCAGGGCCACGATCAAGACGAGGACACTGGTGATGGCGAGGTTGAGGAGCGTTTCGCGCAATTGCATGCCGGGAGGGAAACGGCACCATTCCCGGAAAGCGCGTCCGGCTCAACCGACAATCCGACTTCGTGCTTGTCAGTTGAGCGTCGGCCTGCTTTGACTGTTCCCCACCATGAAAATCCTGACCGCCAGCCTGCTCGCGTCCATCCTCCTCATCCCGGCACTCGGCTCTGCCGAAACGCCGGTCAACTACGCCATCCAGCCCGTTCCGAGGGACGCCGGCTGGATCAAGCGCCATGAAAGCTTCAACGAGATCTCCAAGGCGGGGGAGGCCAAACTGGTCTTTCTTGGCGACTCGATCACTCAGGGCTGGGAGAAGAAAGGCGCTGCCGTTTGGGAGCAATTCTACGGGAGTCGCAAGGCCGCCAACTTCGGCATTGGGGGTGATCGCACCGAGCATGTGCTGTGGCGTCTCGCCAATGGCAACTATGACGGCCTCCAGCCCAAGCTGACGGTCCTCATGATTGGCACCAACAACACCGGCCATGTCGGGCGCCCCATGGCGGAGATTGGCAATGCCATTTACCAGTCGTCGGCCGAACAGACCGCCGGGGGCGTGAAGAAAATCGTGGAGACGCTTCGCAATCGCTTGCCCGAAATGAAGATCCTCGTTCTGGGCATCTTCCCACGTGGCGAAACCCCGGCCGATCCCATGCGGCAGACCAACGACGCCATCAACGCCAAGATCTCCAAACTGGCCGATGGCGAGCACGTCCACTACCTCGACATCGGCAAGACCTTCCTCCAGCCCGACGGCACGCTCAGCCGCGAGATCATGCCGGACCTCCTCCACCTGAACGAGAAAGGCTACGGGATGTGGGCCGATGCGATCGAGCCCAAGATCAAGGAGCTGCTGGGGGAGTAGGCCGGGGCCGCGCTCTCTTCCCAACAAAAAACCCAAGCTTCGTTCGGCGGACCGAAGGAAGCTTGGGTTGAAAAGAGATCCGTCAGAGAAGGCGGCTCAGCCACGGGCGGCGGCAGCGCGAGCTGCCACAGCGGTGCTGTGAGCGTTCTTCAAACCTTCGAGACCGCGGTAGGTCTTGCCAGCCTTGGCACACATGCCACGACCCACGAGGTTCTGGAGTTTCTCGTAAGAACGGAGGCGGAGCATTTCTTCGCCACCACTTACCGCGTTCTTGAGCTTCAAATTGTCATAGACCAAGCCAAACAGTTGGTTGAACTCATAGGTCTCACCGCCGGAGAGCACATTGACCAGTTCATCGGTCACATGATCAGGAACCCTGCGGGAGAAGCGTGTTTTACGTGTCGGAGTCGTAGCCATAGGGCGCAGAGACTAGCACAGAACGCCATGTTTGGCGACGGATTTGTGCATTTATGAATTTTTAATCATTGCTGAAACCCTTGATAGATCAAGGATCGAATGCACGTAGGGCCGCCAGATCCGTCCTCAGAGGCTACCGAAATCGCCTAAATCAATCCGGCTTGTCCTTGGAGCTTTCTTTCTTCTCGGGTTCCAACCTCTTGCGGAGTTTTTCCAACTCGGTTGTCGCATCCCCAGACTCCTTTTGCAGCCGGCGTACTTCGTCCCAGAGATTCTTGAGTTCCCTGGGTCCCGCAAGACGGGATTGCAACCGGGTGACGGCATCCTGGGCGGATTTTTGAACCGGATCGTCGTGGTCGCTGAGAGCCGCGGCCAGGGGTTCGAGGACAGCGAGAGCCTTCGGATCCTCAAGGGAGCCGAGAGCCTTCGCTGCGGCGGCACGAAGTTCTTCGCGAGGACTGTTGAGATGGCGGGTAAGGAAGGCACGAACGTCATCCCGGTTCTCGCTTTCCCGATCCAGGAAGGCCAG
>CAXBNA010000027.1:0-37587 GCA_963976915.1 uncultured Verrucomicrobiales bacterium
CTACAGCGCCTCTGCACCGACTCAAGCGCAGCGGGGTGTGAGAAATGCGGGCTAGTATCTCCGCACGGAAATGTCTTCCGGCGGACGGGCGTCGTTGGGTTCCGGGTAGTCGGTGGTGAAGTGGAGTCCGCGGCTCTCGTGGCGTCGGACCGCGCACTCGACGATGAGGGAGGCGGTATCGACGATGTTTCTCAGCTCGAGCAGCTCGGCGGTGATGCGGAAGTTCCAGTAAAACTCTTGAACTTCGCGCTTGAGATTGCGCAGGCGGGCGGCGGCTCTTTGGAGGCGCTTGTTCGTTCGGACGATGGAGACGTAGTCACCCATCAGGCGGCGGATTTCATCCCAGTTGTGGTAGATGACGACGAGCTCATCATTGTCCACGGCTTCCCCGCTCTGCCAGGGAGGGATGGCGGTCGGGTCGGAATCCAATTTTCCAACCGGGAGTTTCCTCTGAAGGTGGTGGACGGCGCGATGGGAAACGACGAGGCACTCGAGGAGTGAGTTGCTGGCCAGTCGGTTGGCCCCATGAAGCCCTGTGCTGCCGACCTCCCCCACGGCACACAGCCCGCGAATGCGAGTGGCTCCGTTGATGTTCGTCTGGACGCCACCGCACTGGTAATGCGCTGCCGGAACCACGGGGATCGGGTCCTTCGTGATGTCGATTCCGACCTCGAGGCAGGTTTGATAAATGTTGGGGAAGTGGGCCTTGATGAAGTCTGCGGGCTTGTGGCTGATGTCGAGATAGACGCAGGGTCCGCCCGTGCGCTTGATCTCGTTGTCGATCGCGCGCGCGACGATGTCCCGGGGAGCGAGTGATCCGCGCTTGTCGTAGCGCTGCATGAACTCGTCGCCGTTTTTGTCGATCAGGCGAGCGCCTTCGCCGCGCATCGCCTCGGTGATGAGGAAGGAGCGCTTCTGCGGGTGGTAGAGGCAGGTGGGGTGAAACTGGATGAACTCCATGTTCTCAATGGAGGCACCTGCCCGCCACGCCATGGCCACGCCGTCCCCCGTCGCGATTTTTGGATTGGTCGTGTAGAGATACACGCGACCGCAGCCTCCCGTGGCAAGAATGACCCGACCCGAACGAAAGGTCTCTACCTCGCCAGTTTCCTCCTTCAATGCGTAAAGGCCGAGCACGCGATCCTCGGAGACGAGGCCCAGTTTGGACGTCGTGATGAGGTCGATGGCGTAGTGATTTTCGTAGATCGTGATGTTGGGTTTCTCACGAACCGCTGCGAGGAGCTTTTCGGAGAGCTCCCGTCCGGTCGTGTCGGCACTGTGCAAAACGCGGCGTTGGGAATGGCCGCCTTCCTTGGTGAGGTCGAATTCTAAATGGCCGTCCGGTGCTTCCCGAACGTCAAACTCGACGCCCCATTTCACGAGCTCTTCGATTCGTTTTGGGCCCTCGCTCACGATGGTCCGGACAGCGGCTTCGTCGCACAGGCCCGCCCCAGCGATGAGGGTGTCGGAAACGTGTTGTTCGATGGAGTCTTCCTCGCTGGTCACGCAGGCGATCCCACCTTGAGCCCATGAGGAGTTGGAGTCGAGTGCCCCGCGTTTCGTGATCATCCCCACGGTGCCGAACTCGGACGCGTGCAACGCGGCGCTGAGCCCTGCGGCTCCCGTGCCGACGATGAGGAAATCGTGCTGAATCATGAAATGGCCTGTGACAGAAGAGTAACGAATCGGAGCGGATCGGCAGGATGCAAGCCGGAGTGTTGGTTTCGACGGTGGGTCCCTTGGCCGACGTGCGCTTTCACTCACCTTCCGTCTCGCCCATTCGGTGGAGCAAATCCGACCCGTGGTCGCGATATTTCTCCCGCATTTCGGCGCGTTGGGTCTTCATCAGCAGTGCGACCTTTTCTTTGAGGGCATCATTCACTCCATACCCCGCTTGGACGAGATCACGAATGGCATCCCGCTCCGCTTCGGCAAACTCGCGGAAGGCCTGGGCTTGATCCGGCCATGAGGCCACCGCAAAGGATTCGTCAGCGGTATCCATGGCGAATTCTCGCTGGCGATTGAAGCGAGCTTGCTGCTCCATGCTTTCCTGGACCTGCTCCCACTTGGCACGCCATGCGGAGGTGGCCGATTCAAAAGCGTCTGGGTGATCGGGTTTCCCAAGGGCTCTGGTGACGATGCGGTCCGCGAAGAATCCCCGACTGTGCCCCGTGCTCTTCTTGTATTTGGAATCCAGTTCGCCAGCGATGATCTGCTGTTTTTGCTCGGGCGTGAGGATGGCCCAGAAGGCGCGTTGGAATCGCTCTTGGGCGACGAACTCCTGAAGCATGTAGGCCTGACGAAGATCCGTCCAAGCCTCCCATTCGGAGCGCACACGGGCGACCTCTGCCGGGTCGGAGGCGATGGCATGAGGAAAAAGCAAGAGCATGGCCTGCACGCGCACGATGTTGCGCACGTCATGCCAGTTCACTGGTGCGGCTTGCCGTGCGGCGATGAGATCCGCCACTTTCACGAGCTGGTCTTTGCTGAGGACCTTGGTCCCGGGACGAGCGAGCGCAAACAAGAGCCGACCGAACTGCGACTCGGGGTCACGGTCGGCGGCGATCGTCTGCCGGATCTCCTCGTAGTTCGCAGGGGCCACAATCTCCTTTGTGTGGAGGCTGTTCTCTTCGAGAAATGCCTTGGCAGACGACAGGGGACTCTCTTCGGCCAGCAGCCCTCCAACAAACAGGAGCAGGGTGATGAAGCAGAGCGTTGGAGGATTCATGATTTGTTCTGGGGAAGTCGGAAAGGCGGCAGAGAACGCCGGGTTTCTGGTAGATGGTCCTGGGCTGCCTTGAGTTCGTCGGCGAGTCGCTGGCTTGCTTCGGGGTCATCGGGCAACGACTGATCTGAGGCAACGGCTTTGAGGATGTAGTTGTCTCCGAGATTGTTTGTCACGGCAGCGACGTGCTCGGGTGGCAGGTCGGAGAGAATCACGTAGACGAGGTCCAGCGCTGGATGAATGACAAGGCGCTGCCCACGAACACCTTTGGCAGCGTAGCTTTGATTTCCCCTGTCAATCCACCAAAAGTACCCATACCCGTCCCCGTGAGCGTCAGAGGTTGAACGCTGAATCCAAGCGGATGACACGACATGCTTTCCACTCCAGAGTCCGTCTTGGAGGTACATTTGACCCATTTTGGCTAGATCGACGGCGCGCAGCCGCAGTCCGTATCCGCCGGGCACGAGTTTCTTCTCGTCCGAAAAGATCCACGCCGTATTCTCGAACCCGAGTGGATCGAACAGGTGCCGTTTGGCGAACGTCAGGGCCGACTGGCCGCAGCTTGCCTCGATGGCTGCGATCACAAGTGCGGGGTCGATGTTGTTGTACTCAAACTCAAGCCCCGGCGGTGAATCAAGAGGCAGATCGTTCAGCATCATTGAGAGTCGATCTGGGACGTTTTGAATCCGGTCGAACAATGCTCGTTCAGGTCCGGTCGTCTTGTTGGCTCGGGAGACCGGGAATCCGCTGCGCATTGTGAGCAGGTTCTCAAGTGTGACGCCTCCTTTGGCCGCATCGGAGATGGAGCGGGGAAACACATCTCCGAGAGTCGTGGAGGTGGAGGGAATGTTGCCGTGATCGATGGCGATGCCGGCCAAGGTGGCGACGATACTCTTGGTGATGGAAAACAGGTTGTGGTTGTGATCCCTCGAGACATCGGCCGCATACCACTCGAAGACCAGTGTCCCGTGGCGAAGAATCACGATGCTGCGGATGTCGTGCTGTTCAGTCCGGATGTGCCGGGACAGCTCGCAAAGCGTATCGGACCTCAGCCCCTGAGATTCAGGAGTGCTTTCCGGAAAGTCCTGCGCATAGACTGTCGAGGCAGTGAGCAGGACGGCTATCAAATTCCTCATGCTCTGAAAACGAAAGTCGGCTGGTTGCCCTTGCGGCGTGTTCAGATACCGCTTGTGTTTCTCACCAAGTGATGGAGTCTAGACGCCTTCACCGGGTTGGTGCCGATTTTCGGCAGCCCGGATTGCCTGTGCGGTCTCTTCGATGAGGATTGGATTGGGTTCACTTCAGCTCATCGAAAATCCCTCCGCTTCGCCGGACCTCCGCACAGCGCCACCTGATTGAATTCGGGCGGTTGTGTTGTCGTCGCTTCGTCGTCGCCAAACAGAAAACCACCCCATGTCCATGACCTTTGATTCCATCGCCCTCGGCGAACCCCTTCAACGTGCTCTTCGCGAGCGCCAATACACCACCCCGTCCCCGATTCAGGAGAAAACCATTCCGTATGTGCTCGAAGGCCATGACGTCATGGGTTGCGCCCAGACCGGTACGGGAAAAACGGCGGCCTTTGCGCTTCCGATCCTGGAGCATCTCACCAAGAACAAGATCGCTCCCCAGCGCTGTGCGCCTCGAGTTCTGGTCTTGGCACCCACTCGCGAGCTCGCCTCGCAGATCCAAGACAGCTTTGATTCGTACGGCCGCTATCTGCCCTTCCGTTCGATGGTGATCTTTGGAGGTGTGGGCCAGAACCCACAGGTGAAGGGGCTTCAGCACGGTCCGGAAATCGTTGTGGCTACCCCGGGACGCTTGCTCGACTTGCTCCAGCAGCGTCACCTCACGCTCAAAAAGCTCGAGATCCTCGTCTTGGATGAAGCGGACCGGATGCTCGACATGGGCTTCGTGCACGACGTGAAGAAGATCATCGCGCAGCTGCCGCAGCGTCGTCAGTCACTCTTTTTCTCGGCCACCATGCCTCCAGCCATTCAAGAACTGGCGGGCGAGATCCTGAAAAATCCCCGCCTCGTCGAGGTCACTCCTCCGGCGACGACCGTGGAAAAGATCGACCAGCATCTTTGCCACGTGAACTCGAAGCAGAAGCGGGATCTTTTGCATCATGTGATCCGTGAGAACCTCAGTGGCTTGGCCCTTGTCTTTAGCGGCACCAAGCACGGGGCCAATCGTTTGGCTGAGCAGTTGACTCGCGATGGCCTCCCCGCCGATGCGATCCATGGCAACAAATCCCAGAGTGCGCGTGAGCGGGCGCTTTCGAACTTCCGTTCGGGTCAGACCCGCATCCTCGTTGCCACCGACATCGCGGCGCGGGGCATTGACGTGAAAGGCATCAGCCTTGTCGTGAACTACGATTTGCCGAAGGAAGCCGAGTCGTATGTCCACCGCATTGGCCGCACGGCGCGTGCCGGTGCCGAAGGAAAAGCGATCTCATTTTGCGATGAGTACAGTCACTCCCTGCTCCGGCAGATTGAGCGGACCATCCGCGTCAAGATTCCCGTGCATCACGAGCATCCCTTCCACATGGAACCCACCCAAGAGATGCGGAATGCCAAGCCCCTGCCTCAAGGTGGGCGACGTCAGGGTGGTGGTGGAGGTGGCCGAGGCCGCTCACAGGGCCAGGGCGGCGGTGGCGGCTACGGCGGTGAGAATCGTCGCAGCGGAGGCGGTGGTGGTGGACGCGGAGGCGATCGCAATGGTCCATCTCGTCGAAGCGGCGGCTCCGGCCCATCTCGTGGACGCTCGTTCGCGGGTGCGCGCTGATCCCTAACCGCGCAGCTTATACCTTCAATTTGCCGGAGCCGGTTTGATCCCCATCAAACCGACTCCGTCGTGTATTCCTTGATCAGCAGTCGTCGATCCTGAATGCCGATCACGTCTTCGGGTCGGAGCGAGACAAACTCGCCCTGTCGGAGTTCGACGTTGGCAAGCTTCACGATGGTGCTTTCTGAGACGGCCTCGAGCCACAGTCCATCGGCGTGGAGGTGCAGCCTTGCCGCACACTTCGGATCGTCCGAGGCGCAGCAATGGATCAGGTTGGTCGCGCTGCTCACGGCGAGGCCGACGTCGCTGAAGAGCCATGCGAGTTCCATTTTCAGGACGCCAGAAGCTCCAGGAACGATGAGACAGCCTCCCCTTCTCGTGGTCTCGCGTTTTTTGGCCTCTGGCCAGCCTTCGACCTTCAGCGGACTGGAAGGATGCGAGGATCGGCAGGTTCTGATCTCAACCGGGTACTCACAGGCGAGGAGGATCGAGATGGGTGGTTCAACGACTTGTTGGGGAGTGATGCGCTGCCCGTCGATCATGGAGGGGTTGGCGTCGCCAACGTCTTCGAGGGTGATTTGGTTTCCCTTGGCTTCGGCTTTCAATTGTACCCGGCTGACACTGCGGGTGCGGCTGTCGTTGAGCGGAGACCGGGGAAGGAACTGAGTGACAAAATCGGAGTTCGCGCCGGTTCGGCCGAAGCGAATCTCATGGTCGGCGACGATCGTGAGGATGGGGGCGTCCTTGACATCGGGCATCAGTCGAACGCGGCTCATGGGAGTGACCTCGCGTCCCGCAAACTTCGGGGAGACGCGAAGTGTGCGCGCCTGCTTGATCTGAGCAAAGGCGGTGTGACCTGCAAGTGCGGCTGTGATGCGCGCCAAGAAACCGTTGAGTGAGGTTTCACCCGTTCGTGAAGGATCGAGGGCATTCCGCAAGATTTCGTTGGTGCCCGAGTCCAGTTCTGGCACAGGCGAAAAACGCGTCGCTCCGCCGCCTGACAGAGAGCCGCCGTCGTGACCCAAGAGATGGAGAGTGAGTCTTGCGAAATGTTCGATGGGGCGCGGCGCGGCCTGCGGTTGGAACTCGTGATCGAGAATCACTTGGGCGGCATCCAAGCGCAGGCTGGACACACCGGGCCCATCGCCATCCGCGTCCTTCAAGATCCAAAATTGGTCCAGGGACATCGCGACGATCCGCCGTCCGCAAAGGTTCCAAAGCGATTCGTAGGCGGAGTGAATGGATGCCAGCACCCGGGCGACGGCAGGTTTCTCCAGAGCCCGTGATTGCCGCAGGGAGTCGAGCAAGGTCGATGATGGCTTCTTGCGAATGACGTGGAGCTCGTTGGCACTGGATGGAAGATCCAGCGGGGTCACGAGATGTCTCGCATCGGCTGTCCGCAGGGTCGTCATCAAGGATTGCAGGCGGCGCGAGGTCTCGGCGACTTCAAGAGAGAGGTCAATGGAACTGATAACGACCTCGCCAAGCGTCGCGTGGCTGGCCGTCCAGATGCGGCAGGCACCGACCGTGCGGATCTCGTCGATCTGTGTGTAGCCGGCCAGCAACACCGGTTCGTTTGTGAGGTAGGGTTCGGAGGCAGGGCTGGCCGTGGCCATCGATGTTTTGGAGACGGTCGCCCGGCGGGTTTCATGGACGACCGCCGGTTCGGCACTGACATCGATGCCGGTGAACTCGGCGGCAAAGTCGAGCAAGGTTTCAAAACCATGGCGGTCGCTTCCGACGAGTGCAGCCCGCAAGACGCGGTTTTGTTGGGCGCTGAGGGCTGCGATGGGGCGGAAGCGTTCGTTGCTTCCGGGACCACTGCCACTGACTTCTTCCCCCAGCATTTCACAGCAGAGCATGGCGAGGGGGGTGACGTACTCCCGACTGCTGGAAGGAATCGGAGCGAGGGAGGGAGCGAGGGCAGCGGGATTGAAAGCCATGGTCTGCATGGGATCAACCGCCGCCGTGGCCGTCATTCCAAACAGTGGCATGTCCGGAAGCAGGACACCTACTTCGCGCGCGCGGAAATCCACCCGAATCTCATGAGCTTCCAGCGAAAACCTCGGCCAGCCCTTATCCACCGCCAAAGTAAGGCTGGAGGCAAGCACACGAAGGAGCCATTCGACATCTTCGATGGCGAGTTTCCGATGTTCCCGAAGGTGGTCGTAGACGGAGCCCTGCTCGGGAAGCTGGGATGTCATCCAGTGATGATCGGGCTCGAAGCTGGCATCCAACATCCCGCAGAGCGCCGCTGATGCAGGCGAACGAAGACGTTTGCCGATTTCTTGTTGGCGGGCCAAAGCCTCTGGATCGAGCGGGCTCCCGTACTGGGCGCAACTGAGGACCAGGGTGGGGCCACTTGAAGCGCCTGCAGACTTCGGACGTACTTCGAACCGACGGTGAAGTCCAGAAGGGCAGGGGAGCCTCTTCTCCACAATGAAGGCTTCCGCCAATACTTCCTCGAGCTTCGCCATGCGGTTGAAGAGACTAAAACGAACTATTCAAAGCGAACGATGATGTCCTGCTGCACAGGCATGACGGGTGCTGGAATGTTGGGTGTGGCCGGGGTTGCTGGAGCAGGGGCCGGCGTCGGAGCAGCGGCTGGCTGGGCAGGCGTGGACGGCGGTGGAGTCGATGCCGTCATGGACGCTGCGGGAGCGGAGGGGCGCGCCGCAGGAGCGGAGTCATCCCAGTTGACGAGAATACTTCCGTCGGACTGTTTCACAAAACCGGCACCTCCGCCGCTCGGGGCCGCAGGTGGTGTGTTCGTTGCGAGACCTGATGGTGATCCGGGCGCGGGTTGTGCGGGTGAAGCGGGTGCGGATTGAGGGATACCTTGGGAGACATCGGCATAGACCCGCTTCACATCCTCGACCGAGGGAATCTTCCATGCTCCATCGAGACCCGCTTGAACCGGAAAACTCAACGGTACTGGCTGACGATTGCGATCCAGCAGAGTGAAGGTGATGGCAGAGGAAAACGCTGTGGCAATTTCCTCAGGTGGGCGAATGCGTTTCACCGTCACGTCCTGAACGTCGGCAGACGGAATCTGAGTCTGCAGGAGGTCGCTCAACTCGCTGACCTTTTGCATGAGTTCGGTTTGCAAATGCTTCGCGAGTTCCTTGTAGCTCTCTGCGGTTTGCACAGGGGCCTTGTATGGAGGCGCTGCCTTGGCCTCAGCGAGTTGTTTTTCCAATGCCGCGATTTTTTCACGAGCCGCAGTCAACTCCGGTGAATCGACCGAGCTTGCGGCTGGAGTGACAGGTGTGGAGGACTCTTTCGATTGAAGCCCGCGAATTTTTTCCTCCGCCTCCGTGGCCTTTTCCTCCGCAGCACGGAGTTCCGCGCGCAGTGACTTCATTTGCTGATGCAACTGTTCGTCTTCTCCCAAGCAGCCTGAGAGAACCAGCAGTGCGCCACCCATTCCCAACACGGTACAGGTGCGACGGCGACGGTGGCTTGTCGAATTTCCTTCCATGGTTACAATGGAGCTTGACCTCAGATCGTGAGGGCGCGTTAACTTGGAGCAAGTTGAGAACCCTGACGACATAACGCCAGAATAGACTACAAGATCATCTTGTCATGAAAAGAATCCCCGTCCTCGCGATCCTCGCCTCTGTCACCGTTCTGAATCCCCTCGCAGGCCAAGAAAAGGCCGCGTTTGATCCGGCGAATGCCAAAGTCCAGCCGGTGGGACTGCCGAGTCCGATCGACAAGTTTCTCGGTCTCGACCTCGCGCTAAAAAACGAAACGGTTCCCTGGGGCCAGATTTACAACGACGTGTCGGGCGATGCCGAGAGCAGCAGCCTCAAGTCTGAGCCCGACATCTGTCTCGCTTTGGGTGTGAAGATTGCAGACGGCGTGATGGCCATCAAGGCTCAGGATGCGAATGCGCTGAATCGCTGTGCAGAACAGATTGAGGAGCTCGCTGGCAAGCTGGGCGTCAGCAAGGAAGAGCTGGATCGCGCCGAGAAAGTGCGTGCCGATGCGAATCGCGGGAAATGGTTCAACGTGTTCCTTGAGTTGGGTTTTCTTCAGACCGACATCCTGAAAGCGCTGCAAAAAGATGGCAACATCCAGCGGCGGACCCTGATCATTGCGGCTGGGTGGCTGCAGGGAGCTCACTATGCGGCGGTCGTTATCGATGAACGTTATACGCCGGAGTTGTCGAACTTTCTCCGCGAGCCCATGCTGGTCGGTGCCATGCTGGAAGAGATCAAGACGCTGGATGAGGAAACGCGGGGTGCAGCTCGCGTGAAGAAATTGGAAGCGGCCCTGACGGAACTCTACGACATCGTGAATATTCCACTGGACGGAACAATTTCCGCAGAACGTGTGAAGCGCATGACGGAATTGTCGGGCGAGCTTGCGTCTGAATTTTTATCGTGACGAACGGCCTTGGCGAGGCCTTTTCGTTTGCCAAACCGTCTAGTTCCTGCGTAATCTTTCCACTGGTATGAAACGAACCTGTTTTCTGTCGGTCCTCCTTCTTGGAGGAATTCTCGGAGCTCCCTCGCTCAAAGCAGACCCAGCTCAGGCAGAAGATGTCGCCTACCGGATGGCAGGCAACTACATCGCCAAGAGTTTCCAAATGGCGCCAACTGACCATTCTGGGGTCCTTGGCAGCGGGCAGGCCATTCGGTTCATCATCCCCGTTACAAAAGGGCTGGACTACGTCTTTCTGGTCGGTGCAGATGACTTTGCGAAGGATGTGGACATCTACGTTTACGACGAAGTTGGAGGATTGATTCTGGATGATCGACGCTCGGCGAAGTTGGCCGGTGTTCAGTTCCGTTCCTCCTACAACGGCACCGCCGTCGTCTATTTGCACATGGCTCGCGCGGATGGTCTGGCCTCGTATTGCGTGCTCGTGGGTCGTCGTGGAGCCGGTGCTTCCAAAGAGGGTGCTCCGACGCCAGATGAAGCCCTTCCTCCGGGTGCTGTCCAAAAACCGTGACTTCTTTCCATTTCATTACTCATCCTCAACAGACTATGAAACACATCGCCATCCTCTCCCTCTCGTTCTTGGCACTGGCCGCGAGTTCTTGCACGTATCACACCTACGTTCCACCGCCAGAGCCTGTGAAGCCAAAGCCGACCGTGACCTACCGCCCGGCCCCCACACCCAAGCCGTCGAAGAGTGCGTCCGTGAGCGGCAGTTCCAGCCCTGAGGCGTTCCAAGCGGTTTCCAAGCCTTCCTCCTACAGCAACTGAGGTCGGCCGGAGCATTTCCATTTCACACCCAACATCCACGGGCAGTTCCGATGCATTCGCGCCGGGCTGCCCGTTTTTATTTGAACCTCCAAAGATCAGGCGGGAACGATGATTCCTCTGACGAGGGCGATTGCGTTCTTGAGCGTGGCGGAGGGGTCGCGTAACGTCTCTTCACTGAACGGCTCCGATGAGTGATCAACCTTTCGTAAACCTCGATGAGATCGATTTTGGCTCGACGCTGCGTGGCCACCAGCCGGAAGACCGGATTTTCGAGCGGTTTGTTCTGAAGCGCATCCTTGGCCGTGGCGGCATGGGCGTCGTGTGGCTGGCTCAGGATGAGCGGCTCGAGCGGGAGGTGGCGTTGAAGTTTGCGCCCGATGCTGTTCGGTTCGATGACGCGGCGATCGAGGAACTCAAGTCAGAGACCCGGCGTGGATTGGAGCTGGCCCATCCGAATATCGTCAAAATCTACGACTTTTGTGAGGACGAGAAACACGCTGCGATCTCGATGGAGTATGTCGATGGCGATACCCTTGCGAAGTTGAGGGTGGCGCAGCCGAACAAAGTTTTTGAGCCCAGCCAGATCGAGCATTGGGTGAAGCAATTGATCGACGGGCTGTCCTACGCTCATCGCAGCGCGAAGATCGTGCATCGGGACCTCAAACCGCCGAATCTTCTCATTCATCGCACGGGAGATTTGAAGATCATGGACTTCGGGATCGCCCGGAGCATTCAGGACTCGATGATGCGGGTGACGATTGCCGGGAACTCCACGGGAACGCTTGCCTACATGAGTCCTCAGCAGGCGGCAGGGAAGGCCGCCAGCGTCTCCGATGACGTGTATGCCTTTGGCAGCACCTTGTATGAGTTGTTCACCGGCAAGCCACCTTTCTACGCGGGCGACATCAGCCGGCAGATCACCGACCAACCTCCGGTTTCGATTGAGGAACGGCGGCGGGAGTTCGGCATCACCGGGGCTGAGCCCTTTCCCGCGGCATGGGAGGACCTCATCCAGCGCTGCCTGTCAAAACAGGCGGAGAACCGGCCTGCTGACTTCGAGGAGATTCGGCGAATCTTCGGCTGGGCTGGCGGGCTTCCGACTGGGCAAGCGCTTCATGTGCCGATCGCCGGAGCCATTGGGGAAGGTCCGGATGCTACGCCCACTCAAACCATTCCGCCCTACGAAGCGACAGGCGGCGGCGGATTGACCTACTTGGGGACTGAGCCCATCACCCGAGCTGGGACCGCAGCGACGACGGCAACGGCAGCGAACCGGAGCCTGGAGGCGCAGCCCGTGGCCACTGGGGGGAAGAAGGGTTCACCACTGCCGCTGATCTTGATTGGAGTGGGATTGGTGGCCGTCGGAGGGGCCGGATGGTGGTTCATCAGTGGTTCTGACTCCACGGCCGAGGCCGAGCCGCTGCCCGCTGAGTCAAGGGTTTCAAAAACGGCTGATCAGTCCCAGGTCTCGAAAGCCGATGAGACAAAGAAGAAGGAGAGTTCATCTGAGAAGCCAATGAAACCGGGGGAACGACCCTCGCTCACAGTGCCCGATGGATTCGCTACGGTGCAGGAAGCCATTGATGCAGCCAAGTCGGGAGAAACGGTGACGATTCGCGCGGGTGCGTATGATGGGCAGGTTCGGCTGGCCGATGGCGTTTCCCTCAAGGCCGAGGAAGTTGGTCGTGTGGTGATGCAATGCGATGGTGCCAATGGCTCCGTGCTCGAAATCGATTCGTGTCGTACGCCGGTCCGTATTGAGGGGATCACCTTTGCCCATGAAGGGGCGACGGCGGGTGCCGGGGATGCGCCCCTTGTGCACGTGCTGAGTAGCGCGGTGACGTTTGCGAACTGCATTTTTGAGAAGGGAATGGCAGACGGTCTGGTGATCGTCGGATCGGGTGAAAACACGGTGGATCAGTGCATCGCGCGCCGCAACGGGCGGCACGGACTTCATCTGCAGAACGCCAGTGTCAGCCTCGAAGACTGTGTGACCGAATCGAATGGCGAGGACGGGCTGCGGATTTTCGGAGCCGGTGCCCAAGTGACGGCCACCAAGCTTACGGCGAAGCGCAATGGTCTGATGGGAGTTTTCGTGGAGGATGGAGCCAGAGTCGAGTGCCAAGCCTGCAATGTAGTCGAGAACGTGATGAATGGTGTCTCGGTCGTGCTCTCAGAAACCAGCGGAACGTCCGCCTCGTTGATTTATCGCGAAGGCGTGATCGCTGACAATGGAGTCATCTTCGAAGGCACAACGAAGCGCGCGACTGGGAAAGACGGAATTGGTGTCTACGTCGGGCCCTCCTCCATGGATCAACCCTCGGCAGGGAGCGGCGCGGCCACGGTCAAACTTGAGTCGGTTGAAATCGCGCGGAATCAAGGTCACGGCGTGGCGATGTTTGATCATTTTCAGCAGTGTGAAATCCATGGGTGCCAAGTGATTTCGAATGGCAAAATCGGCATCGCTGCGGATGGAAAGCCCGATGCCTCCGTCGTGATCGAAGGCACCCAGGTTCTCGAGAATGGCGCTTATGGAATCATGCTGATTGGCGAAGGATTTCGGCCCAAAATCACCGGGAACAAGATTCTCAACAATGCCTCCTTCGGCATCGCCATCGTGGCCCAAGCCGAGCCTGAGATCAGCGGGAACGAACTCGCTGGAAACGTTGCTGGAGACATCGACAAGGTCGAAGCCGGACCGGGTGCCAGCATTCAATAGTGGTCAGCGACTACTCAACCAATCGAATCGTGGCCTTGGGTTTGGTCACTGGATTCGCGAGCGAAACGGCATTGTCGGGATAAATCTGTCCCGCGCTGCTGACCGAAGGAAGAAGCCCGACACTGTTCCATGACTTTCCGCCAGGGCCAAAGAGAACACCGGTGGTGACATTGAGTTTTCCGCCTCCAGCGAGAGCCTGTTCCATTTGCACCACACCCTTGCCGTAACTGGACGTGCCGGCGCTGGCGGCCTGCCCTGGCATATTCTCCACCAGTGCGGCAATGAAAATCTCAGCAGCACTGGCGGTGCCTTCATCCTGGAGGAGGGAGAGACTGCGTGGCTGAACGACGGGTTCACGCTCCGCATCGTAGTGCTGGACCGGTTGACCGCGTTCGGAGAGCGACAGGATGCGTTTTCCAATGGGCAGAAACAAATCTGCAGACTCCACGGCAGCAATCATGGAGCCACCGGTGCAGCCCCGGAGATCGATCGTCAGCCCGCGAGCGGCGCTCCCATCCTTGAGGGCGTCTTCGATCTGCACGGCCAAATCCTTGGTGAAGAAACGAATGCGGATGGTCAGACCGGCGAGTTCCTTGGCGACCTGAATGGGCGATGAATCGAGTTCTTCACGGTTCACCGCGATCAGCTCTGAACGGCCGTTCCGCCGCTCCACCCTCAGCGTGGTTTGGGTGCCGGGTGTTCCTTTGATCCAAGACGCGACCAACTCAATCGGCTTTCCGTCCAGCTTTCGACCGTCGACGGTGAGCAACCGGTCTCCGGGAGCGATGCCTGCAAACCCTGCCGGGCTTCCCGGAAGGGGATACATGTAAACTTCGCCTGCGCCGACTTCCCGGAGATTCACGCCAATGGTGCCTGTGCTGCTGACGCCGCCGCGATTGATGCGGGCGTAGTCGGCGACGGTGTAGTACTTGGTCCAATCATCGATGGTTGGACAAAAGCCCCGCATGCCTGCCTCGATGAGATCCGTGAGATTGAGTCTCTGTCCCGGCTGGGATGCGATTCGCTCGAGATGGTTTTTGAAGATGGGCCAAGCTTCGGTCTCGGACAGCGTCGCCAGGTCGGGCAGTGGATCCGCTCCTGGATCAATGGCCTGTGCTCGCAAGGCGGTGAGCACCCCCTGAAGCACCTGCGGAACGGTGTGGGCGTAGAAACATTTCTCCGCGATGACCTTCGCACCTTCCTCAACCAGTGAGTACGCGGCGGGATCCGCGTGAAGCGCGGATGGCGTGGACACAAGAACGCCCGCGCAGACGGCCACGAGGGATCCGATGCGCGGGCGAGAGATCATGGGCAAGGGACCGACTTACCTCTGGGATTCAAGCCGGGTGCGCTCCGACTCAAGGTAGCTGGAGCGTCGAACTTGCCGATCCGTGTCCCGCTCAATGTCATAAAGCGTGGCACGTTTTTCAGCCACACGATACTGGGCCTTGTTTTCGGACCAGCCGAAGAGCCCGCCCTGCGTTGGGTCGCCCGTGGTTTCGCAGGAAGTCATGGCCAGCGGCAGGGCGAGAGGGAGAAGTCGAAGAGCTTTCATGGATGAGAAAGTGAAAGGTAGAGGATGGCCTCGATTGGCGATTAGGCGTCGACCGAATTGCCGAGGCTTGCGAGACGATCAATGTTGCTGCGCATCGAGCTGCGGGTGCTTTGAAGGCTGGACACTTCGCCGCGGAGGCTGGAGGCACGGGAATTGTTCGTTTGACCGAGCACGCCCTGCTGCGCCTTGATTTCGCTGTCCACCTTGTTCAACTCTGCATTGGACTCACGCTGAAGTTGGATGATCGCCTTCTTGGCTTGGGACTTCTGGTAGCTGTTGCCAGAGGCGTTGGCGGCGGCGATTTGCTGCTTGAGGGCGCTGATGCGGGACGAGAGACGGCTGTTGTAACTGCGGGCAGAGGAGTTGGTTTGTTGAGCCTGAGCGATGCAGGCGTTCAACCAGGCTTCCTCGGAAGCATAACGCGCCTTTTTGTTGGCGACGTGGTTACCGTAGGCGAGACCGCCGAGGCCACCGAGAGCGGCACCCAGCAGCGCACCCTGGCCCGCACTTCCGGATTGATTCCCGATGATCGCGCCCAATCCAGCACCGAGCACTGCTCCTGCAAGAGCTCCCTCGGTTCGTGTTCGGGTTCCATCATTTTGGATGTTGGTGCAGCTCGTCACGCTAAAGGTGAGTGCGGCAAGGACGAAGCACAACGGACGGCAGCGGACACGGAAGAAGTTCATGGTGTTCAAGGTGGTGAAGTGTTATTGCTCGAAAGAACGTTGAACTCTTCCACAGTCGTCCGAATTTTGCCACTGTAAAAATCCCACTCCGACCACGATGGGCAGCAAAGTTGTCCTTTTTTCCAACGACGATCCCCGTTGATTCAGCCTGAACCACTTCGAAGCCACCCTTTCCCTCCCTCGTTCATTCATGAAAGGTCACATCACCGTCTGCGCTGGAGAAACCATCCAGCATTTTGCCCTGAACGCCGCGACGACCCGCATCGGATCAGGGGCGGACTGCGACTTGCGCGGCACCGGTGGAAAGATGGAGCCCCTGCATTGCAAGCTCGACTGGGAGGCCCGTTCGGCGACTTGGACCCTCTCTGCAGCCAGCCCTTCCGCTGGAGACCGGACGCGGGTCAATGGCGTCAAGCTTTCCGCGCCAGCCTACCTTCAGAGTGGAGACATTGTGGAACTTCCAGACATGTTCATCCGCTTCATGCGCGTTCCCGATGCGCCGAAATTCCGTGGGGCGGAGGTGAGCGAGGTCCGACTGAAAGGGATCAAACGCCTTGTCTTCGGTCGGGATACGGGGGCGGAGAATGAACCGGACAAGATTGCGCTGGATGCGACCGACACGGCGATTTCCAGGCAGCATGTCATCATCGAGCGCGACGCTGCGGGGAATTTCACTGCCAAGGACGAGAGTCAGGTCGGCACCCTTCTCAACGGTCAGCATTTCAAGGAGCAACGCCTCACGGTCGGGGACCGATTCGCGGTGGGGGGCTATCACTTTGAGTTCACTGGCTACTCATTCCGCCGCGTCGAGCGCATGTCCGGTGGCAAGATCGAAGCGCGTCATCTGACGGTGCAGGTGAAATCGGGGAAGAAGATCCTGACGGATGTGAGTCTCGACATCGAGCGGTGTTCGTTCGTCGGAATTCTTGGTGGCAGCGGTCAGGGAAAATCGACCATGCTGAATGCTCTCTGTGGCATCAATCCGGCGACCGACGGGAATGTGTATCTCAATGGCCAGCGCTTGAGCGATCCGAAGGAACTGGCGACGGCAGGAATCGGGTACGTGCCTCAGGATGACATCGTCCACGTCGAGATCACGGTGGAGCAGGCGCTGCGATTCAGTGCCCGCCTGAGATTGCCGGATGAAACTCCGGGAGCGGCCATTGAGACCTTGGTTGATGAGACCATCGACCGTCTCGGATTGACCGAGCATCGTTTCAAACGGATCTCCCAGCTATCCGGAGGGCAACGAAAGCGAGTGAGCATTGCCACGGAGTTGCTGGCGAAGCCATCCGTCTTGTTTCTCGATGAGCCCTCTTCGGGGCTCGATCCGGCGACCGAGTTTCAATTGATGAGTCTTCTGAGACGGCTCGCGGCGAAGGATTGTACCGTGGTCTGCACCACGCACGTTTTGGCGCGCGCATATCTCTTTGATCAGGTCACCTTCGTTCACGGTGGTTACGTGGTGTATCATGGCGAGCCATCCCACGCGCAGGAATATTTCGAAGTTGAGCACCTGGACGATGTGTACTTGAAGCTCGCCGAGACGGATCGCAGCGGAGAGGAATGGCGTCGTCAGTTCGAGCAGGGACACAAGGCAGCGGTGGAGGCACCCGACTTCGGCAGCATGTCGGCGGAGGGATTGAAGGCAGATGGGGGCAAGAAACGGAAACCCGGAAGCGGCTACCTCATCGGACTTTCGGTGCTTCTACGGCGGCAGTGGAGCATCTTGAAAGCCGATGGATTGAATCTTGTGTTCATTCTCGCACAACCGCTGCTCATCGCCCTGCTTGTGGGTTGGGTGGCGGACGATGCGGTGCTGCGCGCCTTTCTCTGCGTGGTGGCCACGCTATGGTTCGGTTGTTCCAACGGCGCGCAGCAGATCGTGAAGGAACTCCCGATTTTTCGTCGGGAACGTGTCTGCGGGCTGGGTCTGCATTGCTACGTGCAGAGCAAGTATCTGTTTCTCGGCGCGGTGACCACCTTCCAAGCCCTGCTCATGTACCTTGTGACGTTGACCGTCGCTGGATACGTCCATCCAATCGAAGTCGATGAAGCGTCCTTTCGTGAAGCGATGGCCGAGCGGTTGTTTGCGCCGATCGAGCAAGCCTCAGATGGCGAGGCGACGGGGTCGGTCGAATTCGATGTCGTGACGTTTGACGATCCCGGAGATGCGTCTGCGGAGTCTGCAGCTCCGGCGGGTGAGAGCGCGATGGAGATCGCCATGCGCGAAGAGGAGGCTCGGGAGAACTCCTTTCGGGTCAAACTGGTGACGAGCCTTGCCCGGTTCTTCGAGATTGCTCACAATGTGTTGGAAGGCAGCACGCCCCCTGAGGACCAGGGACGTGATTCCGGTGCGGACCATGCGCTCTCGGTGTTGGGCGTTTTTGCCACGACCATTGGGTTGAAATTGCTGGCGCTCTTTGCGACGGCGATGGTGGGTGTGGCAATCGGGCTGGCCATTTCGGCCCTGGTGCAAAACAGCACTCAAGCTGTGTTGTGGGTGCCGCTGGTACTCATTCCCCAGATCCTCTTTGGGGGCTTCGTTGTGACGCGACCCGAGATGGCACCATCCGTTCGGACTGCGAGCGTGGCCATTCCAAGTCATGCTTCTCAGCGCATCATGGACGTGGCGAATTTGTACGGTCAAACGACCCCCCGGATGTCGAATCGTACCAAGTATCCGGTTTTTCTCACTCCGGGTGGAGATCAAGAGACGGTGGAGTGGGTCGAGGCTGGAGAGACGGTCAGCGAGAAGTACGACATCGTGTCTGACCACAACAATTCCTGGCAAAACCTCCTCGTCTACGCCGGTCACGCGGGAGAGCATAGGCACGTCTATCGGGTGGTGCGCGGCAAGCGGAGCTACGACGACAGCGTCGAGCAGCGGAACGATGTGCGCTATCCCATGGGAATCGTTTACCAGCACATGGGGCCCGTCGTTTATGGGGTGACGGCCCTCGGAGCGTGGGTGCTCGGCTGCTATCTGGCGACGTGGTACGGATTGATCACGAAACAGCGGGGCCACTGAGGCGCGGAGGTGGATCGCCCAAGGTGAGGTGCGTCTTGCAACCCACCCCCTGCTGGCAACGTTACCTCTTCTGCCTGATTCATTCATGAGTGACCCCACTGACAAGTCCCCAACCACGCATACGAACGCCCTGATCGACGAGAAGAGTCCGTATCTTCTTCAGCATGCCCACAATCCGGTGAATTGGCTCCCGTGGGGCGATGCGGCGTTCATGAAGGCGCGAGTGGAGGATAAGCCGATCTTTTTGTCGTCCGGGTATTCGACCTGTCACTGGTGCCATGTGATGGAGCGCGAGTCCTTTGAGAACGAGGAGATCGCAGCGCTGATCAACGAACATTTCGTCCCCATCAAGGTGGACCGTGAGGAGCGACCGGACGTGGATCTCACCTACATGACCTACGTCCAAGCGGCGACGGGTCACGGCGGCTGGCCGATGAGCGTCTTCCTCACGCCAGAGCTGAAGCCGTTCTACGGCGGCACCTACTATCCGCCGGAGGACACGGCGGGACGCATCGGGTTCAAGCATTTGCTCGGTGAACTGTCGCGCGTCTGGGAGGAGGATCGCGAGGGGGTCGATGAGCGGGCGAAGGGTGCCATCGACAAACTTCAGGATTACATCGACAAGGAGAACGCGGGTCAGGAAGTGAAGGCGGACTCGATCTTGGCCAAAGCCTACGACGAGCTCTCTGGCTCCTTCGACTTCCATGATGGAGGCTTTGGCAGCGCGCCGAAGTTTCCTCGTCCCTCGAACCTGACTCTGTTGTTCCGCGGGCATCTGTTTTTCCACGAGAAGGAAGAGAGCTACTCGCAATGGTCGGCGGACATGGCCGTGCGCACGCTTCGGGCGATGGCTCACGGGGGTCTGCGCGATCATCTTGGCGGCGGCTTCCATCGCTACAGCGTCGATACCTATTGGCACATTCCGCACTACGAAAAGATGCTCTACGATCAGGGGCAGCTTCTCACGGCCTATGCTGAGGGTTTCCAAGTCACGAACTCGGCCTTCCTTGCGGACATCTGCCGGGAGATCGCGGCCTACCTCAAACGCGACCTGCGTCACCCGGACGGAGGCTTCTTCTCTGCGGAAGACGCCGATAGCTACGCGGCCGAAGGTGACGATCACAAGAAGGAGGGTGCCTTCTACGTCTGGACCGCCGCCGAGATCGACGAGGTGCTCGGCGCCGACGACGGCAGCATTTTCAGATACGCCCATGGAGCCATCAAGAATGGCAACGCCCGACCGGAGAGCGACCCCCACGGAGAACTGAAGGGCACGAACACGCTCTTCCGCGCTTACTCGATCAAGAAGACCGCCGAGTACTTCAAAAAGGACCCGCTCGAAGTGGCGGACATCATCGCCAAGGCCAAGGCCAAGCTCTTCGACGTGCGCAAGGAGCGCCCCCGGCCGCACCTCGACGACAAAGTCATCACGGCATGGAACGGACTGGCCATCGCAGGATTGGCGAAGGCTGGAGCCGCGTTGAACGAATCCGAGTTCATCGAACTCGCCGCACAGGCGGCCGCGTTCTTGCACCGCGAGCTGTGTGACGAGCCAGGCAAGGGCCTGCACCGAAGCTGGCGCGACGGTGGCAAGGGGCCAAGAGCGTTCGCGATCGACTACGCCTCGCTCATCCACGGATTGCTGAATTTGTATGAGGCGGGGTTGGATCTTCGCTGGCTGAAGTGGGCCGCCGACCTTCAGGAAGAAATGGACCGCGAGTTTCTCGATCAGGACGGTGCCGGTTACTACAGCGTCCACACCGACATGCCGAACTCGATCCTCCGCATCAAGGAAGACTACGACGGGGCCGAGCCTTCGCCGAATTCCCTGGCGGCGTCCAACCTGCTTCGTTTGGCCGTGTTCTTGGACCGGGAGTCCTATCGCGATCAAGCGAAGGCCATCTTCAATCTCTTCGGAAAGACCATGGCGGACAATCCAAGCGCGGTGCCCGTCATGACCCAGGCCCTGGATTTCTCCGCACGCGGCAAGCAGCAGATCGTGCTCGCGGGCGACAAGGACTCACCCGAGTTTCAGGCTCTCGTCGCCGTGGTACATCGCCGCCTCCTGCCCTACGCCACCGTCATTCATGCCGATGGTGCTGAGGGGCAGGCGTGGATCGGAGAGAAAAACGCCGCTATCGCCGCGATGAACCCCGTGGCCGGAAAGCCCGCCGCCTACGTTTGCGAGAACTACACCTGCCAAGCCCCCGTCACCGATGCGGCCGCGCTGGAGAAGTTGCTCGCCTAGGCAGCAAGAAGACGGTTGGGTTGATCCGGTGGCAGTGTCAAAACGTAGGATGTTGCCAATCATGGCTGTTCCTACCTTTCTCACTCCCACCGTTTTAGTTGTCTCGCTCGGCATCCTCCTTCCCAGCGCACGCGCAGCGGACTGGGCGCAATGGCGGGGGCCTGAGCGCGATGGAACGGTTCCGGGGGTGACTCTTCCAAGCACCTTGAAGGGTGATGCCCTCAGCGAGGCCTGGAGGGTGGAGCTGGAACCGGGGTATTCAGGACCGGTCGTCTTCGGGGACAAAGTCTTCACGACCGAAACCGAGAACCGTGAAACGGAGATCGTTCGGGCGTTGGATCGAACGACGGGCAAGGAGACTTGGAGGGCGTCGTGGTCGGGTGCGATGAAGGTTCCGTTTTTTGCGAAGTCGAATGGCGATTGGATCCGCGCCACTCCGGCCTGTGATGGTGAGCGACTATACGTGGCGGGCATGTGTGACGTGCTGGTTTGTCTTGAGATGGCGACAGGGAAAGAACTGTGGAGGTATGATTTCGTGAAGGAACTCGAGACACCATTGCCGGCCTTCGGCTTCGCGTCTTCACCCTTGTTGGATGGCGATGCGGTGATCGTTCAGGCTGGAGCGGGGACCTGCAAGCTCGACAAACGAACGGGCAAACTCCTGTGGCGTGCGATGGTGGATCAAGGAGGCATGTTCGGCAGTGCTTTCTCGTCGCCTGTCATTGCGACCCTGGGTGGCAAGCGTCAGCTTGTGGTCCAGACGCGCACGCAGCTCGCCGGGCTGAGTCTCGACACGGGAACGGAGCTTTGGACGCAGGCGGTTGAGGCCTTTCGCGGCATGAACATCCTGACGCCTACGGTCCACAATGGGGGCGTCTTTACGAGCACCTACGGAGGCGAGACTTCTTTGTTTGAAGTGTCGGAAGCCTTCTCAGTCTCGAAGAAATGGGCGCTGAAGCTCCAGGGTTACATGACCTCTCCGATCATTCTCGACGGCATGGGGATCGAGCTGAACCGGGATCAGCGTCTGGTCGCTGTGGATCTGGACGACGGCTCCAAGCTGTGGGAGATCAAAGACAAGTTCGGCAAATACTGGAGCCTCGTGAGCGATGGCACCAAGGTCTTGGCGCTTGATCAGAAGGGCGAGCTGCTGCTTTTCCAACCCACCCGGGAGGACTGGAACCTCATCGACCGGGTGAAGGTGAGTGATGAAGAAACATGGGCGCACCTCGCGGTCGTCGAGGGCATGATCTACATTCGTGACCTCAAAGGGCTAACGGCTTGGAGCTGGAAGCAACCTTGAGTCGCCGCCTCATTCCGGCAAGTAGTACACCTCGGCGTCGCGTTTCTCCAAGTAGTGAAGGGCCCCCTGATAGGTGTCCGGGGTGGGCAGGATGACTTTGAAGGCCCGGCCTCGAAACGGGCCGTCGGTGGCGACGATGCCGTCGATCAGATTGAGGACCGCGTCTTCCAAACCCCCGTCCTGAAACACATCCACCCCTGCTGCGGCCGCACGCTGGCATTCAGAGGCGATCTCCTGGGCGTTCCGGCGGTCTTGAGTCTCGATGACCGCTTCCCGGAGATGCCCACTATAGGCCATGATGGCCACCGAACTCAGGGCCCCGATCGCTGCAATGGTGGCGAGAAGCTCCACCAAGGTGAAGGCTCGGCGAACGAAGGGAGCGGTGGCAAGAGGGGTGAGATGCATGGCCCGATTGGGAGCTCATGCTATTATGGAAATTCTAAGAATCAACTACTCCCGATGCAACTTGAAGGGATACACCCGGTCACTGTTCCACTGGCACACATAGAGGTCACCGGCAGTGTCCACGCACACGTCGTGGCAGTTCTTGAAGACCGGCTCGGCCTGTACCATCTGGGCGAGCTTTCCATGGCGATACTCGGGGGCGCCGCCGCCGGGGTTGGAGATCACGCGATCTTCCTCATCGAGAATCGTTACAAATCCGCGCCCTTGCCACATCCTGAAGTCATTCTCAAAGGTGCCGAAGCACACTCCCGAGTAGAGATGGTTGCCCGCAATGACAGGGCGGCTGACATACGCACCCGGAAGGTAGACAGTGCGCACGAATTCACCGTCCAGCGTGAACCAGTGGAACTCATTCCGGATGCGGGCCGTGGAGACGACCAGTGGTTCCGGGCCGCGGGTGTCCAAGGCGACGCCGTGCGCTTGCATGAACTTTCCGGCGTTGACGGGCTGGGTGCTCTTGCCCCCGAATTTGGAGAGAAACGTCCCTGAGGCGTCAAAGCGCAAGATCCACTGGGAGCCGTAGCCGTCGGCCACATAAATGTCACCATTTGGGCCAATCGCCGTTTCGGTGGGCCGGTAGTCGAGCTTGTCCGAATAAGCGCCGACCGCCGCAGGGTGCGGCAATTCCATTTGGACCTCGCCGCCCAGTGTCGTTTTGACCACCTTTCCGCCGGATGTGTCGGTGACGTAGAGGTGCTCAGAACCATCCGCCTCACGGTTGATCGACAACCCGTGGGCACCCGACCAACCAAGCGTCCAAGCATCGATCAGCGTTCCATCGGTCTCATAGATCAGCACATTGTTTCGCTTTTCGTTGGTGAGCAGAAAGAGACGTCCGTCGGCGGATTGCACCATTTCATGGCAGTCCTTCACTGGATGCGTGGCGGCGTTGGCCTTGCTCCACTGCTTGTCCACACGGTAGCGGAAATCACCGTGGCCGATTGCGATCCCATCAGTCGGGTCCGTTTTGCTCTGAGCCCGAATGTGGAAGGTGGAAGCCACTCCGGCGCTGACGGCGAGAAGTGTGCTCTGCAGGACGGACCTGCGATTGGGGTTGGGAAAAAACGGCATTCTCATGTCGCATCGTTTCACGTGGGCAAGTCATGCTGCAAGCTCCGTCTCCCTTTCAGCTAGGACTCTTCACCCCGATTCACGAGGTCGAGGAGTGACTCGTTGTCGTGCTCCGTCAGCTGAATCCAACCCATTTTGAGGAAGGTTAGCCCGATGGCCACACCGCCGATGAGGCCCCCGATGTGTGCCCAGTAGGCGATGCCTGCGCCGTTGCTGACGACGCCCCAGACGTCAAAGACGAGCCAAATAACAATGAGGACCCATGCTCGGATTTCGAATGAGCCGCCCCGAATCGCGAAGACCCAGAATACATAGACTCGATTCAGGGGATACATGGCCAACACCATCCCAACAATGCCGTTGATGGCACCACTGGCCCCGATGGCGCTTCCGCCGTCGAATAGATTGTGGACGATGGCGGCGGAGAGCGCACAGAGGCAAAAAATCCCAAAGTAGATTGGATTGCTGGTGTTGGTGCAGATTGCGTTTCCGAACACCCACAAAAAAATCATGTTCCCGATCAGGTGACCCAATCCTCCGTGAAGGAGCACATGCCCAAGCATGCAAATCGGATTCCACCCGTCGAGAACCAGCATCTCGACCACATTCGGATCCATCTGCCCAGACAGGGCGGCCAATGAAACCATCGAGCACGTCGCTACAATCAGCCAATTGGCCCATGGCCGAACCTGCTGGAGCGTTTCGATTTCGTAGGGAATGAAGATCAACATGCAGGAGTGATGGGTTAGCGTTCTCGAATCTCTTTGAGACGCCCACCGGTGCGGCGGACGATGCGAGACCAATCGCTTTGATCCTCGTCGCGCATTTGGAAGCCGAGGAATTGAATGGGCAGTCGCTCGGCACGGCCCTTTTGGAGCGTTTTGATCTGATCGTCCAACTCCTCGTTCGGCACCCGACGATCTTGAGGGTACGTTTGCTCGAACTGCCCGTCGGAGATGAGGAAGATCACATCCGGGTTCATGGCGAAGGCGGCCTCAAGCACACAGGGGAGCCCATTTGGATCGGGACTGAAAACGCCCTTTTGCCCGCGGGACATCTGGCCGCTCTCGCTCCACTCGTTCTCCACCCACTGACGTGCGGCGTCACGATTGGTGGGTGTTGCAGGCATCAGTGTGTCGGCGAAGGGCTTGTAGTTGCGTACGAACTGGATGAGTCCGAATTCGGCACCGGGCGGCAGGCTGTCAATGAGCTTCAGTGTTTCCTCCTTGATGCGGGCGATTGGCACGCCACTGGAAACAGCTTTGTTCATGACGCTCCCTGAGACATCGAAGAGGAGCAAGATGCGCCGTCCCTGAGCCTTCATGCCCATAAAGGAAAAATTCGTTAGGCCCTTCCCGAGTCCGCCAGATCCGGAGAGGCCGCTGCCGGATCCGAGACCGAGACCCGCCGTTCCGACGAGGCTGCTGACTTGATCGCTGACCAGCTCGCTCGGGTCGAGCGGCAGCATCTGCTGGAGATCGAGCTTGGGGAGTTCGGGAAGGGCGAAGTCGGTGGGGCGTGTCGACACGAGTTTGTCGTCAAACACGGGCTTGGGGGCGTTGGCTTCGTGCTGGGCCACGTTCATGCGATGCTCGGGCGTCTTCTGAATCGGCACCTTCAGCACCTCGCGCACTTCAAACACGGCTTCGGGCTTGGCGAACTTCTTGGCCACCACCCAAAGCCCAAACAGCGCCAATCCGGCAGCGTGGACGATCAAGCTGGCGATCAGGATGGTCGCGATCATCCCACGCTTGCTCTCGGTGCCGGCAACTGGCGGCGGCTTCGGTTTCCGCTTGGGCTTCGGGGCTGGATTGGGCCCGGTGGCATAGACGATCTGGGACATGTTAGGATCCTCCTCCTTCCGGTGGATCGTCAAAGGTGACTCCGACGATTCCAGCTGCCGCGCACACATCGAGCACATCGACGATGCGTTGGTGTGTCGTGGCGTCATCCGGGACAAGCGTGACGAGCAGTTCACTCTGAGACAGCTTGGAGGATTCCTTCAGCCGGTAGAGCGTTCGATGCAGCTGCTCCATTTTTCGATCCTTGGGTGCCGCCAGGGTCTGTTCATTCAGCACCACTGTCCCGTCGGCCTGAATCATGATGCGTTGTTCGTCCGGCAGTTCCAACGGCTCATCCTGAGAAGCCGCACCGGGCAATCCAATGTTGATGTCGGTCTCCGGCTTCAGTGGCTTCGCCGTCACCATGAAAAACACCAGCAGCAGGAACACCATGTCGATCATGGGGCCCATCTGCATCTCCACGGAGGAGCTGTCTTTCCTGCGGCGTCTCATCGGGTTACGTCATTTCCGCGGGTGCGTTCCAAAGATCACATTCACCGCCCCTGCGTCGGCGGCCATTTTCATGAATTCACGGATGCGCTTGCCGGGGGTCTTCGCATCCGCGCGAAGGTAGATCTTCAGGGGTGGGTTGGCCTTGAAACGTTCGCCGAGATAGGTCTTGAGATCATCATCACCGAGCGAGTCGTCCCCAACGAAAAAGACACCTGCTTCGTCGAGATTGATGATGTCACGGTTGGAGAGGTCATCCGGGCTGACGGCGGCCATCGCGGTCGGAAGGGCGATGTTCATCTTCAGCTGCTCCTTGGTCAGCTTGGACGTGACCATGAAAAAGATCAGCAGCAAGAAGGTGAGGTCGATCATCGGCGTGATGTTGAAGCCGACTTCGTCCTGACTGACCTTTCTTCGTCGCATGATTCGTTGGGTGGACGGTCCTGCAGCCGCTCACTTGCGGTTCGTGCCGTAGTGTGGATGCCGCTTGTTGTGCCTGACACAGAGAACCCGAATGCTCTCTGAGCTCTGACGATAGAGAATTCCGAAAGGGAATCGCCTCAAGCTTGCTTTGCGAATCTCGGTCGAGTTCGACCCAAAAGGGAAGCCCTTCGGATTGTCCAGAATCTGTTCAAGCATCGCTTCAACTTCCTGATAGAAGTCATCTCCCAGCCCCTCGCGGCGTGTGTCGTACCAATCTGCCGCATCCGCGACATCACGGTTCACCCGGGGGTTGAATGACAATTTCATGGCTTCCGGTGCCGATGGGCAAACGCCGCCTTGAACTCATCGAAGGTGAGGCAAGCATCCGGGTTCTCGTCCATCTCGCGATCCCGTTTCTCAACTTCTTCCAGCCAAGCTTGATCGACTCCGGCTTGCCACTCATCCGGGACGCTTGCGTACAGCTCGTCCGCAAGACGAATTCTCTCCGAGACTGGCAGGGCCAATATGGATGCGGTCAGTTCATTGGTGCTCATGGGGTGTAGTTTAGTTGATTTTGTCGATGGATAAAGAGATTCGCGCTGCGTCACTCGGCCTTGTCGCTTGGAGGAGAGGAGGGCTCCTCGCTTCCCGCGAGTTTCACCTCACCGGACAGAACGCCGATCAGGAAGGACGCATTCCGCTGTACTTCGGACATGATGCCCATGAGTTTGTTGCGGAAGAAAAAGAAGAAGAACATCGCTGGGATGCCGACGATGAGACCTCCCGCCGTGGTGACCATGGCCTCGCCAATGCCGCCTGCGAGATCGGAGGGCTCGCTCTGCCCGGCCTTAAGCTGATTGAAGGCGGCGATCATCCCCGAGACGGTTCCGTAGAGGCCGATCATCGGTGCGATGGTGGCAAAGACGTTGAGGTAGTTCACCCATTGGGTTTGTTTTGTCTCCTCTTGATCGAGCGCTTCGCCCGCCGCTTCCTCCATCGAAATCTTGTTGGCTTGGTCCCGGTCAAAGTTCACCTTCACGACCGCAGCAGACATCACGCGACTGAGGGTGCAGGGATTGGACAGGCAAAACTGATAGGCGGTGCCAACATCGCGTTTTTGCATCGCATGGGTCAGCGTATCAATGATCGGTTTCGGCGACATCTTTTTGGCGCTGATGGAGGCGAAGCAATAGGATGCCACCGCGACGGTGCCGACGGAAAAGAGGAGCAGGATGTGCATGGTCCATCCTCCCTGTTGATAGAGATCCAAGAGCGAGGTGGTCTCGACGACCTCCGGTGGCGGAGGGGCAGGGGATTCGTTCTGCGCCACCAGCGGTGACACGGTCAAGAGGGCGGCGATGATTGGGAGGGCGATGCGTTTCATTCGGAGGACTCGGTGTTCTTGGAGAGGAAGTCTTGGGCCAGTGCGGCTTCGGGCATGGTCGGATAAAGGGCGAGAAGATCGGTGGCACGTCGACGGGCGGCGTCTGCATCGCCGTTGAACTGATGAACCTCCACGACCTTCCAAAGCGCTTCGGCGGCCTTGTCATCGACCGAGCCATGAAAGAGCGGCGCGTGAAGGAATTGATCGAGCACTTGGTGGTAGAGAGCGGTGCGCTGGGAGGTGAGTTCGTCGTCGTCCATCCATCGAGGCTGCTCGATTTCAAAGGCCTTCAGCCGTTCAAAGTCTCCCTTCGCCAGCACCAGTTGCGCCTCGATGACGAGCGAGGGGTCCTCGGTGGTTTGGGCCAATTGCCGCGCTTCCTCCATCGCTTCGGAGATGCGTTGGAGTTGGATGAGAGTTCGAAGCTTTCCTTTTTGCGCTTCAGCGCGGCGGGCTTCGTTCCAATCATCTTTCTCGATCATTCGATAAATTCCAAGCGCACGCTCTTGATAGGTGGCGTCGTTGGTTTGGACGAGTTGAGCTGCGACGTGCAGGCCAATCTGTCCGGCGTTGTTTTCGGGAAACGGAAGGAGGTTGGAGGTCTCTGCCCAGAGTTCCTTGAGCCTGGCTTGGCTCGTTGGTGACTCGGGATTCGACAAGGCTTCCGTCTCTCCGGCCAAGGGCTCGAAGTCGATGAACTCCACCGAGTCCATCGAAATCTCTCGGTGGGCGGTGCCTGCGACTCCGGGCAGTTTCAGCTGGATCGAGACTGACGTGGAGGCAACCCGGGTGATCTCTCCTTGGAGAACGCGACCGTCGTGGAGATGGAGGTAGTCAGTCGCCGAGGCGCCGATTGGAAACATCACCCACGCAACGGCAAGCGAAGCCCACAGGGGAACGCCGCCCACGGCGTTCCTTGTGCGACGCCTTCGGGGACGCCATGAATGGCATCCCTCCTTGATCAGGGCCGCCTTCATGATTCCACCTCCGTCGTCGTTGGCGTTTCTCTCGGTGGCGGAGGGCCAATCACTTTCAGTCGTAGCTGCGCTTCCTCCACTTCAGGAAATTCCTTCAAGCGATCCGTCGCGACCAACTCTGCGTACACCTCCGAGGCTTCCCGTTTCATCCCAAGTTTTTCGAGGGCACGCCCCCGGGCGAGATAGGCCTGAGCCGTCAGATCCTGCTGGCGTCCGTAGGCGACGTAGATCCGCTCGTAGCAGGCGGTGGCCTTCAGCGTGTCGTTGCGCTTTTCGAGCACTTGCGCCCACGCCATCAGGGCTTCGGCCTTGGCGCGTGGAGGCATGAGTTTGTCCCCCAGAATCGCTTCATAAATCTCGATGGCTTCCGATGTCCGTGCATGCTCGGCAAGCAGGGCTGCTTGCGTCAGCCTCACCTTCTGACGGAGATCCATGCTGACCGCGCGCTTTTCAAACTGTTCGAAATGCTCCAGCGCTTCCCGCCACTCACCCTTCTCTGCCGCAAGAAAACCTAGTCCCGCCCAGGCGCGCTCCACTTCCACGGCGCGTGGGTGCCAGCGGATGAGCTCGCGATAGAGTTCCCCGGCACGGGTGGGACTGCCGGCCTCACGTGAGGCGTCTGCGCAGTCCGCAATGACCTGCGGATTCTGCTTCTTCACGTCGAGTAGGGAAGCCGCCATCATGTAGTCCGCCTGAGCCAGCCGGGGCCGGTCCTCGGGCTGCATGTGCCCCTCCATCCAGTGCAGTCGGCAGGGCAGTGAACGTCCTTGCACCTTTTCAGCGTCGGCTCTCAATCGCTGCGCCTCCCGCATCAGCTCCAATCGTTCGCCAGCTCCCTTGTAGAGGCGCGGAAGTCCCAGAAGGATCTCTTCCACGCCATGATGGGACGGATCGGCACCGTGTTCCAAGACCGCACGCCAATACAGCTCCCGGGCTTCGGCCGGACGTTCCAAGGACTCCAGTGCAAACCCCGCCCAATAGACGGCTTCCGCGAGGCGGCGGCTGTGCGGACGGGTTTCCATGAAGGCGACGAAGTGGTCCCGCATTCCTTCAAAGTCGCGCCGCAGCTTCAGCACGTGGCCGATCTTGAACTGGGCTTCCTCAAACCAATGGCTCTCGGTTTCTGCCACCTCATGATAGCTGGTCAGGCCATCGTCGATCTCACCCAGCGAACAGAGCGCGTCGCCAATCAACACCCATCCTTCCGCCACATCGGCACCTTCCGGATAGGCGTCGCTGTAGTCACGGAATTCTTGGATCGCCTCTTCATAAAGGCCCAGCGCAAAGAGGCAGTAGGCGCGTTTGAAGGTGGCGGAACCGGCATAGCGACCGCTTTTCTCGAAGCGCTTCAAGTGTCCTGCCAGGTGCTTTCGACAGGCTTCATACTCTTTTTGAAAACTCATCGCCACGCCCTCCCAGTAGTTCGCATCTTCGGCGACAGGCATCTTTCCGAAACGTTTCTGAATCTGGGCGAAAAGGGTCTGGGCTTCCGGCGCTTGGTCGACCATCAATCGGGCCATGCCCGCCATGAAGAGCGCTTCCGCGGCTTTGTCGTGCTTGGGATGGTCGACCGCGAGCTGCTCAAAGGTGATCGCTGCCTCTTCGAACCGCTGATCATCGTAGTTCGCCTGCGCTTGCAGGAACGTCACCTTCACCACGCTCTCTTCGTCCACCTGGTCCGCGAACCGGATCAACCACGCTTCTGCGTTGGCCAGAGCGCGGTCGAAGCGCTCGAGTTGATGCCAGCACTGAATCACCGCCATGCCTGCCTGGGCGAGCTGGGCTGGCTCTCCCGGCAGGTTCAGCGCATCCTCCAGCACCAGCGCGGCCTCCCGAAAACGCTCCATGGTGAGGTAGGCGAATCCGAGGCGCATTCGCACCCCGAGGTCGAAACTCTGATTGGCGGCAAAGGTCCGGTGCTCGCGCTCGATCCGAGTCAAAACGCCATGCTTCTGCATCACCACCGCTTGCGTGTCCTTGTGCATGCGGAGTCGTGCGATGTCGGTCTTGAGTCGCTCAATCCGGTCTTCCTGGTGTTTCAGGAGCCGGTCCGAGGGCCACACCCGCTGGAGGCAGTAGATGGCGGAGTGCGCATCGCCCTCTTCGAGAAAACGTCCGCCCAACTGGGCAGTGAGGCCGTGAAGGGAGATGACCTGCGTGACTTCATTCAACAGCGGCTGCACCGCGCGCACGATCTCTTTGGCGGCCGCCAAGTCGCCAGTTTCAAGGAGGCAGTTCAGCCGCAGGATCTGACTCCGGAGCGCTGCTTCGCGGTCCATGGTCCACAAGCGCGATGATTGCTGCTCGAAAAACTCCGCCGCCTGCGCGTGGTCGCCCTCCAGAAGGTAGGTGGTGCCGTAGAGCAGGATCGACTCGACTCGGCGCTGCTGTTGGAACTCCGGCGTTTGGAAGTAGTCGATGAAGCCCTGTCGCGCCTCGGGATAGGCCGAGACTTGGAGCAGGATCACGCCCTTCCAAAAGGCCAGCTCGTCCCGCAGCTTCGCGTCGAGTTTTGGCATCGCCAAGCACTCGGTCACCAGGGCCCCCGCAGCGCCGAAGTCCTTCATTCGGATGCGGGCCAGCGCCAGCAGCGGTTTCACCTTGGCGACGGCTTCCGCCGCCTCAGGTGCCTTTTCGTAGTGCCGCAAAAAGGTGTCAAAGTACTCCGTCGCGGCCTGCCAGTCCTGCGCAGAATACGCCGCATCCCCCGCCTGAAGCAGCTCCGCTGGCCCCAGGAGGGCCGAGCCGTCGTCCTGCGCCACCCCCAGCCCCGCACATAGCAGACAGCAGGCAATGACAGCTCGAATGGCAACAGGCATTGGCGCAGGAGGAAGCAACCTCGTTAGGGAGGATGCCAGCAGAACCAGCGCCGTGACTCAAGCCTTAATCGTGGATTTGTTTCCTGGCGACGGTGACGGACCGCCCGTGCATCCGCCTTGCAAATCATCGGCGGCGGTTCTGGACACTCCCGCTCTCCGGAGCGCCAGCTTTGCTGGCGTGGCGGACGCAGCGGGCTGCGTCGGGGGAGAGCGACAGCAGGCTGTCGCAGTCCAGGGGAGGGGGGATCAGTCTTGGAACAGGAGGGGCAGGAAGTCGGCGAGATAGCCGCGCCAGACGGGCCAGGAGTGGCCGCCCTCGGTGAGGCGCCAGTCGTGGTGGATGCCTTGCTTTTTGAGGGTGGCGATGAGCAGGGTGTTACGGTCGAGGAGGAAGTCGTCTTTGCCGCAGGCGATCCAAAGGAGTTTCAATTTCTCATTGGTGCCGGTGGCGTCGTCGAGGGCGGGGCGGATCTCGTCTTCATCGACAGCGCCGCTGAAGCTGCCGATCCAGGCGAACTGATCGAGGTGGTTCATGCCGATGCTGAGGGATTGCCAGCCTCCCATGCTGAGGCCGGTGATGGCGCGGTCTTCGCGCTTGTCGGAGACGCGGTAGCGGGCTTCGACGATGGGGAGGGCTTCGTCGAGGAGTTCGCTTTCAAAGGCGCGGAGGGAGGCGGCTTTGCGGTCAGCATCATCACGGGACACTTTGCCGAGCGGGTGGCCGTCGATCATCATGACGATCATGGGCTTGGCGGTGCCGGAGGCGATGAGGTGGTCGAGAATCCAATGGGCCTTGCCGTGCTCGACCCAGGTCTTGTGGTTGTCGCCGGAGCCGTGCTGGAGGACGAGGAGGGGGTAGGCTTGATCGCCGGAGGTTTCGTAGCCGGGCGGGGTGTAGACCCAGACCTCGCGGGGGCGGCCTGCGGCCTGGCCGAGGAAGCTGTGGCGATGCACGGTGCCGTGCGGCACGTCTTGGAAGTCCCAGGGCGCGGGCGGATCGGAGGGGAGGTGGAGGATGCTGGTGCGCGGGTTGCGCTGGGGTTTGAGCTCGGGGTTGAGCGGGTCGATCATCGCGAGGCCATCGACGAGGAAGCTGTACTCCCAGACGCCGGAGGGGATGTCGGCGACGGTGAGGCTCCAGAGGCCTTTTTCGCCGCGCTGCAGGGGGGCTTTTTCTTTGTTCCACTGGCCGCGCAGGACGACCTCGGTGGCCTTGGGGGCTTGGATCTCAAAGGAGACGCTGCCATCGGGGGCGATCCGGGGAGAGTCCTGAGCGGTGAGGCGCGAGCTGAGGAGGAGGGCGATGAGGAGGAGTCGGCCGATGGGCATGGTGATGATCGATAGGGACAGGAACGGAATGGCGGCGGCGTTGCCGATTTGAGGAGGGATCGCCTAAAGGCTGGACACCAACGGTGGTCGCTTGGTCGGCTCAGGACTACTTCTTCGAGTGGTCCTTCAGGCAGTCGGGGTCGAGTTCAGTGGCGATGCCGACTTCTTCGACGGGATGGGTGTAGAGGTACTCCCAGACGGGCTCGAAGAGGAGGTTCCCCTCGGCGTTTTTGGGGGAGGCGCTGCCGGGCTGGACCGAGCTGTGGGCTTTTTTGTCGTCACCCCCAACGTCGGCGGCGGAGATGAGGCGGCGGGAGTTTTGGTAGGGCGGGATTTCGTCGTCGACGTTGACGATGGCGCCGAACTTGTGCAGGCCGAGGAGTTCCCAAGAGCGGCAGTAGTGGTCGCCGGACCAGCCGCCATCGAGGACGTGGCTGAAGCCGAAGAAGCGGTTCGCGGGAGTGGCGGACTCATTGCCCTGCCAGTCCTGGTCCTGATCGCGCGGGCCACAGTGCATGACGACGCGATCCACGGCCTGATGCTGGGCAAAGCGGGCGGCGGTGGTGGAGCCGTGCGAGCTGCCCGCGATGATGACTTTGTCCCAGCGGAGACCTTTTTTATCCTTGGTGAGGAATTGGTCCCACTTGCCTTCCCGATGCTCCTTGGAGAGCCACTTCACGAACTGGAAGGCGCGCTCCATCATGCCGTCCGGTTTTTCCAAATGGATCTCATCGCTCACGTCGTCGCCCGTCGCGGCCTCGAGCCGGATGTTCCCGCGGGCCTGACCCTCCTTCGGCGCGGGTTGGCAGAGTTTGCCGAACCACTTGTTGGCGTAGTGGACCTGAATGGCGTGATGGCCGTAGGAGTTGAGCCGCTCAAAGAGCGCGTCGTTGTAACCCATCAACCAGATCACCAGCTTCCCAGTCGGCTTCACCCGCGTGTCCACGGTCGCGTTCTCCAGGTCCGACGGTTTTTCCTTGGAGCCGAAAACAAAGTCGATCTCCGGATACTCCTTCGCCCGTGAGTCCAGCTCACTGGCGCGGGCGCTGAGCTTGTAGCGCTGCGGGTTGCGGTCGCGGAAGGACGGGACGGTCTCGGCGGAGACGAAGCCCGCGAGCAGGGGCAGGGCGAGGAAGGGGAGGAGGCGGTTCATGGTGGATGGGATGGAAGGGCTAAACGATGCGGTGGATGGACTTCTTGTGCCATGCGGACGACCCAAGAGCGAGAACGAAAATTCAGGACCGGCTCACCCCGCATTCGCGTCCAGCACGCGGAGCATGTTTTCGCCGAGGGGGGGAGGTGCCGTTGGCGAGCTTCTGGATCTTTGCATTGAGGGACAGCCACGTGGTTCGTCGACACGTGGTTCGCCCCTTGTCACACGACCCGGGTTCGTGGCACCGGTGCCGAGGTCCGGGGATGGCCTAGAGGGATCGTTTGCGCGGCTGTGGGGCATGGTGCAGAGTGATTCCATGCTTGGCACTGGCACCCGAGAATCCTTTCCACCACGGCGCATCAGTGCGAGCGCGGACGCGGCCATGCTGAAGGAGCTGGAGCGATTGAGGAAGATGACCATCGAGGAACGGGTCAAGGCGGCACTCTCGATGGGGCACCGGTTCTCATGGCTCAAGGCCAAGGATCAACCCACCACGCCGAATGGCTGACCCCGAGGGCAACTGAGCGGACCTTCAGGCCCTTTGCCGACGGTATCGGCTCCGGGGATTGGGTCCGATCCTTCGGGAGTTGGGATGAGGGGTCCCGACCGAATCACCCAATGGGCCTGACGCGTCGGTGGATAAGCTCACGGCGTGCATGGCTTGGCTTACAAGTGCTGAATCAAAGCCGCCGACCAGGGGAAGGCGGTGCTGTACATGGTCGCTGACCCTCGATCTCGCCCGTGAACCCGAGGCCTCACCCCGCATTCGCTTCCAGCACGCGGAGCATGTTTTCGCCGAGGATCATGCGGATCGTGTCGTCGCTGTGGCCGCGCTGGATCATGCCGAGAGTGAAGAGGGGCCAGTTGGTCCAGGCGATGCTTTGCTCGGCCTCGAGGGTGGTGCGGTAGTCGTCCTTCGGCCAGAGGTGCTCCCAGCGGTCGGCGGGGCCGCTGAGGGGTGAACTGCCGTTGGGAAGCTTCTGGATCTTCGCCCGCTCTTCCTTTTCGAAGCGCGACACGTAGGCCACATCGCACCCGATGGCGGCATAACGTGGGCCGAACTTCCCGATCACATGATCCAAGTGATCCATCAGGGCGGTGATGTCGCCCTTTCCCCCGAGGAAGCGAGGGATGCAGCACAGGCCGACGAGGCCGTCGGTGTCGCAGATGGCGCGGATGACGTCGTCGGGCTTTCCACGGAAGTGCTCGTAAAGCGAGGCGCAGGTGGTGTGGCTGGCGACCATGGGTTTGGCGGAGGCTTTCGCGGCATCGGCGGCGGTTTTCCATCCGCTGTGGGCGACGTCCACGATGACGCCGAGCCGGTTCATCTCCGCGACCACGGCGTGGCCAAAGTCGCTGAGGCCGCCGTCGTGCGGCTCGCCCGCGCCGTCCCCGATGGGGTTCCGGCGGTTGTAGGTGAGGTGCATCATGCGGATGCCCAGCTCGTGGAAGATGCGGATGTAGCGCATTTCATCACGCGTGCTTTCCCAACGTTGATGCAAAGGCACGCCGTTGCCGGTGAAGCAGAGGCCGACATGTCCGGCGTCTTTGAGCGCCCGGATCTTTGCCGCCGAGACCACCTTCGACAGGTCCGGCTTCATCAAATCCGTGGCGCGGGTGAAGTGTGCGAGACGCTTGATGAGGCGCAGGGGGTCGCTTCCCTCCTCGCCCGCATTTTGAAAAATGCAGGTCACGCCGGCGGCATGGAAGGCCTCCATAAACTCCTTCCGTTCGCGCTCGTTCGTCGCACCGCGACTCATGGTCATCGACTCGCGAAGATCCGCGATTTCGTCACGGGAGGCCCCTTCCTTCACGGCGGCATTGATGGCCTCCCCATCCACCGCGTAGCGCGGGGCAAAGCCGTAAGACTCGAAAACGACGGACCCGAAGTGAAGCTCCCAGGCGCGCTCAAGCTGGGCCTGCGTGGGGTTCAGGAGGCTCAGGGCCACCTCCCGCGGTTTGTCGATGGCCGGATTGCCGGTGGTCCAGATGCGTTGGGCTTCCTGGGCGCGGAGGTGGATGTGAAAGGGCGCGGTGATGCCCGCTAGGGGCAGGAGTTTCAAAAGCGAACGACGGGAGCGCATGGTTCGAGTACCAACGGGCGACTTTGGGGACGGCTATCCCGAAGGTGCCAGCGGTCCGCGCCTGCTTTCCGGCGGACTATTCCTTGTCGGGTGGGGATTTTTGGAAGATAGGGCGCATCAGAATGCTGGACCAACCGATTCCTGTGATTTTGAATCCCGCTGCGCGGAGTACGCAGGCGGCGCTGCGTGAGGAGATGCTGCGCTCCCTAAAACCGGCACCGGAGCTGCATCTGACGGGTGGACCTGCGGAGGCGACGGCGATCGCGGAGCGGCTGGCGCGCGACGGGCATGAACTGATCGTGGCGGCGGGCGGTGACGGCACGATGAATGAGGTTTTGCAGGGGATCTGCAAGGTGAACACGCAGCGCGGGCCGGGCGAAACGCACACGGCGCTGGGGGTGCTGCCAGTGGGGACGATGAATGTGTTCTCGGTGGAGCTAGGCATGCCGGGCTCCGACATCGGGAAGTGCTGGGAGATGATCACCTCGGGTCGCCGTCGGGAGATCGATCTGTGGAAGGCAAACGACCACTACTTCGTGCAGCTGGCGGGCGTGGGATTTGACGCGCAGATCATTCAGGAGACGCCCTGGGAGATGAAGAAGAAGTTTGGACCGTTGAGCTACGTGATGTCAGCGGTGCAGGTGCTGCAAAAGGAGCCACCGGTGCTGACGCTGGTGACGGAGGGCAAGCCACCGATGCACGGCTCAGTGATCCTGGTCGGTTCCGGTGCCCACTATGGTGGCCCGGTACGCGTATTTCCGGAGGCTTCGAATGCAGACGGACTCTTGGACGTGCTGATTTTCCGAGGGCTGGGCGGCTGGGAATTCGCCCAGTTGCTGCGGGCGATCCTGATCGATGGCTATGCGCCGTCGCTGGATATCGACTACCTCCAACTGCCGGAATTTACCGTGACTTCCGATCGCGACGCTCCGATGGAGCTGGACGGCGAGTTGACGGGCGGGACGCCGGTGACTTTCCACGCGGCGCCGTTTTCCCTGCGCGTCGCGGTTTAGCGCTGGAGGATTTTTCGGCGGCCTTTCGCCCAAAAGCCCCGGGGACGCGGGTAGGCCGGGTTTCCGAGTCCTGCGAGCGGGAGCTGCGCCTAGGGCGGTCGTTTGAAGCTTCGCGGTCACGGCTGCGTGAAGGACGGGAGTCGGAGTCTTGCGAGCGGGAACTGCGTCTCGGACGGTCATCCGAGGTTTCGCGGTCACGGCTGCGCGATGGGCGGGAGTCGGAGTCCTGCGAGCGGGAACTGCGTCTCGGCCGATCCTCGGACATACTCCGGTTGCTCCGCGATGGTCGGCCACTGGTTTCGGATCT
>CAXBNA010000028.1:0-37563 GCA_963976915.1 uncultured Verrucomicrobiales bacterium
CCGCGAGTCCCCAGCCCGAATGCGCCGGGCCGCACACGGCACCCTGCTTCTGCGCCCATTTCAGGGTGTTGAGGCAAAGCGTCGGCCAGTGGTCGGAAGAATCGCCACCCGGATAGATTTGCTCCCGCAGTCGCAGCAGGCAGAGATGCCCGGAGCGGTGCGATCCAAAGCCGGACACCTCGATGTCATAGCGGAGCAGATACGGATACGTGGACACGACATCGACCTCACCGGTGAAAAACTGCTTTTGATAATCGAAGCAAGGTCCCCAGGTCAGGTTGGCGCCCACCTTCAAGTCCTCGCCGACAATGTGCCTCAGCATCGCGTCCGCATGCACGCCCTCCGTCGGGTTCTCGTAGTGCTTGCAGCCGGCCGCGTGGATGTGGTGATCGCCCGACCACCAGCCGAGCTTGGAGGGATCGATCCAACGCTGGAGTTCGATTTTCACCGTCTGCGGCTTGCCCTTCACCTCGACGTCAAAGGAGCTTGGTTGATACTCAGGACCGCGGCTCGCCGTGAAGGTGTAACTTCCATCGGCCAGGTGCACCTTTTCGCCCGTCGCCCGATAGACTTGCGGGTGAAAACGGAAGTCCGGCTCCACGCGGTGCACCTGCGAGGGCCAGACCTGACTCTCCTCATCCCGAATCTCAAACGCCGCAGTCGTGGGCTTGCCGTCCTCGTCGGTCACTTGAAAGGTGACGGGAAAGGTCGGCACGACCTCAAAATTCACCAACAGGTCCGAGCGAAACCCCAGGTCCTGGGTTCCCTGCCCCACGTCAAAGCTGAGGACCGTCGCCAATCGCCCCGCCTGATTGGCTTTCAGCACCAGCACGCGATAGTCCACCTCCACGCCGCTGAGCCGGTCCGTCAACGGCCGGTCCACAAACAAGGCGGCCTCCACCTCCGGTGCCTCCGACGTCACCGCCAGCGGCGCGGTCACGCCCGCTTGGTTGTGCACCTTGAGCAGAAACAACGCCCAATCCTTCTCGACCAGCAGCGGCCTTGCGGGTCCGGCCTTCACGGAAACGCGCGACTCGGGATTGATCGTGATCGCCGCGAGGCACAGCGGATCGAGCGTCTCTTGGATGATCCGGATCTTACTGGGCACCCCCGGCGGATTCGGCGGCTGCGTGATCCGGGCCACCTGATCCTCCGTGAGCGGATTCCCCGCGAAGTTCAGTGCCTGCAGCAGACGGTTGGAATTCACCTGCAGCGGTTGGAGATCCACCTTTTCGATGAGTGGCAGGTCATCCGCCAAGACCCCTCCCGCCGAGAGCATCCAACCAGCGATCACAGCAGCGCGAAGCGTGTTCATGCTGCAATTCAAGCGAAGCCCCGCATCGAAGTCGATCTCAATTCCGATCAATCCAAATCGGGGAATCCGTGCTCTTCTCGCCACTTTCGAAGGGACTCCTTCGCCTCAAGATACTCAATCAGGGCCCGGGCACGGCGTTGTGCCCGCCTCTCTGCGGCATCCCACAAGGTGCCCAAAAAAATAGTCGTCATGAGAACCCGCGACCAAAGATCGGCGGCACATAAAAGAACACCCAAAGTCGGAGCGAGGATCACGACCATCCGTAACCTCTCATCCAATCGCCACCGAGGATTGATGGCCTCTTGCAGAAGGGCGTTCACTGCTTTCCTACGATCTCTCCACTCGATTGCTGACTCAACCTTTTCGTCCGGCGGGTCTTCATGCAATTCCGATTTCATGCCGTGCGAACATCAGGGAAATCGATGGACCGAGAGTTGCAAGGTCCCTCAAAAACGGCCCACTACTCCTCAATCTCCAAGCCCGCGTCCTCCCAGGACATCAGGCCGTCCTTGAGGTGATAGACGAGCTGGAACCCCAACTCGCGAAAGGTCATCAGGGCCCGGGAACTGCGACCGCCGCTCTTGCAGTAGACGAGGACCGGCTTGGCTGGATCCAGCTTGGCCACCTGAGCTTTGAAATCATCGTCCATGACGTTGATGTTCTTTGCCTTCGCGATATGGCCGTCGCCAAACTCCAAGGGCGTGCGCACATCCACGGCGGTGATGTCTTTTGTCTCCGCCAGAAGCGTTGCCGCCTCCTTGGGTTCGACATCTTTGATTGGATTCTCCGCGCGGAGAGCGCTGGCGAGGCCAAGGGAGAGAACGAGGGTCAGAACGGTGATGGCTGGATTCATGGCGAGGGTGGGTGGGTGGAGTCGACTAAAGTCGGGGCTTCTGCGTGACAATGACTTAGAGGGGCGCTTTGATCCACCCCGAAATTGATCGATGGATACCCGCTTTCTGCCTGACGACTACTTCCGCGTCCTCCGCAAGGACGAGATCTTTCCGAACCCGGATCGCCCCCTCGAAGTCGATCTCGGATGCGGCGACGGCACCTTCCTCACCGGCATGGCGACGGAACATCCCGAGCGCGATTTCCTTGGCGTCGAGCGTCTCATGGGCCGGGTGGTGAAAACCGGGAAACGAATCGACCGTGCCGGACTCACCAACGCCCGCATCCTTCGGCTGGAGAGCGCCTACTGTGTCGGCTGGTTGCTACCCACGGCGGGCGTGTCACGACTCCACCTGCTCTGCCCGGATCCTTGGCCGAAGAAGCGGCATCACAAAAACCGACTCATCAACAATCCCGAGTTCCTCGATGGTCTCGAGCGCGTCCTCCCTCCCGGTGGCGAGTTTCTCCTCAAAACCGATCACCAGGAGTATTTCGAAAACGCGCTGGAGTCCTTCGCGGCCCGCCCTGCCTTTGTTCGGGAGGAATGGCCCGACGACGCCTTTTTCTATCCGACCACGGATTTTGAGAAGCAGTGGCTGACGGAGGGGCGCGACATCCATCGCGTTCGCTGGCGGAGGGTGTGACGGATGGACCAAGGTTTGGGCCTTTCCGGCACGCGATTTGCACGTAGACTAATCGTTGGCTCACGTAATTCTCAGGATGAGGCTCGATTCAACCGTCTTTCACGCTCTGCGCCCCATGGCGCTTTTGGCGTTGCTTGCGGCAGCGATGCTGTCTTCTGGACTCGCTGGAGCCGAGGACACGGCGTGGACGGAGCGTGAAACCCGGCTGGCCAACCAGTATCTGGCGCTCCTTGGCGAGCAGCCGGAATACGGACGGGTACTTGAACTCCTCTGGAATCTCTATGCCGGACACGATGCCACCAGCCTGCTGCTGGAAAACATCGCCACCCAAGCCGAGGCATCGAAGCATCCATCGGTCATGCTGGTCCGTGCCCACCTGGTCCGGAGAAGCGGAGATCTGAAAGGCTCGGTGCCGCTGTACGAAGCGGTGTTGGAGAAACAACCGGATTCCTCCGAAGCGTTGCGCGCCTTGGCCGATGTGTCGATGGAGTTGGGAGACGGTTCCCGGGCACTGGAGCTTCAACAGGCGCTCGCCGAACTCCTCCCGGACGGATCGATTGAAAAAGTGCGCGCCTGGATCGAAGTCGGGCATTTGGCGCTGCATCAGGAGTTGCCGGATGACGCCGCCCAGGCATGGGAAAGAGCGGGAGCCATGCGGCCGGACGATTTGGAGATCGTCCGGGAAGTGGCCCGGCTGCTCCTCCAAGCAGGAAAGCCCCAAAAGGCAGCGGAGTTTCTCACCCAACTCATCGACAAGACCGATCCAGGCCAGCGGCTGGAGGCGCTTCAAGAACTTGCCCGCATCCAGGCTCATGCGGACGATTTCCCGGCAGCTCAAGCGTCTCTCCGACAAGCGCTTGGAATGCTCCACTTCCGGGATGCGCGGTACGCGCAGACCTTTCTTCGGCTGGTGAGGTTGCACGAGCAGTTTGGAAAGCTGGATGCCCTTCGGCAATCACTGACCGAGGCCGCCACCGCCGACGGTGCAGGAGAGCAGGCGCTCGCCGACATGGCGCGGTTTTTCGAGATCGTGGTCGAGCCGGATGGCCGCATCACTTGGTTGCGAAAGCTTGTCGAACTCAGCCCCAAGGACGACTCCTACCGCTGGGAGTTGACGCGGGCACTGCTCACTCACGAAGGAACGTCTGAAGCGGCCACGTTGCTGGACGAGCGACTGAAAGGCGATGGCACGGATTTCCCCGAAGCCGTCTTTTTGAGGTGTGACGCCCACCTTCGAGCGGGTGAAGGCGCAGAGGCAGCCACCGCACTGGAGAAAGTCTTGGAGAAACAGGGACGCGATCCGGAGGTCGAGAACCGGGTACTCACCTTCGCCCGACAAAAGGCACTGGATGAAGTGGTCCGCGGCATTTTGGAAACACGCCTCGCCCGCGATCCATCGAACAGTGAGGCCGTGTTCGAACTGGCTGGCTACCATCGCGCACGCCGGGAATCGGACAAGGTGGACGCCGTCCTGACGCAGTACATTGCAGACGGCGTGGGAGAGGACGAGACATCGAAACGCCGAAACGAAGCTGCGGACTTCATGGTGTCCGGGATGAATTTGGATGGTGCCATCGCGCTCGCCCGCGAGGCGGCTGAACAAGCCCATGCGGGTCGGCTTGAATGGGTCCGGCTGGCCGACCTTCTGGCAGAGAAAGGTGACTTTGAGGAAGCTGCCGCGTTCTTGGAGAAAGCGTGGAGTGCGAGCAACACCTACCAGGATCGGGCGGATGTGGACGAGCGGTTGTTGTCCGTCCTCATGGGTGGGCAGGCCACGGCTCCCGAGCGGGTGTCGGAGACCACCACTGAATTTCAACTTCCCGCCGCCTTCACGGGGGCTGGATTCGCCAGCAGCGATCCTGCGCCCGCCGAAACTTCGGAGATGCCCAAGGCAGTGCAAACACGGGCGACGGAAGCCATGGAGCGCGCCCGTGCCGACGATGCCACGGGCCCAGAGATTTGGCGAGGTGCCTCATGGGCGCTGGCTGCGGGCGATCTGGAGTCCGCATACGAAGCCCTGCGCAAACTCCTCCTCGATGGCGCAAGTTCAGGCGACGAGACCCTGCGCCGGGAAGCTGAGAGTCTCCTGCTGGATGTGGCCCAAGTGGATGAGAATCGCGCTCTGACACTTCGGCAACTGCGCCGCATGATCGCACTGGAACCGGAACGGGAGATCCCCCTGACGCTCCGACTCAGTGAGCAGCTGTTCATGGCCGAGCAGCAGGCGGACTCGATCACAGGCCGCAGTGCCGATGACAAGCGCCATGGCATCGAAGCCTCGGAATTGCTTGAAGGTGCTCTCAAGCGCCATCCGGATTCGGAACAATTGCTCAGTGCCCTGACACAAATCTACGTCACCCAAGGTCGAGGCGACGAGGCGCTCGCCATGTGGAAGGCAGCGGCAGACCGCGCCGAAGGGACGGCGGCGGTTCCTTTGCTTGAACGTTACGCTGAGCTTCTGCTTAGCGCTCAGCAGGTGCAGGAGCATATTGAAATCCAGATGTCGCTGCTCCAGCGCGAAGCCGACGTGAAGCGGAGGCGCGAGGCCTTCCGGCGTTTCTTGGATCGTCTGGCCTGGAGATCCCTCGACGGTGGCGGGAGCCTGTCTCCAAACGTGGTGGAAGACCGGCTCCGCATGGTGGGCGACCAATTGAGGGCGCAGTTGGTGCGACATCCCTTTGATGCGTTTTATCACGAAGCGCTCGCCCAAGTTTTCCAAAGGATGGGGGATCACACGAAGGCGTTTGCGGAGATGAAGCAGGCCTACTACACCGCACCTGAGACGCCCTTCTCCCTGCACCAACTGCGGGACGCCGCTGCCCGTGTGAATGATCTCGAAGCCGCGATCTACTTTCAGAAACAGATAGCTGCGACTGCGCCTGCCAAAGAGATGGCCTCAGAATCCCGCCGTCTCGTCGAGATGCTCGAACAGACTTTTCAAATCGAACAGGCGGATCGCGTGAGATTGCGGTTGGAAAGCCGGTCTGCGCAGGATGCTGATGCCCTGCTGGACTTGGCGGGCTACTACGAAACCACCGGGCAGGATGAGGCCGAGCTCCGGGTTCTTGAACAACTGGTGCAAGTCCGCCCCTGGGATGTTCAGGCACGGCTGCGGCTCGGACTGAAGCACCTCGACCTTGCACAAGAGACCGACGCACGGATGGCCTTTGAGCAGGCTTTGAACCCCAAGCACACGCCGGAGCCACCCAAATCCGCAACCGCCATCGCGACCGCAGGGAGAGTTCCCCTTCCTCTCGTGAATGAGCGGAAGTCGGACGCCACCAGTCCCCTGTCGGAATTGATCTGGCAGTTGGATTCTGCCCAAGGGCTGACCACGGCGGAAGTCAGCGATCTACGCGGATTCCTCAGCCTGCCACGACCTGAACTGAGCCGCACTCCGCAGGCGGCCAACTTTGCCAGACTCCGGGTCATCGAGGAGCTGGCCAAGCTCAAAAGATCGACCGGGGGAACAGCCCTCAACGCCTGGATTGATCAATGGTCGCAGTCGGAGAACCAGACTGTGGTCGAACGCTTCTGGGCGCTGCACTACGCTGGCGATGGAACCCAGGCCCGAAAGCTTCTCCCCAAACTTCTGGAGTCGATGCGAGGTACCGAGGCATTGTTCTGCCAGCTATGGATGCGCCTGGTGACCCACGGAATGGATAACGCAGTACGATGGGCCTCACAGGTGGGACTGGACAGCGATGCATTGGATCAGAGGCAGCGTCTACTCCAAGCCTGCACGCTCATGCTTGTGGACGTCGAGAGTTTCCATTTTCAGGAGCACGAGCTGAACGCATTGGGGAATTCGAAGGTTCTGAGAAACTCCGTTGTGCTCGAGATCACACGCAAATTTCAGGATCGTGGTCGCTACAAAGAGGCCTTGGCACTCGGCGATACGCTGCGGAAGAACTCCACGGGCCTCGCAGCCGACTATGCCTTCTTCCTTTCCAGGGTGGCCGAGTCCGCGCAGCGCTGGGATGTGGCGCGCGACTACCTTGGCCAAGTTCTAAGCGGCCCCGGACCCGTTTCCTCAGGGGCCTACAAGGGAACCTATGATGCCTTTTTGTTCAGCCTGGGCGCTCTGGATCGAATGGCCATCACCGCAGCCGAACGGGAAGATCATCTCTCCAATGCCTGGTCCCGGCTGCAGCGAACACCGGAATCCAGCTTGACTTCGCTTCGCCGTTCGGCCATCACGGGAATGGGAGGCCTTTTGACGCCCGCTGCCGACCGACTGGAGACCTTCATGATGGAAGACTTGCTCGTTGGCCGAAGGCTCGGCGAAGAACGTGGCGGACTGATGCCCCAGTCCATGTCGCGCTCCGAAGAACCCCCGTACTTGGGAGGCTTTTGGGAGGAGGCCCGGGAAATCGGCAGTGGGCTCACCCAGCAGGGACTCGGCGATGTCGTGGGCGAGGTGAACGAGCGGATCCATGACAAATGGGGCTCGGTGCTGCTGAGCTCGCAGTCGGGATCCGAGTTTCACGAGTGGCGGCTCCAACTCCTGATCCGAAGGGTGTGGCACATGAACCACCCGGAACGCATGCAGGAGATCCGGGAGTACCTTTCGACGGTGGACATGGAGGACGAGGTCTCCGTCGATGTGCTCAGCGAACTGGGAGGCCGCTTGGAGGCGATGGGCATGGCGAGAGAAGCCGTGGCAGTTTATCAACTCCTCGTCAAGCGCGCCAAGTCGAACCCCGACTTCGCGCAATGGATGATCCGTGCGTGCGACTCCGCCCGCATGATCGAGCCCGGCCGGAGCTTTTGCCTTCAGTTGTTGCGGATGCCTCCTCCCCTCAAACCCGCGCAGCTCGGTGACGAAACCCTGCGTGAGAACCATGCCCGATTCCTCGCAATGGACTTCGACGACGAAGCCTTGTCCCAACATGGCTTTCTCGATGAGGTCACCGTGGTTCGAATCGGTCGCATCCCTCCCGAGGTCCCGTATTTGAGGGAGCTCGCCAAACTGCTTGAGCGACTGGGTCGCAAAAGCGAAGCGCTCGAAGCCTGGGAACGCCTCCACACGGCCATGGCATCGAACATCGAGCGGGGACTGGCTCCCGATACGGAAGCCTGTCTCAAACGAGCTCAGTATCATCGTGACGACGGTCGCACCGAGGCTGCACTGGCAGCCCTTCGCGAGATCGAACTCGAGGATCCACTGTCCGAAATGGATGAAGAAGCCCTGGCCTTGCGTGGAGAACTATTGGCCGAAACCGGAGCCTGGGAAGAGTTCACCGAACTGATGACCCTCGCGGTTCGGAAACAGTCGCTCGTCATCATATTGGCCCTGTCAGAACAACTCGGTGGCCATGAACGGGAGCCCGAGGCACTGAATTTCCTGATTCAGTCCGAGCGTTCCCTCAAGGGCGACCTCGAACGATTTCAGCTGAGGAAGGCACGGCTGCATCTGGCGTCGCGGTCACCCGACTGGAAGCCCACTGCTCATCGAACCGAGATGGCCGCCTTGTTTCGCACTCATGTGCGGGATCGAGAGTCCTTGGAGGAATTGATGGCGTGGATGGCGGACGAAGCGCGGTCCACCCAGTCGGAAGCATGGTCGGAGGCCCTGCAGGTTGAAATGCGCCAGGGCGGAGATCGAGTCGTCGCCGCCATGGCCGCCACTGCGTTCTCGGAAACACCCATCGATGCCATCCTTTCCGTGTGGACGAGTATCACCCCCGATGACGCGACTTGCCTCGAAATCGCCGCCCGACACCTCTGGGAAGGCGATCGATTTGAGGATGCCTGGCAGGTCTGCCGCCGGTATCAACATCTCGCCGCGGAGATGGACGGTGTGAAAAGGTGGTGGCCGCTGATGGTCACCATTGCAGCCTCCCGAAAAGACCGTGCGACCATCATGGATCTGTTCACGGAGGCCCTTCGCCTCCCCTTCGACGGTGCTGAGGATGCCGCCGCTTGGACTGTCGCCTTCGAGAAAGCCGGGCATCCTGACATGGCTGAGGCACTGCTGAATGCCTGTCGAGACCGGCTCGAAACTCGGGGAGAACCCGCCGTCTATATCTTTCCAGACTGGGCTCGCTTCTTGATCCGGCAAAGACGCTTTGAAGAGGCAGAAACCTTTCTTTTGAATCGGCTGTCGATGATCCCAAGCGACGCCGCGAACATTCTCCTCGAACTCTACACCGCATGGTCCAAACTGGACGTGATTGGGAAAGAACTGCCCAAGTTTCATCTCGCTTCCGGCATCGAAAAGGAGTTACTCTTCCGGGTGGAGCAGCAAAGGGAAGCCCCCGCAACACTGCCCGACTCAAGACCGAAACCATGACACGCTGTTCGTTATTGATTGCCATCACACTTCCATGGCTGGCGACGAGTTGTCTGGACTCCCTGAAAAAGAAGGAGACAGCCTCCTCCTCGCCAATGAGCAAGAGCTTGGAATCGCGGATCCTCAGCCGGGATCCAAACCGCCGAAGTTCGTTCGAGAAATCGATGCCATCATCGCTCCAACCGGACTCCGATTCCACGGGCCGACTGATGTCCAAGCTGTTCGGAACCAAGCAATCAAAGCAGGGAAGACAACTGGCAGGTGTTCGCGAGTTTCAATTCAAGAAGGAAACGAGCATGGGTATCGGCTCGAATCGAATGGCGGCCCAATCGGCACGGGAGGGCTCGCAAGTCGCCCCTGGGATGTCGCAGACCTTCTCGACTGAAAGCAACCGCTTGGCAAATCAGGGCAACCGCATGGCCAACGAGGGCTTCCGTGAAGGCGGCGACACTTTTGGCACCTTCTCGAACTTCGACGGCGCACGGGCCATCAAAAAGAACACCAAGCCCAACATCGTGGAAAAGGCCGACGGCACCAAGGAAGCAGCCTACGGCGAGGAGCAGGTTCGGTCGCTACTCAATCGCAACTAGCGCGACACGTGGCTGGGCCCCACCGCAGATGTCATCTGACAAACTGAGAAATCAGATCTCGCCAAAGTGCTTCTCACGAATGGCAACGATGGCGTCCAGCATGCGATCCGCTTCATGGCGGGTCTTATTGTCCAAACTCGAGGCGGCCCGGTTGTAGCGCCGGTAGAGAAGTTTGATGCGAGCATGAATGTCGCTCTTGGACATTCCCTTCTTGATCTCGCAGAGTTCTTCAGGCGTCTTGGGCTTTCCCGAGTCTAGCGGTTCGCCCTTGGCAATTTTGTCGAGCACACCGCCACCGCTCTTCGGCTTGGTCGCGGGTTTGACGGCTGGCTTTCCCCCAAGAGACTTGGAGATGGATTGGATGACCTTCTTGAACATGGCTTCGGCTTCCTAAACGTGAGAGATTCTGGCTGGGCTGGACTACTCGATGCGCATCGCACTGAGGTGTTTTGTGCGGCGTTTCAGTTCTTCATCGGAAAGCACTCCAGCTCCCTTGTAATTCACCGCTACCTCTCGACTGCGCCCCGATTGCTTGTCGACGACCAGAGCACGAACACGTTGATTCTCGTCGTAACTGAACGTGACGGCAATCTCACAGCCCTTGGGTCGATTCGGCGGCACCTCGAGGGTGATGCGACCGATCACGTCCACAAAACGCGGGTCTTCATCCTCACCTTGGGTAATATCGACTTCGATGACGCGCTCGTTGTCCTCGGAGGTGAAGTAGATCTGAGAGTTGGAACAAGGAATCGGGGTGTTTTTCGGAATCACCACTGAGTTCATCACCTTCTCCTCCTTCGTGGTGGCATTGTAAACCATGGCCAGCGTCCCGTAGCTGGCATTGCAGACCTCCTGAATCCGAGCCGAACTCTTGGCAAACAAGGCGGCCCCCAGCGCAACGCATTCGTCCACATTGCCGCACGACTTGGGCGTTTGGCCAAACATCTTCTCCAGCACCTTCTTTACCTTGGGAATGCGCGTCGAACCGCCGACCAGCACCACGTGATCGATGTCTGATGGCTTCAGATTGCAGGAATCGAGCGCCTGCTCGACCAGCATCACCGTTCGAGTCAGCATGTTGCGAATCATCGACTCAAACTGATCCCGTGTCAGATCGATCCGCGCGATGCCACTGTTCGCATCGTTGGCCACGGTATCGTTCACCCGTTGAAGTTTCGAGAGCATCTTCTTGGCGTCCTCCGTGGCTTGAAGGATGCGACGGCGATGTTTTTCATCCGAGAAGAGGTTTGCGCTCATCTGCTTCTCATACTGCGCACCGTAGGCATCGAGAAGAAGCTCATCAAAATTGCTTCCCCCAAGGTGCCGGGCACCCTCAGAGGTCAGGATCCGGATCCGATCCCCACCCACCTCAAGAATGGTAACGTCCAGCGTGCCGCCACCCAGATCGTAAACGAGAACCTTCCCCTTCACGCCCTGAGACTCGGCGTAGTACACGGCGGCGGCGGTTGGTTCGTTCACCAGGCGCTTCACCTTCATGCCGGCCATTTCGGCCGCAGCAATGGTGCTTTTCCGGGCGAGTTCGTTGAAATTCGCAGGCACGGTGATCACCACTTCATTGATGTCTCCAATGATTCTCGAGCACTCGCGCTTCAGCTTGGCAAGAATGAGTGCGGAGATCTCGGCGGGCGTCCAGTCCTTGCCATCGACCTTCACCAAATGCTCTGGGTCGTCCATGTGCCGCTTGATCTGAAAAATGGTCCGATCAGGGTCGCCGCCGTCCCTTGCGGCACTGCCCACCAGTTTGACATCTTCGTGCGAATCAAAGTACACCACGGATGGCGTCAGGCGCTCTCCGTCGGCATTCGGCACGATCTCCGGATTTCCATCCGGCTTCAAATAAGCAAGCCCCGACAAAGTCGTGCCCAAATCAATTCCAACGTAATCAGCCATGGTAGTAACAGGATAGTAGAGAGTGCCGCGCTACTGGCTGGAGGTTCGAACCTCCACTTTTCGCAGAATAACCTCGTGCCCTTCCTCGCGCGAGTAGATAAAGCCTGACCGCAGGGTTTCCACGACCCGGGGCACATTCTTCCCGGGTACGGAGTCCACCACTGCAATGCGTTTCCGCAACGCCACGTCCACCTCGGTGTCAGCGTCGACATCAAATTCGACGACGCCGTGCTGATGGAGAATGTCTTCAAAGGACGCGCGCAGGGTGCGGAGTTGATCCGGCGCATCGCTCCCGCTGTCCACGTAGCGCACAATCAATGCATCAATGAGATCGAGGCGCTTGATCAGATCATTGGCAAACATGACGACGGTACTGTCGTCGGTCGACAATCCGCGGCGAAGCATCTCGTGCTTCTCCTCCAGTTCCTCAAGCTGACCGCGCATGCGGCGCTCAATCTCAGCCCAATGCTTGAGCTGCGCCTCCGCTTGCTCAAACTCCGCCTTCCGGGCCTGGAGTTCCGCGATCTCATCCGTCATCCGTTCGATGCTGGCACGGCTCTTTTTCTCATTGGCCGCCAGTTCGCGAATCAAGTTCTCCTGGTCTGCGATGCGCTTCTTCTGGTCGTCTTCGTAGCTTTGGAGGGTGGCCGCCTGCTTCTGGATGCCGGATCGGAAGGCCTCAAACTCCTGCTCGGCTGCGGCCGTTTCTTTGCGAAGCTTTTCCGCCTTGGCCGCCTCACGGCTCGCCGCCTCTTGGACGGAATTGAGCTTCACCTGGAGGGCGAGTTCTTCTTCCGACGCCTGCTTGAGTGACAGGCGGGTCTCGTCCTGCTGCGTTTTGAGCAGGGCGAGGGTAGCTGCAAGCGAGAGGATCTGACCTCCAACAGTCGTGAACTCAGACAAGCGAATCTCTTCCTCACGGATCTTGTTGGCACACTCTCGCAACCCGACGTCGGCTTCGTGAAGGTCCTGCTGTTTCTGGTCGATCTGCTTGGTGAGACGCTCGCCTTCCTCCTTGAGGTTCTGGACCCGGTCGAGCCGATTGCGCAAGTCCTCATCCACCTTCTCAGCCTCCTCACGCTGAGCCCTCGCCCGCTGTTTCGTCTCCACAAGCTCCTTCTCCAACGAGGCCAGGGCAGCTTCGGCTTCACTCGTTTTCGTGGTGGCTTCCTTCAAGCGCGCGCCCTCCTCCTCGACCTCGGACTGAATGCGACTCACCCGCTCTTCGCGGACTTTGACCGCCTCTTCGAGTTGGGTGGCTTGCTCTTGCAATTCACGGATCCGCTTGTTCGAATTGTCGGTCGATACGTTCAATCGGGTCACATACTCGGACGCTTCGTCCCGATCCCTTGCCAGCTTGGTCAGAGCTGCCTGAAGACCGGCCAACTCAGTGTTGAGTGTCGGAATCTCTTTGCGCAGCGTCTTCTCTTCAGCGCGGGCTTTCTGCAAAGCCTCTTCCGCCTCCAAGCGCTTGCTGTTCGCAGCTTCCAACGCGGATTCCGCCTTCGCAGCGCGTTTGTCGGCATCTGCAGCGCGAGCTTCCTCTGCCTTCGCTTGTTTGGTGAGATCCGCCAAGCGGGCCTGCTCCGCCTTCGCCGCCTGTTCCAGACGCTTGATTTCTGAGGATGCTTTCTCTTGGTTGGATGCCAATGCTGCCAGGGTCTTCTCCTCCGCAAGGCGCTGGCCTTCAGCTTCCTTGAGCGCTTGGCGGGTGTTGGCGATCCGTGCATCGAGATCAGACAGCTCCTGAAGTCGTTTCTCCGCGGCAGCCACCTCGTCCTTAAGGCCTGACAAACGGGCTTCGGCTTTGTTCGCCTCCTCCAGTTTCTCTCGTGTCTCGGTCTCCAGATTGGCCCGTTTGTCGGTCAGCAACTTGTCAAGGTTCTCTGCCTCCACCCGCAACGCCTCTACTTTCTCCTCGGCCGCAGCGCGTTTCGTCTCCGCTTCGCTCTGAGCCGACTTCGCGGCATCGCGGTCACGAATGGCGGTTTCCAGCTCCGTCTTGCGCGTCCCCAAGTCGGCCAAGAGCGGCACCAGCGCCGTTTCATGACCGGATTTTTCCTCGCCCAATTTGGCAACGGCTGCCTCCAGCGTTTCCTTCTGCTTCGTGAGTTCCTCAGCAGCTTCTCGTGCCTTTTTCTCGGAGAGCGCCGCCTCTTCCAGAGAAGCCCTCACCTTGGCCAAGGTCGCCTCAGCGTCAGTCAACTCCTTGGTGCGCTCTTCGAGCTGGGCGGTCTCGGCGCGAAGCTCCACAACGCGTTTTTCCACCTTGACCAATTCATCTTTCTTGGCAGCAAGACTCGATTCCGCAGCCGTTTGATCGGCTTCGAGTTTGGAAACGGTGGCGCGATTCGCCGCTTCCGACGCAACGAGCGTGGCGATCAGGGTCTCCAAACCACCGGCCTTTTCCTGAAGAGATGCCACAAGGCCTGACTGCTTCTCATGTGCCTCGGCGCTTGATTCAGCTTCTTTCTTCCGGGCCTCGGCTTCGCTCCGCGCCTTCTCCAGTGCTTCCCGTCCTGCCGCAAGTTCCTTCTGCAAAGCAGCATTCTCGTCGCGGAGCTTCGTCAGCGTACCCTCGGTGCTCTCACGATCCTCAGTCAGTTTCGCCAACCGTTCCTCCGTGGCTTTGAGGGCGGCTTGCCGTTCGTCGAGGGCGGCCTCCACCGACCGAAGCTCTTCACGAGTCTTGCCCAGCTTCTCGGAAGTCGCCGTGTTCTGAGTTTCAGCTTCCGACGCCGCCTTTTCAGCCGCTTCGCGGCGACGCGTCAGCTCTTCGGTCAGGCCGCGCTGAGCTTTGGCTTTCTCAACCAGAGCGAGCACTTCCCGGGTATGTCCGTCACGATCTTTGGTCAGTTGGGATATCGCAGTGACAAGTTCCGCCTTGTGAGATTCGATGGCCTTGAAGGACTTGTTCGCATCCGCAAGCTGGCTGTCCGCCACGGCCAAATCGTCCAGCTTGTTCTGCAAGTCGGCCGCTTTGGCATCGAGCTCGGCCACCTTGGTCTCCGCCTCTTTCAGCGTCTGGGATTTCTCCGCAATCGTCGCTTCCAGTTCCTCGAGCTTCTTCCGCGAACTCGACTGGGTTTGCTCATAGTCGGATCGGACTTTGGCGAGCTTTGCCTCCAAGGTGGAAAGCTCTTCAGCGCTGTCACGAGCCTTGCTCGAAGCCGCTTCATGCTCGCTGGCGGCGGTGTCCCGCTTGGCGCTCAGATCGTCGGCTTCGGCTTGGAGATTCTTGATCTTTTCCTGTAGGGCAGAACTTTCAGAACTCCCCTCCGATTGTCTCGCCAACAGCGCAGCGACGGCACCATCAAGCATCGCACGCTTTCCTTCCAACTCGCCCAGTGCGGCATTGAGTTTGGCCGTCTTGTCCCGGGCTTCGGCGAGTTCAGACAGCCGGTCTTTTTCGACCTCGGCCTCCTTCCTCAGCGATTCCAAATGATCGCCGACTTCATTGAGTTCCTTCTTCCGAGCGTCCACATCGGCATCAAGCTTTTGCAACTCGGTGCTCCGTTCCTTCTTGAGCGTCTCTTCGTTCTCTCGGGCTTCACTGCGGCGTTTGTCGAGCGTCTCGATCTCCGCTTTCGCCTCGGCGATCTGCTTCTGAATGGCCTCGAGCTCCGTCGATTTCGCCGAAAGCTCAGCCGTCTTCGTTGTGAGTTCGGCAATCTTCGCTTCACCCGTCTCGATGTCCTGCTTCAGGCTGCCTGCCCGTTCACCTGCGGTGGCGATCTCAGAAGACAGTGCCTCCAATTCCTTCTTGCGGCTCCCCAAGTCTTCATCCAGTCGCTGCAACTCGGCACTCCGGGACTGCTTCAGCGTCTCCTCGCTCGCTTGCGCCTCATTCCGGCGCTTGTCGAGGGCTGCGATCTCAGTCGTCGCTGCGGCAATCTGCTTTTGAAGATCGGCAAGTTCTGCGGATTTCGCCGTGAGCTCCGCCATGCGGGCTTCTCCTGATGAAAGGTCATCTTTCAGCGTCGCCGCCTTGGCCGCAATGGCGGTCAGCTCGGCGTTCAGGGAAGCCAGCTCGCTTTTCCGCGCCCCGACATCGGCATCCAGTTGCTGCAACTCGGCGCTCCGAGACTGCTTCAGCGTCTCCTCGCTCGCCTGCGCCTCTTTCCGGCGCTTGTCGAGGGCTGCGATCTCCTCATTCAGTTCCTTCCGGGCTTTGTCGTGCTCAAGCTTCAGCTTTTCAGCATCGGATCGCGCGGTCTGTAGAGCCTGCTGAGCCTCCGCAGTCTCCTTCTTCAGCTTTTCGAGGTCCGCCTTTCCCGAGCTCAGTTCGGACGCCGCCTGGGCCGCGCCCTTTTTCTGAGCCGCCAAGTCCTCCGTCTCCTTCGTGAGCGCCGCCCGATCCGCCTTCAGTTTGGCAATCTCTTTGCGAAGCTCATCGGCCTGCGCGACCAAGGCCGGGTCTGGTGCCGGGGGTTGCGCGATGACACCCATCGACGCAGCTGGCGATGGCCGCGGATCTGACGACTCGTGGAGGACCTCCGACTTTGCGGACGGCAAAGTGACCTTGCTCGTATCCGCTGTCGGGGGCGGCGCTTTCCCCCCCGCATCTTTGACCGGCACCGACTCGGTGTCCCCACGGCGTCCATCCGTCCGGGTTGCGGGTGATTTCTTGGTGGAGGCTGGTTTGGGAACCTTGTCCTCATCAGGTGCCAGTCCCTTCGGGGCCCGTTCCCGAAAGCGGGCATCCAACTGGCCAAAACTGACGCGGTCTCCTCCCTTGACTCTGGCTCGCTGGATCCGTTTGCCGTTGATGAAGGTGCCGTTGGAAGACTTCAGATCGACCAGCTCATACCCATTGTCGTCCTGACGGATCAATTCGGCGTGGAACCCGGAAATGAACGTATTGTCGATAACAATGTCATTCTTGGAGTCCCTGCCGATGGTCAATCGTTCTTCGAGAACGTCGAAGACAAATTCGTTACCATCATTGAGATTAAAAGCCAAATAAGGCATGCCGGGAGACCAAAGTACGCGAAGAGCACGCAGAATAGGTTTGGAAATTCATTGAATCAATCTTAATAAAACCGGGACCGCACGGGAGCAGGCTCAGGTCCCATGTTTTTCAAAAACAGGCCACCCCACAACGAAAGTTAAGTTTTCTAAACAATGAATCTTTGGAAATTTTTAAAATTACTGAGCTATTTTCCCATCATGGCTCTCTGGATAACCTCCTGCGTGGCCATCACTCCGACCTCCGGCGGTTCTGGAGGTGGTGCGGTCGCGGTTCAACTCAGCCCGGATCAGCTCCAGCGTGTGGGTCGACGGATTTGGCAGAATGAGTGTGGCGGCACGGTGGCCGGCTTGACGAGTTGGAACAGTGGCGAGGACTTCGCCTCGCTCGGAATCGGGCATTTCATCTGGTACCCGGCGGGAAAACGGGGACCCTTTGAAGAAAGCTTCCCTCCGTTGGCAGCCTTTTTGCAGAGCCTTGGTGCCTCGGTGCCCAACTGGGCCAGAGGGCCATGTCCTTGGACGTCAAAGTCTCAGTTTGAGGCGGATAAAGACGGTGCCCGGCAGTCCGAACTGCGCCGACTTCTAGTGGGTACCGTGTCTCTACAGACCGAATTCATCATCGGGCGGCTTCAGCGGGCGCTTCCCAAGATGCTGGTTCAATCCAGCGACCCGAGCCGCGTTCGAGCCAACTTCAACGGCCTGCTTCAGACCCCTGAAGGTGCCTTTTGCCTGATCGATTACGTCAATTTCAAGGGTGAAGGTACCAGCCCGACCGAGCGCTACCAAGGTCAGGGGTGGGGGCTGCTCCAAGTCCTGGAGGGGATGACTGCCCCCAGCCCAGCGGGGTTTGCGGCATCCGCCAAGGTCGTGCTCAGCCGCCGGGTCCAGAATGCACCCGCGGCCCGCAATGAGTCCCGCTGGCTGGCCGGTTGGCACAACCGGTGCGATGGTTATCGGCGCCCGCTGTGAGCCCAATTGCATCTCCGCGCTGAGGTGCCCGCCCACCCGTCGACGCCAGATCTGGCGGCATTGGGCCAAGATTGGGTGACGCACCCTTGAAATGGTCTTGCACCGAACCCCCAAGGTCTGTTACCTTTCCCTCCCGCTCAAATTGTCTGAACCCCCCAGCTGAGCCTGATGACCGGATTCCATCCTCACCACCCCAGCCGCCTCCTGTTCGGAGTCGCCTTGGTTGCATTGGTGCATCTGTCCTCGGTCGGATGGGCACAAACGTCCGCCAGCGGTACCGCGACCACCACCGCTGCGGCGCTCCAACGCACCGGCTCACTGGAGGAATCTTCCACCAGTCCGCGCGTCTTTTCGCCGACGATGCCGCGCCTGGCCTACACCAAGTATCCGTGGAAGACGGACATCGTGGCCACCGTCTTTTGGGTGGGAGAGGAACCCACGGAGAACAATCCCACGCCGAACAACAAGAGCTCGTGGGACACCCGCTGGGAGGAGAATTTTGGAGGCTACGATGATCCAGACCCCATGAAGCGGACGAGCAATTTTCTGCCCAAAGGCTTCACGCCGGGCCTCAATCCATTTTACATCGCGCTGCCCTACAACGACCTCGCCGACTACACCAAGCACAAGTCCGAAGCCTCCCGCGTGATTCCTTGGTTCAAGCAGCGATTCACGAGAAACGGCACCACCGTCCTTCGGGGCACTTGGGTGGCCATCCGCTACGGCAACCGCGTGTGCTACGCTCAATGGGAAGACTGCGGCCCCTTTGTCACCGACGATTGGGAGTACGTCTTCGGCGACAAGCGCCCCAAAAATCCCAAGAACAAAGGTGCAGGGATCGACATCTCACCCGCCATCCGTGACTATCTCGGCATCCCTGGGCACGGCAAGTGTGACTGGAGATTTGTGGATGTGAACGAAGTCCCGGCAGGTCCTTGGCGCATGCTGGGCAGCAACAACCACTTCGTCCAATCCCAGCAGCAAAACGCTGCGGACCAGAAAACACAAATCGCCTCTCGCCTCGAAGAACTCCGCCGCCTCCGCGATGAGTACTTCAAGAGGAATGGGAATAACGTGCCGTAAGGAAGGGTGCCCGCCCTTACGGCGAGACCCACTTCACTTTGCGCACAGATAACAGTTGCACGTTCGAGTGAAGCGGAACACTTCCAGTCCATGTTCACCGAGACCGACGGTAGCCGCAAAGCCATTGGCGATGTGGATGTTCTCTTCCATGAGGGGCTCTACCACCTCTTCCACCTCGTCCTGCCCAATCACGATTTCATTGCCCACGCCGTCAGCACGGATGGCATCCACTGGCGGCGGGTGAAGAACGCGCTCTTCATCGGCGACCCTGGCACCTGGGACGACCTCATGCTGTGGACCATGCACGTCTCCCCCGACCCGCATCAAACGGGTCGCTGGCGCATGTTCTACACTGGCCTCTCCCGCAAGGAACGCGGCGGCATCCAGCGGCTCGGTCTCGCCGTCAGCGACGATCTCTATTCGTGGCAAAAAGTACCGGTACAGTGGACGGACGGACGCGGCCCGCGCGACCCCGAACCCATCCGAAAAGCCCGCGAAGCGAGCCAACCGAAGCAGGCCGACTCCATCCGAGCGTTGATCGATCCCGACAGTTGCTTCCCCCTTGAGCCGAATTCCGATCACTACGAGTCCTCACTCTCCGAAGGACGCCAGTGGGTCAGCTTCCGCGATCCTTACTTCGGCACCCTCGATGGCCAGGGATGGCTGCTCATGGCAGCGCGCGTCAAAGACGGCCCCATTGTCCGGCGCGGCTGCGTGGGCCTGATGAAAGAGGTCGCGCCGAATCAGTTCGAGTCCCACCCCGCCCTGCATCACCCCGGTCTCTACGACGACATCGAGGTGCCCGGTGTCTTCGAACTCGACGGACGATTTTACCTCATCGGCAGCATTCGTGAGGACGCCAAAATTCGCTACTGGCATGCCGAGAGCATCGCCGGTCCTTGGCGCAGCTTTCACGACAATGTCCTCATGCCGCAGGGCAACTACGCCGGACGGATCTGTCGCGACGACAAAGGCTGGCTCCTCTGGGGCTTCTTTGCCATGAACCGGCAGGACCGCACCGCCAACAACCTCATGCCGCCGCCCAAACGTCTTGTTCGCGACGCCGACGGCCTCCTTTTCCTAAAGACGTTTGAGCAATTCGAGACCTGGTGCGCCGGAGCCATCGACACCCGATGCGTCCGAGCCCTCAAGTCAGCGGACCAAACCGACCACTGCCGCACCGACGAAGCCCACTGGGAAATCGCCAGTCCCGATGGCTTCCAAGCCTTCGTCTTCGAGGACCAACTCGAAAGCTTCTGGCTCAAAGGCACTCTGCGTCTCCACGGCAAGGGCAAATGCGGCCTCGTCTTCCGCATCGATCCCGAGACCCACGATGGATACTACCTCTCGCTCGACCTCCTCAAGGGCGTGGCCCAGCTCCGGGCCTGGGGCACCGCCGCCGATCAAACCGGCGAGCACATGATGCAGTTTGCCACCCTTCAAAGCGGCTACTGGCACACCAAGGGCAGTACCGAAGCCGAGATCTCTCTCCTCACCTTCGGCTCCTACCTCGAGCTCTCCATCAACGGCCGCATCATCCTCTCCCTCGCCGACCAACGCTACACCCGCGGCCTCGCCGGAGTGTACCTGGAAACCGCCGCTCTCGAAGTCAAAAACCTCAACGTCCGCCGCCTCCGCAATCCCGAGCAGATTGACGATCATCTGGTGGGGGGATGACTGAGTTCCAAAAATCAGCGCTCAGCTCCAATCACGAACCCAGTGGACAACACTCATATGGACATTATCCTGTCCACATGAGAACAGTTACCTACACTGCTGCGCGCGAAAACTTGGCAGCAACGATGAACTCGGTGTGTGAGGATCACACGCCCGTCATCATCACCCGCAAGCGAGACCAAGCTGTGGTGATGCTTTCTTTGGAAGACTACGACTCGCTCCAAGAGACCGCCTATTTGCTGCGCTCACCAGCCAATGCCAAGCGCCTCTCTGAAGGCATCGCTGAGCTGGAGAAAGGCAAAGGCGTTGTCATGCAGTTGTCCGAGTTGGCATGAGCATCCAGTTCGCCTCACGGGCTTGGGAGGATTACCTCTACTGGCAGCAGCACGACAAGAAAATCGTCAAAAAAATCAATGCCTTGCTGAACGACATCGCCCGGGGAGATCCCCACGAAGGCATCGGCAAGCCAGAGCCGCTCAAGCACGCCTTCTCAGGATTCTGGTCACGCCGCATCACCGACGAGCACCGCCTTGTGTATCGCGTCGCGGACGGAGTGATTCAAGTGGCCCAAGCACGCTATCACTACCAGTAGAGCAAGGGCCCCCACCTCAACCAACCATCTCCCCAAAGTGATGGCTCACCCACTCTTCTTCGCCCCACCCCGGCGCCGTCCGGGCTTCGGATACTTCACGCTCTTGCGTGGCCCCGCGACCTGCGGACCACCATCGTCCGCCGCCAGCCCCGCCTGTTTCTTGAGTTCTCGAATCTGATCCCGGAGCAACGCCGCACGCTCGAACTCGAGCTTCGTCGCGGCTTCAGCCATTTCTTCCTCGAGCTCCTTCAGCACCTCGGTGACCGCCATGTCCGCCCCACCCTCACGGACGACACTCTCTTCGAGCTCGCGTGCCTTGGTAAACATCTGCAGGCTCTCCTGCACCGCACGGCGTACCGTCTGCGGAGTGATGCCGTGCTTGGTGTTGTGATCGATCTGAACCTGCCGCCGATGTTGGGTGATGTTGATCAGGGCGCGAATGCTGTCCGTCTGTTTGTCGGCAAACAGGACCACCTCGCCATTCACATGCCGGGCCGCGCGACCCGCCGTCTGCAGCAGCGATGTCTCACTGCGCAAGAAGCCCTCCTTGTCCGCATCGAGGATGCACACCAGACTCACCTCGGGCAGGTCCAACCCCTCCCGCAGCAGGTTGATGCCCACCAGCACATCGCAGTCGCCCTTCCTCAGAGAGCGCAAAATCTCCACCCGCTCAATGGCGTCGATGTCGCTGTGAAGATATCGCACCTTCATATCGAGGTTCCGCAGGTAGTCGGTCAAGTCCTCCGCCGTGCGCTTGGTCAGCGTCGTCACCAACACGCGCTGGTCCTTTTCGATCCGTTGTCGGCAAAGTTCGATCGTCTCATCGATCTGCCCCTTCAGCGGCTTCATCGTCACGATGGGATCCAGCAACCCGGTGGGTCGAATGATCTGCTCAACAATCAGATGGCTGCCCGGTTTCTCGACATTGAAATCGCTGATCGATTGCGCGTTCCCTGAGATCCTCGGCAGCAACGCAGGCACCCCCTCGGGCGTACCGATCCGTTCGCGCTGATGCGGGATGTAACTCGCATTGCCAACCACGCTGTTCTCCACCTCGAACCGCGCGGGCGTGGCGCTCACATACACCACCTGATCCACCCGCTTCATGAACTCCGCAAACTTGAGCGGCCGATTGTCGAGCGCACTCGGAAGCCGGAAGCCGTGATCGACCAGTACCGTTTTCCGCGACCGATCCCCCTCATACATCCCGCCGATCTGCGGCACCGTGGCGTGGCTTTCGTCGAGCAGCAGCAGGAAGTCGTCCGGGAAAAAATCCAGCAGCGTACCCGGCGTCGCTCCGGGTTCCCGACCGGTCAGATGGCGACTGTAGTTCTCGATCCCCTGACAGAAACCCATCTCCTGCATCATCTCGATGTCGTACTCCGTCCGCATCCGCAGGCGCTGCGCCTCCAGCAGCTTGCCTTCTCTCTCGAACTCATCCACCCGCGCATCCAACTCCGCACGGATCGCCACGATCGCTTTCCTCAGCTTGTCGCCCGGCGTCACGAACTGCTTGGCCGGAAAGATCGTGTAGTTCTTCATGGTGTGCGTCACCGCACCGGTCAGCACGTCCACCGAGGAAATCCGATCGATCTCGTCGCCGAAAAATTCCACCCGGATCGCCTCCGAGTCCATGTAAGCCGGCACGATCTCCACCACGTCACCCCGCACCCGAAACGTGCCGCGTTTCAGCACCACGTCATTCCGCTCATAGAGCATGTCCACCAGCTTCGTGAGAAACAGATCGCGCGAGATTTCCTGCCCGACGTGGATCGGCACCATCATGCCCTCATAATCTTCGGGCGATCCCAAGCCATAGATGCACGACACGCTCGCCACCACGATCACGTCCTCCCGCGTCAGCAGCGTGCCCATCGTTGAGAGCCGCAGCCGCTCGATCTCATCGTTGATCGACGAATCCTTCTCGATGTACGTGTCCGTGCGCGGGATGTAGGCCTCCGGCTGGTAGTAGTCGAAGTAGCTCACGAAATACTCCACCGCGTTGTTCGGGAAGAAATTCTTCAACTCGGAGTAAAGCTGCGCCGCCAGGGTCTTGTTGTGGGAGAAGACCAGCGCCGGACGCCCGATCTCCGCGATCACGCTGGCCATCGTGTACGTCTTCCCCGAGCCCGTCACCCCCAGCAGCGTCTGGTGGCGGTTCCCTGCCCGGATTGACTTCACCAACTTCGCAATCGCCTGCGCCTGATCACCGCGTGGCGACAGTTCCGTGGAGAGCTGGAAGGGAGAAGACATGGAAACTATCTACGGCCATACCACTCTCGAAGTCGTCTTCGCAAGGGTCCCAGATCACTTCGCATATCCACCATTGCCAAAACAACAATGCGCCGTGGCTCAGGACAGTAGATCAGTCCATAGCGCCCGTTCACCAACCACTTGCGCACGGGCTTTTCAAAGTAGCTTCCGATCCTTGGGTGCGAAGCCACGAGCACAAGCGCCTTCTCGATCTCGAAAATCAACCCAGCGCCGAGCCCTGTTTGAAAGTCTTCCAAAGGGGAAAACAATTCCTGCAATTCACTGCTGGCACCCGCCGTCCACGTGACTTGGCTCATGCATCCGATGTTCCCAAGATCCGGGCTTTCAATTCCTCCCAAGATACGCCCGTGTCGGGAGCGCTGCGATAATCATCAAGCCGCTCTTTCACCAATCGAGCCAGTTCCGGCTTCGCCTCGACCGTCAACAGAGCATCCGCGCACAGCTCTTCAGAAAGCAAAAGCTTGTCGGCGACCGACAACTCGGAAAGTCCGGGATGATTCTCGATGACCATGTTGGAGAGTAGGCCTCAGCACGATTCCTCTCAAGTGGGTTCTGCAAAAGCCCTCGCGAATGGGCATCTGCAACGATAGAGCCATGTCGACTCACTAAAGCGAGTTAAATAATCACGCACTTGAGCCAAAACTACTCTCATCACCAAGGCGAAACACCTCTACATTTCCAACATTAAATATTGATTATCAATGATTTACAAAAGAACAAATAATTTCGGCACACCTGATGCGCCTACCCACCACGGAATCAATCCACTTCAAACTCAACCCAAATCAAAACCCATGAAACTCATTCGCTCCAATCCCAATACCCTCACTCGTTTCTCCGACTTCGATGACTGGTTCCGCAATCCTTTTGCGGCGATGCCCTCCTTTGGTCGCTTCTTCGATGCAGATGCCTTTGCCGCGAGCGAGGGCCGTCTCGCAGTCGACGTCCATGAGGACGACGAGCACTACTACGCTCGTTTCGAAATGCCCGGCTTGAAGAAGGAGGATGTGAAGGTCGAACTCCACGACGGTCTCCTCAGCGTGTCTGGCGAGAAGAAAAACAAGACCGATGACGGCGAACGTAGCTACACGCTCAGCCGCTCGGTGTCTGTGCCCGATGGCGTCCGTCAGGATGCGATCGCCGCGAAGCTCGAAGACGGCATCCTCACGGTGACCTTGCCGAAGCCCGAAGAGAGCAAACCCAAAACCATCACGATCTCCTAACCCTGACCGCGATCCTTGAACCCTTCATTTCATCCATCGAACCCATCTCATACCATCATGAACACGACTTGCTGTGAACCCAATACCAACGCCGTCGCCAAACGCCCGGCCGCCGCTGCGGAAGAGCGCGTCTTGAAACCCGCCTACTCCGTGGACAATTCCGAGCACGCCTACGACGTCCGCGTCGAGCTGCCTGGAGTTCCCAAGGGCGGCGTCCGCGTGGACCTGCACGAAAACGTCCTCACCATCCGTGGTGAGCGTCAGGTCAAGGCCCCGGACACATGGCGCCCACTCCACCGCGAGCTACCCGAGCTCGACTTCCAACTCCGCCTGCGCCTCAACGCACCGGTGGATGAGGACAAGATGACGGCCACCCTCGAAGATGGCGTCCTCACCTTGAGCCTTCCCATCCGTGAAACGGCCAAGCCGCGCCGGATCGAGGTTCAGTAAGACGAGGTCCCAAACAACCCCCACCCACACCCGCAGTCGGATCTCCGGCTGCGGGTTCTTCATGGCCTATTCCTTCTCCAGAATCGTGAACAGATTGTGCCGCTTGTCGGTCCAGCCGGGAACGTTCAAAAGCACCTCATCGAAGGGTGATTCGCTCGGATGCGCTTTGAGAAAGTCCTCGTCATGGGTGAGCAGGAGGTAGTCCGTAATGTCGTAGTCGCCCTCCATGTCGGTCCCGATGCGGGTGGTGCCGTAGCCGAGCTCATCCGCTGTCGCTTGCACGACGGAAGCCAGCGACAAGTAACGATTCGTGCAGTGCACCACGATGATGCCGTCGGGCTTCATGTGCCGCTGATAGATCTCAAAGGCCTCCTTGGTCAGCAGGTGGACCGGCACCGAGTCACCACTGAATGCGTCCAAGAGAAGGACGTCGAATTGCTGCGATTCCTCGCGCTCCATCGAGAGGCGGGCGTCGCCGATCTCGATCTCCACTTTGCCACCCCGCCTTTCCATGTCGGCCAGATACGTGAAGTGGGTCTGCGCCATCCGAACAATGGCCGGATTGATCTCGTAGAAGCGGAACACATGCCCCGGCTTGCCGTAGGCCGCGACCGTCGCCGTTCCCATCCCCACGACCCCGACTCGGGCATCCGGCTTGTCCGCCAGCGAGTCCAACGCCCGCCCGATGCCGCTTTCGTGGGCATAGTAGCTGAAGGGCTCTTCGCGATCTCCCTCGCCGAAATTCTGCAAACCATGGACGATGCCGCCGTGATGCAAAGTCCGCCAGTAGCCGTAGTCGTCCTCACTTTCCTCTTCGACCGAGATCGCTCCGTAAAAGTTGCGCACACGCTCCAGACGCTCTGGGAGGTAAAACCGCCAGTCCTCCATGAAATACAACCCGGCACCGATGCAGGCCAGAACCGGGGCCGCAAGCGCCCATTTGACGGCGGGCATGCGAAACCGCAACGCCGCACGAATCAGCGGCACCATGCCGATGACAAACACCGCCATCAACCCGATCGGCCACTCGAGGTAGGTCGTGAACACTCGGGGTGCCACAAGGCTGACGAGCAATCCGCCTGTCGCTCCACCGGCGGACATCCAGAGATAAAACTCGGTCAGGTGCTTCGGATCCGGCTTGAGCCGAACGAGCTCCCCATGACACATCATGCAGCCGAGGAACATCGCGCCGAAGCAGATCACGAGTTCCAGCTTGTAGGTCAGGTCCCACTCCCACGGCAGGGTGAATTTTGTGCCCCATGGCAGTTGGATCTTGTTGCTCCAGTCCCAATCCAACTCCGCATAACCCGCCGCCAGCAGGATGGCTGGCACGGCGATCAGGCCCCACAGCACCGGCTGGTACCAACGCTCGTGCTCGAAGCAGATGATGAAGGTCAGCAGGTAGAGACTCAGCGGGATGACCCAGAGGAAGGGCACCACCGCCACGTCCTGGCAGACATGGTTCGTCGTGGCGAGCAGCAGCACGCTGGCCAACGCCGGGAGCACCAGCCAAAGCACCCGCCGCCACCACGTTGGCGCATGGCCAGGCAGCGGACTTTCGGCCAGAGGATCCTCCGGCTCCGCGTGTTCAGGCGCGAGTTTCCGATCCCGCCACACCAGCAACAGCGAAACCAGAGCGAACACACCGAACGCGAACGACCAAAGTGTCGTCTGCTCCAGCACGTCCCATTTCACTTCAAAGAAAAACGGGTAACTGACCAGCGCGGCGAGCGATCCGAGGTTCGAAAGTGCATAAAGTCGCCAAGGGGCACCACCGCGGCTGGCGCGGCTGAACCAGACCTGCACCAGCGGGCCCGTACTGGAGAGGGCAAAGTAGGGCAGCCCCACGCTCGACAGCAGAAGCAGCAGGATCTTGACCGCGGGATCTTCGTCGCCCACCGGCTTCATCGCCTCGCTCGGCGCAATCGGCAGCATCAGCACTGCGGCGAGAAGCACCACGCCATGAATCATCCACTGGATCCGGTGAGGCAGCTTCGTCAGCAGGTGGGCGTAGGTGTAGCCAGCGAACAGAACGACTTGGAAGAACAGCATGCAGGTCGTCCAGACGCCCGGGCTGCCGCCAAACCATGGCAGGATGAACTTGCTGATCATCGGCTGCACCTGAAACAGCAGAAACGCGCTCAAGAGCGCCAGCAGACCGAGAAGAAGAGCCGGGAGAAGAAGGGAGCGCGGGCGCATGGAGGTGGAAAATGAACCGTGATCGATCCCGGTCGTTGCGCGTTATCTGAGATGCGGGGGCGGGTGTCAAGCCGTCCGAAGTGAAATGTAGTCTTGAGCTTCAGCTCGTTGCTACGCAGTGCGCTCCAGGACAGGCTCATCACACTCACAACTTGTGTGGGCGGGGCTGACGCCCGAAACGACGTTGAAGTTCGCTTGTCATCGCTCGAGATCATTCACAAACTCCCCCCATGAGTCAGCCTCCACCGCTTCGTCGATCCAAGCCCGTTTGGTTGAGACTGCTACTGGTGTTTGGGCTCATAGTCGGTTTCGTGGGAGGAGCCGTAATCGGCTTCAATGCCTACGCGGCGGCCAAGCTACGTGCAGCCATTGCAGACTATGAGGCCGACGGAGAGACCCTGGATTTTCGGAGCCTGCTGCCGGAACTGGTGCCAGACGATCAGAATTTCTGTGCGATTCCGGAATTGGCAAATTTGGCAGACGAAGAACTTGGAAAAGCCAACCGGGAGAGGATCGAAGCGATGGCGTTGCCGGAGCCAAACGCCATCCGGGGACCGCGGCCTTCTCTTCCAAATGGCGCCACCACCGGGAAGTCCACGGATCTCACTCTTTGGGCCAAGTGGCTGACCGGAAACGAACCTCACAATGAAGCTTCCGCTGCAGAGGCGGTTGAAAGGGCGCTATCGAAAGACCCTGAGTTGGTCGAGGCGTTGATCGCAGCAGTTGACCGGCCAGCAGCAGCTTGGACGCCCGCGTGGAAGACTCAGGAACTGCCAGAGATCCTCTATGGCATTCAAGTCCCGCACCTGAAATCCGCGCAAGATTTGATTCCTGTCGTTTCACTCTTGGTTCAAGTGGCCGAGAGAACTCAGGATACCGAACATGCTGTCGAATTGACGCTGGCTCAGCTGCGACTGGCTGAAGCCGCATACGGGGATCCAATGTTGGTCGGGACTCTTGTTGGAACAACCTGCCTGACCGAAGCATTTGACTCAATTTGGACGATTTTCGCTTCAGGACTGCAGACACCTGAAACGATAGACAAATTGCGATCCGCCATTGGGCGGATTGATGTTAGGGCAGCCATGTTGCAGGCCTGCCGTGCCGACCTAGCCACGGGTTGCCAAGCAATCCGTTACGTGAAATCGAGAAACGAACTGTTCAAGACAATGAGCGATCTTTCCTATCCAGAAGGGGAATCGAACAAAGAGCTCTCATTCATTTCCAGGAAGTTGTGGAGCATGTTCACGCCGGGTATCTGTGACCTAAACTCAGTGAATCTTATTGGGCTGGAATACCGGCACCTTATTCACCCGATACGCGACTCCGGCATCGCGGCCGCCTCTGAGGGTTCTGTTCTCGAAGAGGAATTGACGCGTCGCAAAGGCATCTGGCGCCTCGATAGCATTTTCGTGAAGTTGGCCCTCCCAATGGTCATGAAAGCCGCGAAAAAAATCGCCGTCTCGGAAGCCTATTTCGACCTCGCCATCACAGCCTGCCGGCTCGAGGCCCACTTTGCCGAACACGGCAGCTATCCCGAAACGCTTGGCGACCTTCCTCCCGACATGAGCTACGACCGAACGGCCTCGCGCTATCGGCTCTGGCTCCCCGGCCCGGATGGCGAGGACGATGGAGGCAAACGCATCCTCGATCCCGAGAAACCGGAGAAGACGAAGTTCCATGCGGACGACTATCAGGGCGACTGGGTCTGGGACTACCCGGTCGAATCGTGAGGGCTCTGAAACGACGATACGCACGCTCAATTGGGGGCGCATTTCGAATGCGGTCGAAAACAGATTTGGGCTGAAAACCGCCTCGGAGCCCTGGTTTGCAACGCTCAGTTCAGCGCCATGTAAGAAGACTGTAACCACACCAAGCAGTTATTGAATTTATAAAATTGAGTTTCTATGGTGAGAGCGTTCGCAGCTTTGCGAGCCCTTTCTCCAGCTCATGCCTGCCCTTTTCTACAGTCTCTGGTCATTGATTCCCAGCCGTTCACGGACCCTTCGCAGCCATCTCGCCGCTGCAGCATTATTGGGACTGACCGCGGCACCCTCAATTGGTGCAGAGCCCCATCGCCTTTTCGTCGATCTCAGGCTCGAACCCGATGCGGCGGCCCTCACCGCGTATGACGTCAGCATCCTCAGGCCTGACGCGAAGGTCGATCTTGAGGCGGGCCACAGCCGTGGAAATCGGTTCTTCGCCCATCTGGGTGAGTTGAAGGGTGGCGTTTCGGAGAACGCTGCGCTCGACGCCGCCAAACGCGGCTTCAACGGCTACGTCTTCAATGTCCGCGAGAAAAGCCCCGCCGAGGGGCAATTGAGTGCGCTCCGCGCCGTCCGTGCCCAACTTCCCGACAAGGCAATCCTGCTCGCCGGAGCTTTTTGGCATCTGGCCGAGGCTTGGCCTGAGGTGGAAGGCGTGCTCGCTCAGGGAGTCTTTCAGAATCCAAACGCTGCCTCGGGCCTCATCGAACCCGTCCCTCCCATCGAAAGCCTGCCGCTCCAAAAGGTGCTCGTGGAAGCTCGCCGCGCAGGTCTCGCAACTTTCGTCATGGACTTTGCCGAACTTGAAGACTCGAAAGCCACCGCACGAATCGCCGAGAATATCGAAGCCCTAGGCGCCAGCGCCTTCATCACCGATGACTCCCTCGGCGGAACCATTGTCGGTCCTTGGAGAGAGCAGTCACGGACGGTTCTCGTGATCCACGGGTGGAATCCCGCTCATCAAAACGGCGTTCGTGCGCAGCCCGAGTCCACCCTTGTGGCCAACCGTCTCCATGCGCCCCTGGAGTGGCTCGGTTACCAACTCGAATACCTCGACCTCGGAGAAAAGGCGCTTCCCTTGTCGCTCCGAGGCATCACGGCCGTGATTCTGGACAGCACCTTGCTCCTCACCCGCCGTGAGCAGGCGGAACTGGCGCAGTGGATCTCGACGACCTCCGCCGGACAAATCCCGATTCTTCTCACGGGTCAGCCTTGGACCGACCCAGAGATCTTCGCCGCTCTTGCAGCTCCGCTTCAACTCGGCGGCAGCGGACAAACCGTTCCCGGTCTCAAGCGGGTGGGCATCGCCCGGCTCAATTCCGAGGTGACCCAAGGTCGCTCTCCAACATCGTCCTCGACCCTCGGATTCTACGATCTTCAGGCTCCCGAAGGCGCCGATGTGTTCCTTTCCCTGAGGGGCGACGCCAGTCTCCAAGCGACTCAGTTCGATGCCGCGTTCCTCACGCGTTGGGGGGGCGTCTTGATGGACGCCGTTGGACCCTCGACAGAGCCGGTCCTTGATGAGGTCTCCTTTCTCCAACGCTGGCTTGCCGACGTCCCCACCTTTCCCATCCCCGACACCACCACTCGCGATGGACGCCGCATGCTCCTGCTGCAAACGCAAAGCGAGGGCTTCTCCACCACCGCGACCATTCCCGGCCTCATCACCTGCGGCGAGCTCACGAAAACCCGCATCCTCGACTGCTACCGGCTCCCTTTCACCGTCGGCCTCTGCGAGGCAGAGCTGCGGGGATGGTTGCCCGGCCTCGACCCGCGGGATGCCCTCCGTTACGAGGAGACCGCTCGCCAGATTTTGAGTCTCCCTCAGGTCGAGCCGGCCTCCGGCACCTTCTCCCGCCCCTCCCAATGGAACTTTTCCAAAGGTGAAAACGAGAACCCAGACCTGAACGCCCATGCCACAGACCGGCGGGATGGATTGGGTCGCCAGATCGGCGGTTCGCTCGCCTACATTCACCGCCAAATCCTCCCCTCAAACAAGCGCATCCAGTTTGTGCAGTGGCCCCAACGAACCCCTGCCAACCCCGACTCCGTCGCTTATGCGAGGAGGATGGGAGCCCTGAGCCTCATCTCCGATGCCTCGCCACTCAGACGCACGCGAATCTTTGATCATGCCGGACAGAAGGTCGTGCATCAGAGCTTCCTCGGCCCCTCATCTCCTGAGAGCGCCTTCAAAGAGAGTCCCGCACAACGACGCACTGCGCCGCTCAGTTTCAGTTTCCGTTTCGACGATGCCCGGACCACCGATCAGCTCTCGGAGGTGAAGCGCCGGCTCGATCTCTGTGCCTCCCAGCCCCTCCAACCGGTGCGAGCCACCGACTACGTGCAATTGGTCGAAGACGCCGCCGAAACGCGAATCCTCCAAGTCGCCACAGGTCACTGGATCATCCTGAATCAGGGTCGTGCACGCACCTACCGTTTCCCCGTTTCCATGGGAGTTCCCCACCTCCAACGCTGCCGTGGCGTCAGCGGCTACGAAGTCCGCGGCGATCAGATCTATGTCCACACGCTCGGCGTTCCTTCCACGGAGTTGGTCATGACGGACGCTCAACTTGAGCAGGACCACATCTATCTTCGGCAGGCCAGTTCCTCACTCCGCTTCCACCAACTCTCCGCTCGCGAAGTCGAGTTTGAGTTCCGCGACCTCCGCATCGGGGACGTGGTCTTTGCCGGCCTGATGCCCGAGTCAGCCTGTCGCATCACTCTCAACGGACAGCGTTGGTCCGTGCTGGCGAATGCCTCCGGTCATTTGTCTCTGGAACTGCCGCCCCAAGGCCACGCCCACATCCAAATTTCCCCTCCCGCTTATGCCGCCTCCCGCTGAATCGTTTCTCAAGACCGCACTGCGCGCTTGCGGCGTGACCCTTCTCCTGGTGACGATGATCGCTGTCTGGGCATGGCGTTTGCACCCGGGCCCGCCCGCTGCAGATCCGTCGATGGCCGCACGGGTGCGGACATTGAGCACCTTGACCAGTTACGTCGCCCAAGCACCGGAATCCATGCGATTGCCCGCCATCACCGCCTTGGCATGGCTTCCCGACGACACCCTTCAGGCCATTCTCGAGTGGCGTTACGAACCCGTCGAACTTCAGGTCCGCCTCCTCACCGTTCAGTCGGGACCCGTTGAGCAGGGTCCACTCCACGCCGGGCTGCTCTTCACCGCGCTCGGCACCTCGAACTGGGCCTCACTCGAGGGCACCGAACTCATGATCTCCGCTGCCGGAGAGCGCCTGCCTGACTCTCTGAAGATCGAGGCCCTGCGTCTCCTCTCCACCAAGGCCCTCGCCGCCGGTCAGGCGGAACCGGCCATGGAGATTCTTCAACGCGCCATCCGCGTCGCTCCCGACAACTGGGATCTCCTGTTGGAAGCCGTCACCACCTGCAGGCAAGCGTCTCGCTCGGATCTCGCGCTGAAGCTGCTCACCGAACGAATGAACGACGCCACACATCCACTGGCCAACGCCAACCGGCAGGAAGCCTTGGATCTGGAGATCGCACTCATGATCCGATCCGGTCGAGTCCGTGAAGCCCTCGCTCTCTGCGAAGAGCGTTTCAAACTCGGCCGAAACGATGCCCACGATATCGAGCGCATCGCCACCACCGCCTCCTTTGCAGGACTGCCCGGTCAAGCCCTCCCCGCATTGGATCAGTTCTTGTCAAAACAGCCTCTCCACAAACTCAATCCCGTCGAGCTCACCGATCAATCCACCGTTCCCTCCGACTATCGCCGCGCTCTCGAACTTCATGCCCGCCTCGCGGACGAAGCCGGGGATCCCCGTCGTTCCCGCGACAGCCTGCTCCGACTCGCCGCGCTGGGTGACATGCGGTTCGCTGGCCGACTCTCGGACCTGTGCCGACGGGCACCCAACACCGACGAATGGGAATCCATCAAAGCGAAGCTGCCCCAGCCCATGGTCGCTGCGAAAGGCGCCCTCAAAGCCGGGCACTCAGCCATTGCCCAAGAACTTCTCCATCAGGTTTTGAAATGGGAACCCGACAATCGCGAAGCCGCCTTCCTCCTCACCCGCACCGAATCCGACCACGCTCGCGATCCTCAATCGCGCGCCCGACTCTGGGAAACGTTCTGCCGCAGCCACCCCTCCGATGCCGAAGGTCTGCGCCGACTCGCCGACGCCCACGAAGCCGCTGGTCAGTACGCCCTTGCCCTTCGGACACTCAACGCACTGCCCGATGGCGATCAAACCACCCAGTCGCTCACAAGCCTCCACCGACTGGCGCTCAAACAAGGCGACATGACCACTGCCCTCGAATCCCAGAAGGCACTGCTTGAGCACAAGCGTGATGCCTCACCCGCCGACTACCTCCACCTCTCGCAGTTGCAACACTCCGGCAATCAGAACGCCACCTCCAACGCCGCCCTCCTCGCCGGACTGGATCGCTTCCCTGACAACGTCCTCCTCCGCGAGATCCTCAATCGCGACTCCAATCCCGAAATCCGCCCCGCAAAGGCAGTCTTCGCGGCAGAAGCGGAGTGAAGGCGCAGGCGGTCCAGCGTCAACGTCAGCGAACTTCCGTTCCAAAAGGTGATTGCCCTGGAAGGAGAAAGGTCTTCACCAACTCGCCTTCTCCACAAACGGTCATGCCCGTGAATCGGCGATACCAATTCCCTTCTGGAACTTCCGGATTCTCGTCCAGCCACGCGGCAAGGAGTTCTAGTTGATCCGCCGGGATGCTCCTATCTTGAATCCGATCAAGCAAGTGCCTCAACACCGCTGCCGGAACGCCTCGTCGCCGGACTCGTGGCATGCCCTAGCTTCCGTAAAAACCGGCCACAATCTCCTCCTTGAGGACCGCTGCGCTGCCGTCATCCTCGCAGTGTGAAAGTCGAGAGCCTAGCACGCCGAGATCCGTTGGAGAGAGTTTTCTTTGATCGGCAAGCTTTCGGGTGAATTCAATCACCTGACGCCGCTCCTCCTCAGGAAGCGCGACGATTTCGCCAATCACTTGCGATGCTGTCATGGCAGAAGACTACTGATTGACCGTGCCGACGTCAATCCAGGCTTTGCTGCAAGCCTGTGTCTCATCCGCCCCAGTAAAAGAAATAGACGCTCTCTGCAAGGGGCTGGTACCAGCGAATTTCATCGTACGACGAGTCATCTGCGCTTCCTTGAGGGACCTTTGCTGGATCAATCAGGAGACCAAAGTTTCCGGTGTGACCGCCTCCCCAGCACACTTCGATTTCGGCGCCACCTTCATGGGGCCGAAGTTCCACAGGTCGCGGGTCTCCCCAACTACCCTTCCGTAGTGCCTCGGGAAGAGTCTCGATTGGAAGCCAAACCAGGTCATCTTCCAAACTACCCGCCCGACTCAATTCGTGCGCCCTCTGCCGAAGCGCTTCGACGTCATCGAGATGGAAAATGTCTTTCACCGCATCCCGGCACCCCGTCACAAATGGCGTTGTTCCCGTATCGTTGAAGAAATTGAGTCGAGAAACTCCAGATGAGCCCAGCCATGCGCACAACAGCAGGACCGGGCGAATCCACAACTGATGTTTCTGAAGCCCCCGACCTTGTCCCATCCATGGCCGCAGGGCGAGACCGATCCCGAATACCAACCCAAAGAAAATCATCCCCAAGCCAGTCAACATCGGCTCAAGACTTGAAGAGCGACCACCCCAATAGGCACACCAGTCGAACAAAACGACCGACCCGATGATGAGGGCGAACAGCAGGAAGTCCACCCAACTCACCCAAGGACGCCCGGAGTTGGTCATGGCGGAAACTCCCTGAACTCTACTTCCTCACCAACAAACTCTCGCCCGTCATCTCGGCGGATTTTTCCAAGCCCATCATGTCGAGCAGCGTTGGTGCGATGTCGGCGAGCTTGCCGTCTTTGACGGTGAATTGATCGGCGTCAGCCGCCACGTAGATGCCGTGGACGAGGTTGGTCGTGTGCGCGGTGTGGGGGGATCCATCGGCATTGCGCATTTGCTCGCAGTTGCCGTGGTCGGCGGTGATGAAGAGCTTGCCGCCGAGTTCGAGCGTCTTCTCGACGATCAATTTCACGCCGAGGTCGATGGTTTCGCAGGCATGGACTCCCGCCTCGACGACGCCGGTGTGGCCGACCATGTCGGGGTTGGCGAAGTTCATGATCACGGCGTCGTAGTTCTCCAGACGACGCAGCACCTCGAAGGTGAGGTCGGGCGCGCTCATCTGCGGCTTTTTGTCGTAGGTGGGCACCTCCTTCGGGCTGATCGCGAGGTAGCGGTCTTCTCCGGGGTTGGGCTCTTCGATGCCGCTGTTGAAGAAAAAGGTGACGTGCGGGTACTTCTCCGTCTCAGCGGCGCGGAGCTGGGTCTTGCCTGCGGCGGCCAGGACTTGGCCGAGGTTGTTGTCCAAAGTCTCGGGGCCAAAGATCACGCGGCAGCCGAGGTCGTAGTAGGTCGCGTCGTACTCGGTGAGCGTGTAGTAGGCCGTCATCGGATGCACCTCGCGGTCGAAGCCCTCGAAGCCGGTTTTCAAAAAAGCCTCGCTCAACTGGCGGGCGCGGTCGGCGCGGAAGTTGAACCAGATGATGACGTCGCCATCGCGAATGCGCTGCTCATCGGCGTGGCTGAAGATCATCGCGGGAAGAAACTCATCGCCCCGGGGCTCGGTGTCATACGCGGCCTTCGCTGCCTGGCTGGGAGTGTCTGTGCGCTTGTCGCCGCGACCGAGGACGATGGCGTCCCAGGCGATCTTGTTGCGGTCCCAGCGCGTGTCCCGATCCATCGCAAAGTAGCGGCCGATCACCGTGGCGATCTTTGCGCCGCTGGGTTCGATGTCCTTTTCCAGCTTCGCGAGATACGCCTCACCACCCTTCGGCGAGGTGTCGCGGCCATCGGTGATGGCGTGCACCATCACATCGTCCACACCGGCGGCCTTGGCGGCATGGCAGAGGGCGGCGAGGTGATCCTGATGGGAGTGTACGCCGCCGTCGCTGACGAGGCCGAGGAAGTGCAGGCGTTTGCCCTTGGCTTTTTCGAAGGCTTCACAGAGCACTTCGTTGTCGTGGATGCTGCCGTCCTTGATGGCCAGATTGATGCGCGTGAGATCCTGATATACGATCCGGCCCGCGCCGAGGTTGAGGTGACCCACCTCGCTGTTGCCCATCTGGCCTTCGGGAAGGCCCACGTCCTCGCCGCTGCCGCTCACCTTGGCCCAGGGATAGGTCGCATACAGATGCTCGTGGAAGGGGATGCGGGAGAGAAGAGTGGCATCGCCATTGGCTTCGGCCTGCGCCTTGCCGCCGGGGTTGATGCCCCAGCCATCGCGGATAATGAGAACAACGGGTTTTTTCGACATAAAGAGGGACGCCAACGTGCCCGAGGATGCCCGCATCGCAAATGGCAAGTGCGGTGAGGCTATGCTACGCCACCAGACGCTGGACTCCGCGCCACGTCTCGCCGGGGTCGAGCCTGATGGGTGCCTGAATAGCCGCCGCCTCGACGCAAACGAATCGTTGGTAGCCCTCGGCCTCCATGTCCTTCATGGCCGCTGACTTGGCCGGTCCGGGATTCCAGACGACCGCATCGGGAAAGCCGTCCGACTGTACGAAAAGCGCGCTCTTGCCATCGCGGACGGTCAGTTGACGCGGCACATCGAAGTAGCCCCGGTCGATCTCGTCAGGAAAGGTGACCGCCTCGTCGTGATCCACCTGGATGCGGGAGCGGTCGTTGTTGTCGCGGAACCTCATGCCAGAGAGCCCCTCGACCCGCGCGGCGGCGATGTCATCCACGCGCAGGTACGTGTGCAGCGCCGCCGCGAACTCCATCGCCGCGGTGCCCGGATTCCGCACGGTCAAGCTCATCTCCAGCGTGTCGCCGCCGATGCTCACAGCAAACTCGCACTCAAACCGGTGCGGCCAGAGCGCGAGCGTTTCTTCGGAGTCGGCCAAGGTCAGCACGAGTTGCGGTCCGCGCAGTTCCTTGACCGTCCACAGCAGATTTCTGGCAAAGCCATGCCGCTGGAATGGACCGTAGTCCGAGAACTGCGGAAAGATGACCGGCACACCGCCGCGGATGGCCTTGCCGGGGCCGAACTCGCTGGCGGAACTCAAGAACAACCGGTCGCTCCCACCCGCCGGGCACCACGCGGTCACATGGGCACCGTTCACGTGGACATGCGCGGTCGCTCCGTCGGGCGACTGCAAGCGGATCCCTGGCCAGCCTTCGTCATCCAAGGTCATCGTGTTGGGTTCGGTCATGCCTCATCGTTCTGCAAGAATCCTTCCCACGCACTCCTTTTTGTAGAATAGGCTTTCTAGCCTGTTTCAAGGCTCCGACGCAGGCTAGAAAGCCCACGCTACGGCCGCCTTTGGGGTGCACGTCACACAGTCGAATGAGGACAAGGATTGGGACCAGGATGAAGAGGGTTCATCCGGGGAATGAGTGCGGAGATTCGTCAGAGGATCCTGGCGGGATCGCAGCCATGAGCCGGTGGCAAGAGGGCGGAGCCCTCGCCGCCACCGGTTCCCGCGAAACGATGACCTTGGCCAAGGAAGCATCCCGGCAGGGATGCCATCCTGAGGGGAGGCAGGACGGAATCTCCTGGGCCATGCAGCGCATCGCTGGCATCCCTTCAGGATGCGCCCTGGATCTGGGTGGACGTGGGGCGCCTACCAGGGGTCTGTGCTCGTGCCTCGCTTCGACCCCTGGCTAATGGCTGAAATCCCTTCGGGATGAGAGAGCCGAATT